>JACQGE010000141.1 GCA_016199675.1 Acidobacteriota bacterium | reverse complement strand
GCCTGGACTGCATCATCACCGATCATCACTTGCCCGCCGAGAGGGATAATTCCTCGGAGGCGATTCCTCGTGCGGTCGCGGTCCTCAACCCCAAGCAGCCCCATTGCCCCTATCCGGAAAAGAATCTTTGCGGTGTTGGCGTGGCCTTCAAATTGGTTCACGCGCTCTTGGAGAAGCACCCGGCAGGCTCGGCCCGGCTCAGCCGCCTGTTGCCATCGTTTCTGAAGCTGGTTTGCATCGGGACCATCGCCGACAATGTTCCGCTAGTGGGAGAGAATCGCGTGATCGCCCGAATTGGGCTGGAGGGATTGCGACTGCCGGTTAATCCCGGCTTGAAGGCTTTGTTGGAAGCAGCAGGATTGGACGGCAAATTTATCAGCGCCGGGGATGTGGGTTTCCGCCTGGCTCCCCGGTTGAATGCGGCGGGCCGCATGGAGAGCGCTCAGGATGTGATTGAACTGCTCACGCTGGCCGGGCCGGATCGCGCCCAGGAGCTGGCGTTGAAGCTGAACCGCTTGAACTCCGAACGTCAGAATGCCGAGCAGCAAATTCTTTCCGAAATTGAATCTCGCTATCAAAAGTCTCCAGAAGGTTTCTCTGATAGCTTTCTGGTGGTGGATGGGGAAGGGTGGCATCGCGGAGTGCTCGGAATTGTCGCCAGCCGTTTGCTGGAGCGTTTTCGCCGGACGGCTGTGCTGGTCATCGCACGCCAGGGAAATGCCGGGCATGGCTCCGGCCGCTCGCTGGAGAAGTTTCACCTGCTTCAGGCCCTTACCAGTTGCGAGGACGTTTTTGAGCGCTTCGGCGGGCACGCGCAAGCGGCGGGATTCCAATTGCCGGCAGAGCGGATCGAAGAATTGCGCCGGCGGCTGAACGAATATGCGGCGCGGTCAATTTCCCCCGAAGACCAAATGCCAGAACTGGAGATTGACGCCGAGATTTCCCTGGGCGATCTTTCTCCATCTCTTTGGGGAGAATTGGAGAAGCTGGCGCCGCATGGATATGGAAATCCTCAGCCTGTTTTTTGCAGTCGCAATGTGCAGCGGTTGGGGCAAGCGGCATTGCTCAAAGACAAGCATTTGAAGATACAGGTCGAACAAGAGGGTCGGGTGATCAGCGCCATCGGCTGGCGCAAGGCCGCTCTGCTTAAGGAACTGCCGCACGGGAACTCTAGTTTCAATATCGCCTTTACCTTAGGCAGGAATGATTTCAATGGTCAAACGGCCCTCCACTTAGAGCTGACAGACATCTACGCCGATCCGAAGCCGGAATCACATTGATTTGTCACACAACGATTTGTCAGACAACCGAGAGGTACCCGCCGACATCAGAAGAGAATAGAATTTCTATTAAGAGAGGACGTTTGTGAGCCTTTCCAAACTTTCCCGGATCGGGTTCAGCTTTCTGCTCGCTGAGCTCCCGCTATCCTCCCAACAGATTCCCGAACCGACCATTAAGGTCGAAGTCTCCGTAGTCAATGTACTTTGCGCCGTCAGGGACAACAAGGGGCGATTAGTCTCGAACCTCGAAAAATCAGACTTTGAAATCCGCGAGGATGGCAAGCCACAACAGATTACTTATTTCTCTCGGGAAACGCAGCTTCCTCTCACACTGGGGCTGCTGGTGGATTCCAGCATCAGCCAGCAACGGCTCATTGAGGAAGAACGCGAAGCCGCTGCCTCCTTTTTTGAACAGGTCTTGCGAAAAGACGACATGGCCTTTTTGATCAATTTTGATATCAATGTGAATTTATTGCAGGACGTGACTGGTAGTGTGGACTTTTTGCGCCAAGCCCTAGCGGACATTCGAGTCACCGGCGGTGGAGGCAGCCCAAACAGCGGTCCGTTCCCCTCTTCGACGCACACCGGCGGCACTCGCCTTTACGATGCCGTATATCTGGCTTCCCAGGATGTTCTGGGAAAAGAAGTGGGACGCAAGGCTCTGGTTCTGATAACCGACGGTCAGGACCATGGCAGCAAGGTCGATCTCGAACGGGCCGTAGAGGCTGCGCAGAGAACAGACTCCATCGTGTATGGAATTCTCTTTATGGATCGGGGATTTTATGGCTTTGGGGGCGCGGCTTACCAGGGCGAATCGGTCTTGAAGGAAATGGCGGAAGAAACCGGCGGACGAGTCTTCCGCGCTGGGAGCAGGCAAGAGTTGACCCGAGCCTTCGATCAGATTTCTGAGGAACTGCGCAGCCAGTACAGCCTGGGCTATTCGCCGACCAACACTGCCCATAACCGCAGCTTCCGACGGATCGAAATCAAGGTACATCGCAACGGCCACCGCATCCAGGCCCGCAAAGGCTACTACCCCTCCGGCGGATAGCCGTCAGCGCTCCACGGCCATGGCTATGGCGTTACCGCCGCCCAAGCACAGAGCGGCGATTCCCCGCCGCGCGTTGCGCGCCATCATCTCGTGCAACAAAGTCACCAGGATACGTGCGCCGCTGGCCCCAATGGGATGACCCAGAGCAACCGCGCCCCCGTTGACATTGACTTTTTCAGGATTCAAGCGCAATTCCCGAATCAGCGCGACTGACTGTACTGCGAAGGCCTCGTTTAGCTCATAAAGATCTACTTCGTTGCGGTCCCATCTCAGCTTCTTGAGGAGCTTTTCGATGGCCTCGACTGGGGCCATCATCACCAGCGCTGGAGCGATCCCGCTCACGGCCTGTCCAACGATGCGTGCCAGGGGAGTTTTGCCCAGCTTGGTGGCTGTTTTCTCGGATGCCACAACCACCGCCGCCGCGCCGTCGTTCATCGGAGAGGCATTGCCAGCGGTCACTGTGCCATTTTCTTTGAAAACCGGCTTCAGTTTGCGCAACGCATCCAATGTCGTGTCGGCGCGCGGGGACTCGTCCTTGGCAAACAGAATCGGATCGCCCTTCTTCTGCGGGACGGATACGGGAACGACCTGCGACTCAAAGCGGCAGGCCTGCATGGCCGCCACTGCCTTTTGGTGGCTGCGGAAAGCGTATTCATCTTGCTCTTCCCGCGAGACGCGGTACTTCTCCGACACAACCTCGCCGGTGCAGCCCATGTGGTAGTCTTCGTAAACGTCCCAAAGGCCATCGCGAATGACCGCATCCAGCAGTTGCACGTGGCCGAAGCGATAGCCTTCACGGACCCTCGGCAAAAGATAAGGGGCGTTCGACATGGACTCCATCCCCCCCGCGACGACAATCTCCGTATCGCCCACCTGAATGCCCTGCGCCGCGAGCCCGATGGCTTTCAAGCCCGAGCCGCACACTTTGTTCACCGTCAACGCCGCCACTTTGTCGGGAATCCCCGCCTTCAGGGCAGCCTGGCGGGCAGGGTTTTGCCCCAGGCCCGCCGTGACCACGTTGCCCAGAATGACTTCCTCTATCTGCTCGGGTTTCAACCCTGCGCGCGAGACCGCCTCGCGTACCACGATCGCTCCCATATCTGGGGCATTCAGCGGTGTGAGTGTTCCTAAAAATTTTCCGATAGGCGTTCGGACCACACTCAAAATGACGGGTTGTTCCATGTCGACTTCTCTTCTAAAAAGATTGTATGAGCAATTTTACCACGCAGGGAAACAGGCGTTCCAATATATCAAGCAGCCTGCCGCATCCAGGCCACACAGCGGGCCAAGAGATCGTGCATCTCATCAGCGCTGGCGTGATAGCGCCGTCCATGACCGGGCAAAACCCACTCAAACGGGTAGTCTAACAGACGCTCCATGGACTCGATCTGCCGCTTCCAGGAGTACCAGCAGTAAGAAGAAGATGCTGAAAGGCTCTGGCGCTCTGGCGACCACCATAGATGGTCTCCGGTGAAAAGAAGCCGTTCCCGGTAGAGCAATACCGTGTGGCCGCGGGTGTGCCCCGGCGTGGGAATCGCCAGCAAGTCAGGTGCGATCCACTGCGGTTCATCGCCCTTGATCTGTTGCTCGATGTCGGCAATACTAGAATGAATCTCCCGGCGATG
Organism: Acidobacteriota bacterium; assembly: GCA_016199675.1. Taxonomy (GTDB): domain Bacteria; phylum Acidobacteriota; class Terriglobia; order 2-12-FULL-54-10; family 2-12-FULL-54-10; genus JACQGE01. The sequence continues at coordinate 14,852 of JACQGE010000141.1, read as the reverse complement.
GATGATCCGCTCGCACCCGAAATGCTGCCGGAATTTGGCATGGTCGGCGATGTCGTCCACGTGTGAGAGGAACATCCAGCGAATGCCGCCCATCTGCTCGATTTTCCGGACCAAACGAGAGGCGAAGCGCGGCGAATCCATCAACACGTTGCCTTCTGGTCGCACAATCAGGTAGCTCGAAGCGCCGTAGGAGTTCGCTGAAGCGAACCCGCAAAAATACACGTTGTTTTCAATCGGTTCGGGAAAGGCTTCTACGGCAGGGGCCAGGTTATGGCGTCGCTCGCTGCCAATGGCGCCCACCGGGCACGCAACCAGCGCCATCAGAGCGCGACGTTCATGTTCCGGAGAGTTTGGTTGGTGATAGACGGCGGCATGGCTCGGCGCGTCCCCGAACGTTTCCGGCGCGATCTCCCGGCACTGGTCGCAGTCAATGCAGGTGCGATCTACAAAGAAATCGCCAGGGGTGTTTTCCGCCCAACGCTGCGCTTTATCCGCCATTGTATTTATGATATGCCTGCCCGCAGGGAATTCCAATGATCCAAATGTTATTCAAAAACAAACCTTATTAAAGGCATGAAAAATCTGATCTCGATACGACAACAGTCAAGGTAAAATAGCAGCAATGCTACCGCTCATCTTTGCAGTTTTCCTGGCAGCCGCTCCGCCACCCAACGAGCGCGTGGAATTTATTGTTTCGGAACTTACGAACGCCGGCTTTTCGCGCTCGGAGGCGGAAGCGTTCTTCCAGGACCCCCGTTTGAAACTCTATCCGCGGCACGAGGTGCAGCCCCGGAAGATTGATTGGGATAAGGTTGTCGCCCAACTGGTGGAGCCAGAATCCGTCGGCCGGGGAGAAAAATTCCTGCAGGAGTACGCGGACGTCTTGAACCGCGCCCAACAGGATTTCGGAGTGGATAAAGAGGTCTTGGCCGGAATCCTGCGATTAGAGAGCAACTTTGGTTCTTATACCGGTGATTACGTTGTTTTCAACGTGTTCTACACAACCATGATGAACAGCGAAGAAGAAAGCCGCTGGAAGTGGTTCGCAGCGAATCTGATCGCGCTGGCGGTCTATTGCAAGAACACGGGAAATGATTGTTTCGATGTCCGAGGTTCTTACGGGGGAGCCTTAGGCCCAGCACAGTTCCTCCCCAAATCGGCGGAATTGTACGGGGCTGATGGCGATGGGGATGGGATTGTGGATCTCGCCAAACCTATCGACGCCATCTATAGCGCCGCCAATTTCCTGGTCAAACACGGCTGGCACCAAGACAATGCAGCCGCGCTCGGAAAATACTTTGGCGCAGGCACCGGATATCCTCGCGCAGTCCTGGCTTATAAAGAAGCGCTGAAAAAGCTCCGGACGCAGGATTCACCACCACCCGCCGATCCAGAGAGTCCGAAAACCAAACCGGACCTGATTATCGAGACGAATTAAACGTCGCGGATAGCGGCTTGTACCTTCGCCTCCATCTCTGCTGGGATTTCGTTCATCCCGTGATCACTCTTGGCATGTTCGGCGCACTTTCTCAGGAGCTCGTCTACGGTTTCCGCCCGAGCCTCAAAATCGCAGTCCACTCCGATGTCACGACACTTGATCGCTTTCGCCATGATGCACCTCCCGCCAATCGATAGGGGTATTCTACTCCGCCTGTCAGAAGTTTTCTAGGGAAGAGCTACAGGCGCGTCCTTACGTCCAATACGGACGATCCAGCGAGCGGTACTGCACGGCTTCGGCGATGTGTTGCACACCTCCGCTCATTCCCGCTAAGTTCACTTCATCTGGGAAAAGTGATCGCTTTAACTGCGTCTCGGCGGACGAAGACAGCCTTCGTGCGATCATCGGGAAGAACCGCGTAGTATCCATAATCCGTTTCATCAATCATTAAGACTTCTACATTAAGCTGTTGGGAGAAGGGCATCGCGGATGAAAGGTATAGCAATGCCGCCCTCGGTTTCCCCCCACCCCAAGATGCATCAATTTGGGGGTAGACTTTTTTCGCAAATAGCCATACCGGCAGGAGTATAAGAACGAGGGCGAGAGTAGCCGATGCAGGTTGATCGTCAAGACGTTTGAACCCAAGGAAGAGAATTACTCCCACCATTCCCGTGATCCATAGCCAGAATATGAACCAAAAGTTTGAAAAAACTGGTCTGAGAAGACCTGATGTGAGTTGTGTGGCTATGACGGCTCCTACTACAAGAATTGCGAGGATCGCAACACGACCCGGTTTGGCCTCAAATTTATGTTGGGCGAATAAAGCCCAAACCATTAGTAACGCGAATGCCGCGAATGCAAGAATGCTCTGAACCAAAATCAACTTTGCAGGTGGTGAGGGCTGTAACACACTGTACCAATTTACGACGGCGCTAATACCAAGACAGACCAGGTAGAAGTTGGGAGCAAGTGAACACCATCTATAGAATTTTATTAGTTTCTGATTTTCAGTTTCGGAGTTCTGTTCCGTCAGCCGTGAGGGAAACACCTCATATAAAGTCAGTGCTGCCATGGATGTCACGAAAGCTAATGCAACAAACAACAGACCTGCGGAGAGAATCCGCGTCCTCACAGGGGAAAATTGGATGATGCCGAAATCAGCTTCGTATTGTGTAACAGTGAGGAACCCTGCAAAATACACAGCGCCAAGCACCAAAATACCGTGCTTAGAAAGAGTTTCGGCAATTTCGGCGAACTGCGACCTGAAGTTGCCCCGCTGACTTTCGGTTTCAGGCAATGGTTCCAATTGCTTCAAGAGAAGCTCTCCCGCTAACTACCTCTTTGCTCTCCGTTTTTGCCTCCTCACGCCCAATAGGTACGGTCGAGCGAGCGGTATTGCACGGCCTCGGCGATGTGTTTGGAGGCGATTTCGGGCATTCCCTCCAGGTCGGCGATGGTGCGGCCAACTTTTAGGATGCGGTCGTGGGCGCGGGCGCTCAAGCCTAGGCGGTTCATGGCGCTTTCGAGCAACTGCTCCGAGGCCTCATCCAGGCGGCAGTATTTGCGGATCAGGCGCGGGGTCATCTGGGCGTTGGCATAAATCTTGCTCCCGGCAAACCGTTCTTGCTGCATTTGCCGCGCCCGTTCGACCCGCTCCCGGATTTCTGCAGAGCTTTCAATGGAGTTCGATGAGCGCAATTCGCGGAACTTGACCGCTGGAACATCTATGTGAATATCAATGCGGTCGAGCAGCGGGCCGGAAATTTTGGAGACATAGCGTTGGATCAGCGGGGGCGTGCAGGTGCATTCATGCGAAGAGTCGTTGAAGTAACCGCAGGGACAGGGGTTCATGGCGGCGGCCAGCATGAAGGTGGCAGGGAAGGAGAGCGTCATGGAAGCGCGAGAGATGGTGACGCGCCCGTCTTCGAGCGGCTGACGGAGCACCTCGAGCACATTGCGGGGAAACTCCGGCAGTTCGTCCAAAAACAGCACCCCGTTGTGCGCCAGGCTGACTTCTCCGGGGCGAGGAATGACGCCACCGCCAATCAGCCCGGCGTCAGAAATCGTGTGATGCGGTGCGCGGAATGGCCGCAAAGAAACCAGCCCCTGAGCCGGGTCGAGCAACCCGGCCACGCTATGCACCTTGGTGGTCTGGATGGCCTCCTCGAAACTGAGACGCGGCATAATAGTGGCCAGGCGCTTGGCGAGCATCGTTTTGCCTGAACCCGGCGGGCCAATCATCAGAATATTGTGGTTGCCCGCTGCCGCCACTTCCAGCGCCCGCTTGGCCGAAGCCTGGCCGCGCACGTCGCGAAAGTCCACGGGTGAAATAACTTCCTGCCCCAGAAGCTCCTTCGGTTCCAGCCGGAGCGGGGAAAAGTTCTCCGGCTGGCGCAGTAGTTCAATGACTTCCGGCAGTGCCTTCAGGGCAAACACGCGCAAGCCTTCCACCGTAGCCGCCTCCCGCCCGTTCGCGGCGGGAATCACTAGGTTTGGGATGCCCAATTCCCGCGCTTTTACGGCTACGGGTAGTAGCCCCTTCACCGGCCGCAGCAACCCATCGAGCGATAACTCCCCCGCAAAAAGATATTCGGAAAGGTGATCAGTGCTCAACTCTTGCATGTTGGCCAGCACGCCCAGCGCAATCGGCAGATCAAAACCGGAACCTTCTTTTTTCATATCCGCCGGAGCCAGGTTGACAGTGATGTTCTGGGCCGGTAGCGCGTAACCGCAATTGCGCAATGCGGACCGAATGCGGTCGCGGCTTTCTTTCACCGCCGCATCGGGGAGACCCACGGTGGTGAAATACCAATCGCTGCGCGAGGGGTTTAAATCTACCTCGACCTCGACGAGATAAGCATCAATTCCAAAAACGGCGGCGCTGAGAATTTTGAACATGCGGAAATTGTCGCGGAACAGGATACTCTCAATTGGGCTTCAGTTCCAACCGCATCTGAACCATTTCGTCTTTGTGCACCACCACCTGCCGCGTTTCGCTCGCAAAGCCGCTCCGCTCCACGGTAATCCGGTGCCGACCCGGAGCAAGAGGGAGATTCACCGGCGTGCGATAGGAGGTTTCCTCGCCGTCAATAAGAATCTTGGCCCCAGCCGGGTCAGTATGAACCGCTACGCGGCCAACCACCTCAGGAATTGCGGGTTCAGAGCGCGAACGCAAAGGAATCGCGCGCAGGAGTCGGCGGATCGGCGACACACTCGGTGCGGCAAGGGTTTCTTTCGCCGGCGGGTCTGGGTTTTCCTCCGGAACCGGCGTTGGGCTGGCAGAGGTATTCTTGACGGGCGCGCCAAGCGACCCTCTTCCTTTCGTTTGCTCTCCAGGCGCTGCCGCAGTGGCAGGTGGCGACGCAGGCATTGCGGGAGATGGGGCTACGGTTAGCGGGACGGCGGGTGGAGGGACCGGCGTTAGTGTGCGTCCCACTTGCCAGAGGCTGCCGACCACCAGCGCTAGCAAAACTCCTGCTCCCACTGCCAGGATAGGCTTTCGCTGGCGGCCTGCCAGACTGCTGCGGATCGCATCCGAAACCCTCCGTACAGCTACCGTCAACATGGAGGGACCTGCCGTTCCCGGCAAAACAATCTCATATCCCGCCCGCCGGCGCCAGGGGTTCTATCCGGGAAGCAATGTTGACGGCATCACCAGCAACATCCTTATTCTCATGGACCACGTCGCCGACGTGTATCCCAATGCGGAGTTGAATTTGTTTCTCTGGCGGCGCGTCGGCGTTTTGCAGCGACAGCGTTCTTTGCACTTCCATGGCGCAGCGCGCGGCTTCCAGCGCACTGCTGAACTCAACCAGGAAGGCGTCTCCAATGGTTTTGATCTCTTTGCCGCCGTATCGGCCGAAGATAGGTCGGAGCAGTTCGCGGTGAGCGGCGAGCAGTTTCAGGGCTAAAGATTCGTTCTGTTGGGTGAGCACGCTGTAGCCCACTATGTCGGTGAACATGATAGCGGCCAGCATTCGTTCGGTTGAAACAGGTGAATGGGAAACAGAGGCGGCGGCTATCTGCCCTGGTGTTTCCTGAATTGTTGGCAACCCAGCATGGATTTCTAAGTCTGCCAGGAATTGTGCGCAGTTCGGATAGCGCGCCGTCGGATCCTTCGCCAGCGCTTTGAGGATCACCCCGTCCAGTCCTGGAGGCAACAAGGGGTTTACCATCGAGGGAGCAGGAGGGTCCTCCTGCAAGATTTTGTAAAAGACATTGCTGAGATTGTCGCCAGCGAAAGGCTTGGCGCCGGTGAGCATTTCGTAAAGCATCGCGCCGAGAGAGAATAAATCGGAGCTTCTATCCGCGCCCATCCCTTTAATCAATTCCGGGGACATGTAGGAGGGAGTGCCAAGAATCTCGCCCGTCGTCGTTATGCCAGCGCCAGCGGTTTTGGCAATGTCAAAATCCATGACCTTCGCGTGGTCCTCCGTCAGCATGATGTTCGCCGGCTTAATATCGCGGTGGATGATCTGGCGCGAATGCGCGTAGTCAAGCGCAGCGCCGATCTGCCTCACAATGGGAATCGCCCGCTCCCCCGGCGTCAAGTGGCGGGCCATGGCCTGTTGCAGAGTCTCTCCCTCGACTAGTTCCATGGCTATGTAAAAAAGTCCATCATCCTCGCCAGCATCATAGACAGTTACAATATTCGGATGGGAAAGTATACCGGCGGCTTGCGCTTCCCTTTGCAGGCGCCGGACTGCATCTGGGTTACCGGTGTCCAAATGAATAGTCTTGATGGCCACGGAACGGCCAATGGTGGGATCAAATCCGCGATAAACGACACCCATAGCGCTGCGCCCTAACTCTGATTCAATCTGGTAACGTCCAAGTGTGGCCGGAGCCATGACTGATCGCGGTATCCTCTGCTTCGTTGGGGGAATTCGTGGGGGGGAATGGAATCTCAAGGGCTTACTGCAACCGTATTATAGCAGAAACCCGAACCGTTAAGACAAAGATTCCTCCAAGATTGGTATAATCGCCGGGTAATTAAAGCATCGTATAGCGCTAGATTCTGGCGGGTTTCCGTCGTAGGGCGAAAGACATAGCATCGGCCTCGCTATGACCCTCCGTGGAAACGGCATGGAATTCTTCAGACAAAGGGAACTACGTTGCGAATCGCCATCAATACTGCTCCGAAGGTCTCCGTGATTATTCCTACCTGGCAGCGAGGAGACCTTCTGCGGCGGTGTTTGGAATCCCTGCGCCAGCAGACATTTTTTGACTTTAAGACCGTTCTGGTCTCCAACGGCGCTGGCTCTTGGGTAGATGGATTGGCCCAAGAATTTGACTTCGCCTTGGTCCGATTTCCGAACAACCGGGGTTTTGCCGCCGCGGTGAACGAAGGCATTGCTTCCAGCCAATCGCGCTATGTAGCCATTCTGAACGATGATGTGGTACTGGACCAGAATTGGCTCCAATTTACCACCAATTTGTTGGATGTTCAGGAGGAGATTTCCTTTTGTTGCGGCAAGATTTATCAGGCTGGCGGAGCGCTTCTAGATAATGTGGGAGATGCCATTTCGCTCAATGGCTTAGCTTGGCGCCTCGGCTCGGGTCGTAAGGACATGGGGCAATTCGACCTGGCTCGAAACATTCTCTCGGTACCGGGAACCGCAGCTTTGTTTCGGCGAACGGTTTTTGAACAGGTAGGTGCGTTCGATGAAGATTTTGTTTCCTATTTGGAAGATGTGGAGTGGTCTTTCCGCGCTGCCCGCCACGGGCTTCGCGGCTGCTACTTGCCCCAGGCAATCTGCTTCCATCACGGAAGCGCCACATTGGGCAAAAATTCTCCTCTAGCCTTCCAATTCTCGACTCGAAACCAATTGTTTTTATTGGTGAAACACTATCCGTGGCAGTGGGGGTTCCGTCTGGGACCCCGGATCGTTTGGGCTCAATTGTTATGGCTGCTCACTGCCATTCGCAACCAACGGGCGGGGGCTTACTTGCGCGGGATCGCTCAGTTTCTTCCCTCACTGTTGAAAATCCTCCGCAAGCGCCACCCTTGGCAACCAGAAGAACGGCAAGCCTTACTGACTCTCCTCCGAGAATCGGAACGGGAATTGTATTTGGACGTTACATCTCCGGACCGAATCGAACACGGTAAATTCTGGAGAATTTACTTTTGGCCTTTCCCTCCCCAGGGAAGCCACGGCCTCCTGCCGAAACGGGCTGGGCGTCTGCCGGTACGCTAGGCACATTCATGGGCCGATTTTCCCCCTGAAAATTCCGACTTTTTCAGAAAAGCCGATTTACTGCCATTTAAACTTGCTTTATTATGTAGGCAAGCATTTTCCAGGGGGGAGCCAGATTGGGGATTCGAGGGGCCCGGTCACGCGGCATGGGCCTGCGGATCGAGATGGAGTTGATGATGTTCTGGAATGACGCCAAAGGGCGTCCCCTACACGGGGAGAAAGGGTCCGCGCCTATTGAAACGCGGCAAGGTCTCGGTACTGGGGTGTAAGCTAATCCCCTGGGTTTGACCCAAATGTCCTTTTCTGGTGCCCAGGTCAGCAGCAGCGGGAACCCTAGAGCAGTTTATGACTATGTAGTGCGAGATTCTGTCTGATTGGCAGCTCGGGGGCGGATTCTATCACACGGACGCAAGCCGTGGGTTAGAAGAGTAAGATCATACGCCTCACTCTACACCAACCTGAAAAATGGCATAGCTGGGCAGAACTCATGGAAATCGCCAAAGAAATCGTTTCCGTTACCATCGTTACCCACAATAGCGAACCCTTCCTCACTCGTTGCCTGGAATCGGTATTCGCCCAGGACTGGCCCGCTTTGGAAATTATCGTAGTGGATAATGCTAGCCAGGATCGTACTCGCGCCATCTTGGCAGATTATCAGGATCGCCTCCAAGTTCTTTACAATGAGGAAAACCGGGGCTTCTCGGCGGCTCAGAACCAAGCCATCCGAAAAGCGAGCGGCGAGTGGATTTTGGCGCTAAACCCGGATGCCTTGCTGACTCCTAGTTTTGTTTCCTGTTTGGTCCGGGGAGGAAACCTGGATCCCGGCATCGGAACGGTCTGCGGCAAATTACTTCGGGCTGGTCCGGGCCTGTGCATCCTCCCGGAGCGGCGACTCGATTCCGCAGGCATTTATTTCACTCCCACCTTCCGCCATTTTGACCGGGGCATGCACCGATCCGATGGGGAAGAGTATAACCAGGCCGCCTACGTTTTTGGAGCAACCGCGGCCGCGGCTCTGTACCGCCGAGGCATGATCGAGGATGTTAGTGTAGAGGGAGAGTTCTTCGACGAGGACTTTTTCCTTTATCGGGAGGATGCGGATGTTTCTTGGCGCGCCCAACTGCTGGGGTGGAAATGCCTTTATCTTCCCGACGCCGTGGGCTATCATGTTCGCCGCGTCTTCCCCGAATGCCGCCGGCAATTGCCGCCGGAGATCAATCTCCATTCCGTCAAGAATCGTTTTTTGATGCGAGTGAAGAATGTCACTTCCCCTCTGTATTGGAAGAATTTCTTGGCCGTGACGGCGCGCGATATCGCCATTTTGTTCTATTGCCTTCTCGCCGAACAACACTCTCTGCGCGCGTTTGCCGCCGTGGGGCGGAGCTGGCGTCGCGCCCTGGCCAAGCGCCAGATTATCCAGCGCCGTCGCCGCGTGTCAGACAACTACCTGCAGGGGTGGTTTCGGTTCAATCCCGTGATTGTCCCGGCGGCCCTGGATCTGCTGGCAAAACCGAACCTCTCCTCGTCGCCCAATCGTGGGACGCGCTCCCTGCTGCCGTTGCCCGCGACCCCAGCGAAACCCGGCCAGCTCCCGCAGATCTGACATGAATATTGCCCTCCTCGGCATTCGTGGCATCCCGGCAAACTATGGCGGTTTTGAGACCTTTGCCGAAGAATTGTCCTCCCGCCTGGTTCACCGGGGCCATCAGGTTGTGGTTTATGGGCGGACCAACAACATCAGCTATCGTGACCCCTATTACAAGGGCGTCCGAATCGTCCTACTCCCGACAATCCCCCACAAGTATTTCGACACCGTGGCCCACACCTTCCTTTCGGTTGGGCACGTTCTGTTTCAGAATGCGGAGATCGTGCTGATCTGTAACGCCGCCAACAGCATCTTTTCTTTTGTCCCCCGTCTAGCTGGGAAAAAAACCGTGGTAAATGTTGATGGGTTAGAACGGAAGCGGCAGAAGTGGAACTTCCTGGGGAAAATGGTTTACCTGCTTTCCGAGTGGCTTTCCACTTGGCTGCCCAGTGCGATTGTTACCGATGCCAGGGCCATTCAGCGTTATTATCGGGATCGCTACGGCAAACGATCCTATTTCATTCCCTACGGCGCCGAGGTCTCGCGCTTGAAAAGTCGCGTCTGGCTGGACCGGCTGGGGCTGGAAACGGAAGCGTACTTCCTATATGTCAGCCGCTTGGAGCCGGAAAACAATGCTCTGCTGGTGATTCGAGCGTTTGAGCGGGTGGCTACGGGAAAAAAACTGGTCATCGTCGGCGATGCTCCCTATGCCCAGGATTACATCCGGAAATTAAAGGCGACCACCGACTCGCGAATTCTTTTTCCCGGCGCCATTTATGGGCAGGGGTACCAGGAATTGCAGTCCCACGCTTTCTGTTATATTCATGCCACGGAAGTGGGAGGGACTCACCCGGCCTTGATTGAAGCGATGGGCTGCGGGCGTTGCGTGCTGTATCTGGATACGGCGGAGAACCGGGAGGTTGCGGACGGAGCGGCGATCCCGTTCCCAAAATCAGCTGAGGAACTGGCAAAGAAAATTGCTGCGGTTCTGGAGAATCCGCGACAGCGCGAAGACTACCAGCGACGTGCCCTGGAACGGGTTCGAGAACGTTATCGGTGGGAGGATGTCACTACGGCCTATGAGCGGCTTTTCCGGGAGTTGACGGGTCAAGAGCAACCGGAAAACTCTTCCTGGGAACAGGAACAGTCCCGCCAACGGGAAGAACTTTTGCCCTCCGAACCTGTGGAACCAGCCAGCCCCGGTTCCTAAGAGAATCTCGACCCTCGATCCGAAATTCATGAGTCAATACCAGCAGAAAATCCTGATTGTCTTTGGCACCCGACCGGAGGCCATCAAACTGGCTCCGGTGATTCAATCACTTCAGGCTGCTTCTGCCCTCTTTGTGGTGCGGATCTGCGTGACCGCTCAGCATCGGAGCATGCTCGATCAGGTCCTTCGCACGTTTGGCATAACGCCGCATTATGATCTCCAGATCATGGAAAAAGAGCAGGATCTGTTCCGGGTGATCCATCTCTGCCTGGACCGGCTTCGAGTAGTTCTCGAAAAGGAGAAACCGGACTGGGTTCTGGTGCAGGGAGATACTGCCTCCACGTTGGCGGCCTCCCTCGCAGCCAATTATCTGCAGATGCCGGTGGCGCATGTCGAGGCGGGATTGCGGACCGGCAATCTAGCCCATCCCTTCCCCGAAGAGATTCACCGCAAGCTGATTACACAACTCTCCCAGCTTCATTTTGCCCCTACTCTTCGGGCCAGGGAAAACTTGCAGCGGGAAGGCGTTTGTGCAAATCAGATCCACCTTACTGGCAACACAGGGATTGATGCTTTGTTCTACGCTCGAAAACAACTCGCTCCCTCGACTTCCCCTATGGCGGACCCATGGAATGGAAAACACCCGCTAATTTTGGTTACCAGCCACCGGCGGGAAAGCTTCGGGGAGCGGTTCCGCCAGATTTGCCTTGGAGTACGGCAAATTGCTTTGAGAGCCAACGTGGACTTGGTTTATCCCGTACATTTGAATCCAAATGTGCGTGAACCGTCCAATACTTGCTCGGCGATCTTCCCAACGTTACCTTGATGGATCCGGTGGACTATGTTTCTTTCGTAGCCCTAATGCAACGGGCGCATCTGATCTTGACGGATTCCGGCGGTGTCCAGGAGGAAGCTCCTTCCTTGGGTAAGCCGATCCTTGTACTGCGCGAAGTCACCGAGCGTCCGGAGGGTATAGAATCGGGCAATGCGAAACTGGTGGGAACGAATCCAGACACGATTCTGGCAGAAACAATGAGATTGCTGGAAGACAGTGAAGAATATACCCGCCGGAGCCGCGTGCAGGATCTTTATGGAGATGGGCAGGCTAGTCTTCGCATCGCCCAAATTCTGGCTTCCCAGCCGAAATGGACTTGATTTGTCATAGCCTTCGAATACTTCGGATCGTTAAGCAACCCCAAAATTTGGTAGCATGAACGAGAAGAGCGCGTTCTAAGGTATTAAGCAACATGAGCCGAAAAAAGAAGAAGCACTTGGCGGAGCCATCGGAGGTTTCTTATGCGGAGAACGTGACTAATGTGACGGACGAGTTGACCGCAGCCCAACCTGAATCCGATGCAGCGGCGGAGGGGACGTCGCCGCCTCCGACAACAAGTGAAACCAGCACATCCGGGAAGGTTCTGACGACATTGGCTCGCTGGTGGCGGGGCTTAGGTGAATCTTCACAGGTTGCCGATTCTGAGCCATCTCAGTCTCTTGGGAGCCCAGTGGAAGGTGCCACTCCTTCTCCTCTACCGGATCAAACGCTGCTTGCTGAGGAAACGATGGCGGCAGAACAGCGCCAACTCGAAGCTTTGGCAGACTCAAGCCGCGCCGCCGATACAGGTCACGATTTCTCCGAATTGCAATTGCGCATCCGCCTGTTGGAAACGCAACTTGATGCGGCCCGACAAGAACTCGCGGCGAACAAGGAGCAGTCCGAAAAGCAGGTTCACAAACTTCGGGAGGAACACCTAGAGTTAGAACAACAACTGGCAGCGAAGGAGCAAGAACTGGGTGCTCTGTTGAATCAAACAACTGAAGCGCAGGAGCGAGCAAGCCATTTGGAGGCCGTTCTTCAAAGAGTGCAGGAGTTGGGCCAATTAGAAGCGGAACTGGCAGAGCGAAACGCGCAGCTCCAGCAACTTCGTGCGACTCACCCCCTCATGGCTGCTGCCGAACCCTCCCAGACCGCTAGTGCTTCTCCCGATGCGGCATCCGACACGATGAGCGGATTGCTCCCGCCTGAGGCGATTTCGGACTTCTATCAACAAGCGATGTCTTCTCTTACGGTAATCCTGGCTGCAGCGGATTTGTTGGCGATGAATCAACGGCTCGACTCCTCGCTGCGGGAGACGGCACGCGAGATCCGAGTACAAGGACAAAAAGTTGTGGGTTTAGTCAAGGGGATCACCTATCCGGAAAAAACCAAAAAAGGCGGAGGGGTTGACACCTAGAATTGTAACCACGGAAGTAGCTCTGACGAAAATTGGGATCAATGTGTCTCGGTTACTCTACCCCCGCTGTCTCACGTTTCTTAATTTCGTTCGCGCTTGCCAAGATGGAAAATAAAGTTCTATTCTCCTGTGATGGCAGCGAGTCAAGATAGCACAGAAAGAACAACTCTTTCTTCTTCTCCACCCCGCCGGTTGTTTCTGATTGATGCCATGAGCTACATTTTCCGGGCATATCATGCTCTGCCCCGGCTGACGAACCGGAAAGGGCAGCCGACGCAGGCCGTTTATGGGCTCCACAACATGCTCCGCAAACTATTGGCGACTTACGAACCCGAATATGTGGCAGCGGTTTTTGACCTGGCTGGGCCGACCTTCCGCCACGAAACCTTTGCCGAATACAAGGCAACCCGGAAAGAAATGCCGGAAGAGATGGCTGAGCAGCTTCCTTACATCCGTCAACTGTTAGAAGCCCTTCAAATCCCTGTGGTAGCTCGACCAGGCTATGAAGCCGATGACGTGATCGGCGCGCTGGCCCGGCAGGCCGCCGAGCAGAATCTGGAAGTTTTCATTGTTTCCTCTGATAAGGACATGCTGCAATTGGTCCGCGATCGAGTGGCAATGATAAATCCCATGAAAGAAGATTTACGGTATGACCGCGAAAAGGTCATCGGGCAAATGGGCGTGGCGCCGGAACAGATTCCCGATTTGTTGGCTTTGCAGGGGGATTCCATTGACAATATTCCGGGCGCTCCCGGCATTGGCGAGAAGGGCGCGCGGGAACTGATTCAAAAATACGGCGTCGTGGAAAAGTGCCTTGACCGCGCTTCCGAAGTGGCCCGCAAGACCTACCGCGAGTCCTTGCTCCAGCATCGAGAGCAAATCTTGTTAAGCAAGCAACTGGCGACGATTGACGCCAACGCCCCGGTGGCGTTGTCGTTGGAAGAATTGCGCTGCCAAAAGGGGGATCGGGAAAAGCTGCGCTCCCTGTTCCAAGAGATGGGCTTTACGTCCCTGCTGAAAGAATTGCTTCCTGCCGCCGAGGCTCGCGAGCAAGACTACCAAGAAATTTCGACCGAAGAGGCCTTGCGGGAATTCCTCGGTAGTTTGACGAACGAACAGGAGGTGGCTTTAGCCGCGCGAAACGAACAAGGCCAGCCCGAAGGAACTTTTCTGCCAACAGAAATACCCGCGGTATCCTTTTCTGTGGCGGCCGGAGTGGCCCGGACCATTGTTCCTACTCATGTCAATGTGTTGAAGGCCTGGCTGGGAGATCCACAGGCTCCCAAAGCGGTGCATGACTCGAAATCAGCTCTCCTTATTCTTCAGCGTCACGGCATTCGGTTGGCCGGGGTGCGGCACGACACGATGCTCTATTCCTATCTGCTCGACGCGCATGAAGGCAATCACCGGCTGGAGGAAGTTGTTGAGCGCCGCCTCGGGGCAAGGCTTTCCGACAATCTTTCCGAGCGGGCCGACCGGACCGGACAGTTGGTGTCCCTGTTGGAACCGGAAATTCGCGCGGCGGGTTTGGATCGCCTCTACGCCGAAATCGAGTTACCCCTGGTCCCTATTCTGGCGGAGATGGAAAGCTGGGGGATTAAGCTGGCGGTGGAACAGTTGTTGAAACTCTCTATCCAAATGGCTGCGCAATTGGAACAGCTCCGGCGAAAAATTTACGAAATCACCGGGACGGAATTTAACATCAATTCCCCCAAGCAGTTGGGGGAGGTGCTGTTTGAGAAGCTGGGATTACCTGCGCCACGGAAGCGCGGCAAGGGCAAAGCAATCTCGACGGCAGTGGATGTCCTGGAGGAATTGGCGGCGGTGCACGAGGCTCCCCGCCGGGTGCTCGAATACCGGCAACTGGCTAAGCTGAAATCCACTTACATAGACGCGCTGCCGCAATTGGTCAACCGCGCCACCGGCCGGCTGCATACTCAATATAACCAGGCGGGCACTGCCACCGGGCGCTTGTCCTCCAGCAATCCAAACTTGCAAAACATCCCTATCCGCACGGAGTTGGGACGCGAAATTCGGGCCGCGTTTGTCGCGGAGCCGGAATTTGTGCTGCTGGCAGCGGACTATTCGCAGATCGAGTTACGACTGCTAGCCCATTTGAGCGGAGATCCTTTGCTGCTGGAAGCCTTCCGGCGCGGCGATGACATTCATGCGCTGACCGCTGCGGCGG
>JACQGE010000128.1 GCA_016199675.1 Acidobacteriota bacterium | reverse complement strand
CGGTTCACATCGTAAAGCCCATGCACGGCGATTCCGATATTCTCCGCGTGCTGCAGGATGCTTGCGGCGTTCGGATCGCCGATGTCGGCCAGCAAATCGCCGAAGTCTTTTAACCCTAGATCGGGCAAAGGGACCGGTGACTTCGACGGAGGAGGGAGTGCCGGTTCCTTCTGCCTGGCGGCACATCATGCGGCCGTCGTCTACAGAGGCGAACACGACATAACCGTCGAACGTTCCAACCGGCCACACGATGGAATCCAGGGTGATCTTGTTAGCGTTGGTTCCAGCCGGGACGTGGATCGAGACGACATTGGAAGGCGACGAAAACTTCCCATTCGTATCCTTGGCGCAAACGGCCAGAAAGTAATCCCGATCCCCAGCAAGCGAGCCGCCCGTGGAAGCGCTGGTCACGGACCGGATAGCAGGTGGGTGAGCATCCGTTATGAAATCGTTCACCGGGAGCTTGCCGGTAACAGCCAACTGCGCCTGGCTACTCCCATCGGCCAGCGTGGTGTACTCCTGCGCGAGGGCAAAAGTCCCGTCGTTCTCGTCAAACAAAGGATCGTCTGCATCCGGGTAGACCGCATCCGGATGCCACACCAGTCCCAAGGGAAGTTGCGCGAATTCAACCGGTACGGGATCGGCAGGCACATCCGCCGGCTTGGGCCCGGCGATGAGATCGTACATCTCGTCAGTGCT
This sequence comes from Acidobacteriota bacterium, assembly GCA_016199675.1. Classification (GTDB taxonomy): domain Bacteria; phylum Acidobacteriota; class Terriglobia; order 2-12-FULL-54-10; family 2-12-FULL-54-10; genus JACQGE01. The sequence continues at coordinate 18,665 of JACQGE010000128.1, read as the reverse complement.
GGTCCGGCCCTGGATGTCGATGGAGTAATCCTTGTTAAGCCGCCAGCCGGTGACGCGGAACTCGCCGTAGCTTGGAGTCGGGTTGCCATTAATGACGCCATCGGGCATGTCGGGATGGGTCATGGAGCAGACCATCCCCGGTTCCGTATTCAGTGCTAGGACCGTGGTGCGAAAGGACACCTGCCGCGCCGCCTTCCATTGCTCCAACGTGATCCCGCCGAGCTCTTCCCGTAACCGGATCGCAACGATCCGGCCCGCCTGGGATTTGCTAGCTGTGCCGGACAGGTTTACGTTCGACTTCCGAAACAGCGGCGAGGTCGCCCCGCCGATCAGCTTGGCGTGATCAATGTCATAGAGCGTGAACGAGTTCGTAACAAACTCGAACTCTTCATCGGCGAAGTTGGCCGTCAGGTGGTTGAACGAAGGCTTCAGCGGAAACAGCACCTCTTCTTCCACCAGCGGCTCATCGTCAGCACGCCCATAGCACACCTTCACGTAGAAGTACACCGCGGGCTCGCCGGGCAACTGCTTCGGGTCGCGGACCTCGTAGCGATGCCTGCGGTTCTGCTCCATCCGGGTGACCATCTTCTCCAGCCAGCCCTTCTGCTCCGCGCACGGCTGGAAGCCGAGCTGCTGCAATTCAGTCTTCTGCGCCTGATTCCTGGCGCGCTGCCGCACCAGGCTCCAGATCAGCAGAGTCAGCGCAATTGCTCCGATCAGTATGAGGGGCCAATACCCGAGCATGCGACAGCCTCCTCCATCAGAGCGAAATCATTGCATATATTGGTTACAAGGGACAACCTAAAGGGAGAGACAGAGCGGTAGGAAATCCTTCCCGAGTTCCTCAGAAATCACAATGAACAGGTAGAAACAGCCGCAGTGCCTGTCAAAGTCGCCCCCGGTCAGCTTTGGGGAAATCTAGCTAACGTTTCTAGGCCGTGACAGTGACACTCAGGGCGCTAAAATCGATCAACCGCGAGGAGGTGGGCAGTACAATTGCTTCTGACAAACCGGGAGCCGCCGATCTTCAATCAAAATTGCGGTTTTGACGCTGCATCATTCATTCAGCCGGTCGGCTGAGATTAGCTCTGTTATCATTGTAGCCATGAAAACCTTCCGCTATTTTCTCTTGGTCTTTCTGGCGTTGACGGTCGTTCCCGTTCACGCTGCGGACTTCACCATCTTTGGCGGTATGCAGCATCCCGGAAAACTGACGGTGCGATCTATCGTCGACAATAGCACTACCATCCCTCTGGATCCCCGGGACTTCGGCACATTCGGTATTCGGGTCAGTCAGGGCCGCGTGTTCGGAAGCGAGACCACGCTTGCTTACAGCCCGAACTTCATTTCCAGCGACAACAGCGCCTTCATCTTCAACGGCAATCTCTTGGTCCAAGCTCCCTTGGTCGCCGTCCGACCCTATGCTACAGCGGGCCTAGGAACCGTGTACGTCCGCGGCGACACGATCAGCGCGCTAGACGCCATCACAGGCGCCAAATTCGCAGTCAACTACGGCGGTGGCCTGAAGTTCAAGCTGGCTGGTCCGCTCGGAGGCCAGTTTGATGCTCGCGGGTATTCGCTCACCGGTGTGCAGAGCGAGAGGCTAAATATATTCGAGGTTAGCGTCGGCATCGTCTTTTCCTTCTAAGCCTCGTTTGATGGGGCAAGACAGATTACTGCGAATCTTGCGGCCAACGGTCTTCGGATTTGCGTCCTTGTAAATGCGCGCACCAAGATTCCCGGGAGGATTGGCTCTAATCGCGTAATTCACAAATATGAAGTATCCTAAAGGTGCCCACAGTCATGTTGATATGAGCGACGCGCCACGAGCGTAGCCGGGTGCCTGTTCCGCCCGAGCACTGCGGGCAATTGGAGAAAAGGGGGGTTTTAGATGCAGCCTTTGTACGATCCAGAAGCCGTTCGACCAATGTGGGAGGAGCTTGCACAATGCGGCGTCATGCCGCTCAGAACGGCTGCAGATGTGGACGCCGCTCTTGCCAAGCCTGGAACGACGCTTATAGTCGTCAACTCCATCTGTGGCTGTGCCGCCGGCAGCGCGAGACCAGGGATCACCCAAGCGCTCCAAAGCGAGATCATCCCGGATCACTTGACCACCGTTTTTGCAGGAGTCGACATGGAGGCAACGGCCCGCGCTCGGGAGCGCATGCCCGAGGTGCCGCCCTCCTCGCCTTCAGTCGCCCTGTTCAAGGATGGCGCGCTTGTTTACGCACTAGAGCGACGGCACATTGAACGCATGACCGTCGAGGAGATCGCTCAAGCGCTTGTAAAGGCTTTCGGTCAGTATTGCAGCCGAAAGGGGCCATCGGTGCCTCCCGATGTTTACGGGCAAGTAGTGCGGGCACGCCAGTGCGGATCACAGATTCCGAGCTTTAGAGGCTGACCGACAAACGACGCCTTGTTCCTCAGGAACACCCCTATCGGGGCGATAGGGGGGCTGTGCCCTAATCTGTATGATCTCTTTCTGACTATAGCCATGGGCCTCCTGTATACCCGACCCTCCTAAAAACAGACCATTCTTGTATCCCACGCCCTGGATGTGCAGGGCGGCCTTGTGGATGCCTACAAACGCTGATCATTCGAGGCCTTAGTCGCCCTTGTGCGCTAAGGGCGAAATCCGGGTTTGTTGACCAGCCTGGCCTTTTCTTGAGAGACCTGGTTCTCGTCGTCTTGTTTCTTCTTGCGTTCGATTTCTCGTTGGGGAGCTTCTTGCTTGTCCAGCGCAATCGCTTCGGCAGCGGCGACCTGTGCCTGAGCATCCAGTTGTTTCGACAACGCAATCATTCCGAAAGTCGGTTGGTAGGAGGAACGAAAAAGGCTGAACGAGTATTGCGAGTCTTCCCAACGCGCAATAACCACCTGGGTATCGTTATAGACCCCGGACAAGGAGAAGGTGGTTTCGGCAGCAGCCTTTGAGACGGTCCCGTATGTGGCCGAAATGGCTTCAACCATGTCCTCTGCTGTCAAGCCTTCGGTTTTATATCGATTATAATTGACCAGTATTCGAAAGAGCTCACCCTTGTAAAAGCTGAAGCGGACGTTCGCAATCGGGTCCGCTTGACGTGAAGAACTGAGAGAAAATTGGGACCGCCAGTTCAGTTCTTGAATCAGCGCCGGCCGTTGATGGATCACCCGCACCTCAGATGGTTTCAGGCCCGCCAGTTTCGCTATCGCCGGCAGGTCCATTCCAAACTGAAATTCCCGGTACCTGGAAAGATCTTGCGCGTGAACGAAATTCACTGAAAATATGACCCAAAAAGTGAAATTGCAACATTGCGAGTGCTAATCATTTAGGTCCTCCTTTAGGACACTTGATACTTTAGGATTCTGGATTCCTCAGCACTTTTTCCATCTCCCTGTGTTGCTCTTGCTCTAATATCGCCAGGATTCTCTCAAAGACGTCTCCATTCAAGGACATTCGCAACAGCTTATCGAGCATGTGCTTTTCGTACGGCTTCACGTTCGGCCTCCTCCTGTTTTGGTTTCTAGTGGATGGCGCCCGAGTCCCAACAGCTTTCGCAATTCTCGAACCCGCTGCCGCCGAATAATCTTGCGCCGGCGTGCTCGGTCAAACCTGGCTTTGTCACCATTTCTTTCGGACATGATTTCTCCTTTAGAAGCTCCTGCAGTTACACACAGCAGCCAATTGGGCTGGGGAAAATCCTTTGCGTAGGCAGAGACACTCAGGAGGGCACTTTGCAAGTCGAAAGATCATTCAATTGGATACGTGCCGGCCCTGCTGACGCGTCGCCCTTGCCGCCTTAATCGCTTGGTACCGGAAATCTTGAACGATCATCTGCCGCACCTGATCGCGCAGTTCCTGCCAATCATGGATGAAATAGCCGGCCTGATCTTTCGCCATCACCTCGGCACGCTTCTCTTCGAGGATTGCGATCATGGCCTGAGTATTCATTCGATCCGGTTCGGCCTGCTTGCTGGCCGCCGACTCGAGCGCTTTCGCTACGCGATCAAACTCTGCGGTCACGCTGGCTTTGATTTGCATGGCCCATGCCACTTGATTCACCGTACCTGTCATCTCTTCCTCCAGCGACTCGAGCTCGGCTCTGCTGCCGCACCGTCAATCGGCACAACCGGTAATGATGCCAATGGTCTTCACTTCACTGGGCAGCGACACTACGTTTCGGTTCCGGTGCAGCCCATTAGGCCCTCCCATTCCGCAAAGCGTTTGGCGCGGGACAGAAACATACTCTCCTGAATATGCCGGGAGTGGGCGGAGACACTCACGTAGGGCAGTCCCAGGAAACGCTTCCATACCACTTGCGTAATCTCCAAGCAGTTCAATTTTTCCGATTTCAGGTTGACCAGGAGTCGCTTGATGGCCTTGAATGTCGCCCTTTCTACATCAAGACCGAAAACACTCGTTTTGATCTCACCCGCCAGGGAGAAAAAGGTCCATCCCGCTTCGCGGACCTTTCGATCCAGTCCGTAACCATCGAGATTCTTTACCCATCTCCAGCCATTCGAACACTGCTCGCTTTCGAGTTGCAAGGAAGGGGGCAAAAGCGCACCTTCCTCGATCAGTATGGCCCCCACTTTGATTTCGTCTGCCATTTAGCTACTCCCCTGACACTTGCCGTGGCCCTCAGGATCACCACGGCTTATAGAGTCTCGATTCCCCGCGCCCGCGTTATTAGTGACTCCAGAGAGAGTCTCGGTTTTGGCTTTAACATAACCAGCGACACCAGGAAAGTGGCCAAGGAAAGTAAATTCAGCCAGAGAAACATCGCGCTAGAGAGCACAAGGGTACAACGGGATTGAAAAACACAACGATCCAAACAAATCCGGTGGCCCATAGGTATTTCTCTGCGCGCCATGCGTCTAGGGCAACCAAGATAGCACCCGCACAAACCACAAATTGCAGCAGGAGTTGGTAATTATCAGAGGGTCGCCATAACACCGCCAGGAGCAAACCTGTAATGGAAATCCACTTCATGATTTTCGTAAGCATTTGGAAACCTCGTTTCTTGTCTTATCTATGATTCCTCTGGTCGCGGCCAAGCGAGAGGGCGGGTGGCCGCTCTCACCGAACGAAAAGACCCGTCGGCTTCAGCGCTGCAACGGGAACGGCGATCTTGTGAAAAGTTGAGTTGGAAACCTCATAGGTTTGAACCCAAGGCGTTCCCTCCATCACTTTGGCGAGGGTCTTCAGTACTTGGGGATAGGTTCCGCGGTCATACGCTTCCGCGTTCTCTTTCTCATCCCACAAACTGATTTCAATCGCTTCCGATCCACTGGAGGCGATGAACGTTATTTCGTCTTGGAAGCCTTTTTGTTTTCGAAGCAGAGGAATGATTTCCTTCTCGATCGTCCGGGAAAATTCCCCAATGCTATTGGGCTTCAGATGCATGGAAACATTTCGAGCAACCATGTCAACCTCCTCGGTTTTCGTCTAAGAGATGTGATTTTCAGATAACCTGATATAGTTCAGATAATCTGAAATGTCAGAGCGATAGATTCATTGCCTTAACCATTTTAGGTACATTAACTTTACTTGTCAAGGAGTATCTGATATCTTTGTTCTGGTTAATAAAGAAAGTTAACTAAGAGGCGAATCCGTGAATGTCGCTTTAGTAGTCAGGCAGCGCCTGGACCAACTGGGGCTTGAGCAGAGAGATTTGGCAGTTGCGGCCGATGTGACGGAGTCATATATTTCACAGTTACTTACAGGAAAAAAAACGCCTCCGGCTCCTGAGCGCAGCGATATTTATGAAAAAATGGGAAAGGTTTTGAAGCTCCCCATTGGGGAGCTCGCGAAGATAGCCGAGTTCCAGCGCAAAGAAGAGTTTAAGAAAAGATTAATTGACCCGCCCACGCCCTTGTTCAAAGAGGTCCGAGAATTGATTCTCCGCAAATGCAGTCCCGAAAAAGAACGGGAAGTACGCGTGATTTTCGAAAAGCAGCCCTTCGGAGAACTCGAACGCCTGGTCACACAGAAACTTTTGGATGTGGTTAAGGGAATTGCTAAACAAGAACTGGAAAATGAAAACTGGCTCCGCCTTGTGGCCCGACTCAGCAACCGAAGCTATGAACAAATTCGGGTCATTGTTCTTGAGTTCCTGGATTCGGATGTCTTCACGGTGTCGGCTGACAACTGTGTATCCTTTTTGGATCCGCTGATTGAATCCTGGGATATTGACCTCGCCACCTTTGGCATGGATATCGTTCTAAACCACAGAGTGGCCCCAGTGCATCCCAAGAAGTTTGAGTTTATGGAAAGGGAGCCTAACCAACCTTTCGACCAGGAGACCGGCCTCACGGAATTCCTTCACAACCCTTCTCTGAGTAGTGATGCTACGGAAGAGGAAATCGAGTTCTTAAAGAATCTTCGATTCAGAGGGAAACGGCCTACGACCCTCTACTATTACAGGGAACTGCAAAGCCTCAGAGACCCGCTCCACTTTCGTACTTCCCAGATCAAATAACTAACAAATGGAGGCAACTTGAATCGGATGAATCGTTCCATAGCAGCTAGCATGAACCAATCACCCTCTCGGGAAATCCCTCCCTGGTCCCAGCCCTTTTGGAGGCCAGCGAGAGGTAAGGCAAGCGTTCTCTTTTACTTGGTTGTAATACACGTCTTGGCGATCACCGGACTGGTTCTGTTTCCGTTGCCCAGCATGCCGGTCTTCGGGGTGGCGCTCCTGTTAGCGGCCCTTGGTGGTCTAGGCACGACCGTCGGTTACCATCGCATGCTGGCGCACCGCACTCTCAAGATAAACAAGTCTATCGAGCACATGCTAATCTTCTGGGCTGTCTTTAATGGCTCGGGCCATCCGGCGAGCTGGGTTGCCTATCACCGGCATCATCATTCACGGACCGATACACCCGAGGACGTTTCCAGCCCTAAACACGGAGGTTTCTGGTGGGCTCACCTGCGCTGGCTCTACCAGTCGGCCCCTGCGGAGCCGCAGAAGTGGTGTCCAGAACTGAACCGCGGAGCATACAAGGCGTGGAGATTTGCGGAAGTCCCTGTGGTTTTGCTCTCTCTATTCTGCGGGCTAGCGTTTGGCTGGCCGGGATTCTTCTGGATTGGCGCCATTCGACTTGTCTATTCGCTACACATGCAATGTTTTGTGAACAGCCTCACGCACCTTGGTCACACCGGAGAAGGAGACTCCAGCAGGAATGTTTGGTGGCTGGGACCATTGCAATTGACCGCATGGGGTGAAAACTGGCACAGGAATCATCATTCCTTGGTATCTTCGGCACGCCTGGGTCGGTATTGGTGGCAGGTGGATATCGGGTGGTACTTCATTCTCATGCTAGAGGCGTTCGGCCTTGCGAGTAATGTCAAAAGAGCCAGAGCGGAATAAGCGGAATAATTATAGGGCAGTGTAGCGCCAAAGGCCGCCGCTCTAAGACTTCTCATGGGAGCCATTCTCCTTATAAGGAAAAGGCTGGCGTCGGTGGTTCGATTCCGTCGTAACCATTTAGGGTTTCCAAAAACAAGCAGGTCACCGGTAAATGTTACCGGCTTCCACCGAACGTGTACGTCAGTTTCAGGCGGGCTGTCCTGCCGTCCTGGTAAATGACTTCTTCTCGATGCTCGTCGCCACCGAGATAACCATACTGTTTGTCAAACAGGTTGTAGATGCTTCCCGATAGTTCAAACCCTCCGAAAAACCGGCTGCTGGACAACATCATGTTCGTCACGACGAAACCCGGCGCCTCATTTCCGGCAACCGTCCGGCGGGAGCCGGCGTAGTGGAAATCCAGACCCGCAGTCAGTCTTTTTGAAAGGAAGGGAATCAGAAGATTCGCGTTAACCAGGTGCGCCGGCGCATTGTGGAGGACGTCACCCGTGTGCATATTCACGGGCCGTTCATAAGTGTAATTAACCTGAGCGCTTCGGCCCGATGCCCAAATGCCATTCAAGACCAGTTGTACCCCTCTCGTCCGGACCGATCCGACGTTCTGGAACTGTAGGGAACCGTCTGGATTCTCGACCTGGTCAATCAGCCGGTCAATTTTATTTTGGAAGACGCTCCCGCTCATTCGATAGCTTACGCCCATGTATTGCTCCACCACGAATTCCATGGTGTGGATTGTTTCCGGTTGGAGCATTGGGTTGGGCAATTCCAGAGCCGAACTTTGATAGTACAACTCGTAAGCATTCGGCGCGCGGAATGCTGTCCCATAAAGAAATTTCAAGGTGGTTCCCTCCGCGGGATCGTAAATCAGCCCCAAACGAGGATTCGTCGTGCCTCCGAATGTGGAATCGTGGTCGTGCCGGATTCCCGCGTTGAGCAACAAGTTGCGGGTAATCGAATATTCGTCTTGTCCATAGAATGCCCACACCTGGGAAGAACGGCTTGGAGAGTTTAATCTCTTCCCCCCACCATTTGCCGCTCGAATCGTCATGATTTAACGTTACTGGGGTGTCGGATTCCGGGTCATAGTTGTAGGGATAATCGCCGCGATAAATGTAGTGGTCGAAATGGACGCGACTGGAGAGGCTGAATTGATTTCGAAATTCATGTTCGTAGCTCACATCAACGTAACCGCGGTTGTCCGTTGTGCGCGCACGAGAATCATTGAATACCGTTCCGAAGGAAGCGGTTGGAATTCCCTTATCCCGGCTTCCGTACACAGCCTGCACATTGAATTCTTTGTATGACAAATTCGTGAAGAACTGCCCAAATCTGTCGCGGTCCGCATCCTGGGCGATGCCGTTATTCGTTTCCGGAGAATCGAATTCCTGAAAAAACAGTCTTTCATAGCCATGACTGCTATACAGACTACTGGAAAGGAGCGCCCTCCATCCCCCTTTTAGGGCGAGGAAGCGGCTGTCCTCAATGAACAACAAGTGCTCTCGTTCATCTTCCAGTCGGGCGTTTCCACCAGTTCCCTCATCACGGACATCTCGGGCAGAGGGTTAGGCCTGGCCATCGTGCAGGAAAAGGTCGAAAAGCTAGGCGGCACAGTTTCCGCAGAGTCGCCTCCGGGGGCTGGCACGACGTTTCGAATTGTTCTTCCGCTGACGCTGGCTACTTTTCGGGGAGTTCTCGTCCGCCTGGATGAACATCGGTTTGTGATTCCCACGACGCATGTTGAGCGCGTGATGGCTCTGGATAAAGACGGAATCAAAACCGTGGAGAATCGAGAGACTATTGAGCTAGACGGCCAGGCGGTTTCGTTGGTCCGGCTCGGAAACGTGCTGGAACTTCCGCAGCGGGCGGTTGGAAAGGAAACAACGGCTAAGTCTCCCGCTGTCGTTTTGAGCTCCGGGGCGAAACGAATTGCTTTTTTGGTGGATGAGATCTCGGCGGAGCAGGAAGTGCTCGTGAAGAGTCTGGGACCGCAACTTTCCCGCGTCCGAAATATTGCCGGGGCTACAGTTCTGGGGACAGGGAAAGTGGTCCCGATCTTAAACGTCCCGGATTTGATGCAATCGGCCGTGCAGGCGCCTTCCATCCCAGCAGTCTCTAGCCCAACAGCGGAAAAGATAGAACCGACCCGAAAAATGATTCTGGTCGCAGAAGATTCGATCACCGCACGGACGCTGCTGAAAAGCATTCTTGAATCCGCCGGTTACAACGTCAAGACGGCCGTGGACGGGCTGGATGCTTTTACCACGCTCCGAACCGAAGATTTTGACTTGGTGGTGTCCGACGTGGACATGCCCCGGATGAGTGGCTTTGATCTCACGGCGAAAATCCGTGCGGACAAGAAAGTTTCGGAGTTGCCGGTGGTGTTAGTCACCGCGCTCGAATCGCGCCAGGACCGGGAACGGGGCATCGACGTAGGAGCCAATGCTTACATCGTGAAAAGCAGCTTTGACCAGAGCAATCTGTTGGAAGTCGTCCGGCGTCTGATTTAACGGCGACCAGCGCGATGACCTCGGCTTGCTGGGCCGCTCTTGAACGCAGTGAAAATGGACAAATCCATGATTCGTGTTCTGGTGGTGGAAGACTCCTTGGTGATCCGGGATTTCCTGGTTCAGATACTGAATTCCGATCCGGCGATCCAGGTCGTTGAGACCGCCAGCAACGGAGAGGAAGCGCTGAATGCCGTAGAGCAGGCAAGACCGGACCTCATCACGATGGACATACACATGCCGAAAATGAACGGGCTGGAAGCCACGCAGCGAATCATGGAAACGCATCCAACCCCGATTGTGATCGTCAGCGGCAGCTCCAACGCGCGAGAGGTGGCAACCACCTTCCACGCCATGGAAGCAGGCGCGGTTGCATTTGTTAATCGGCCCAGGGGGATTGGCCATCCGCAGCACGACGCCACGGTCAAAGAATTGGTGCAGACCGTCCGGCTCATGGCAGAAGTAAAGGTCGTGCGACGGTGGGCCCGATTGCGAAAGGAAACCGCCCTAACCATCGCGCCCGCTTTGACGGAAGTGGGCCACGAGCATGTTCCAGAAGAGATCCAACTGGTTGCCATGGGCGCTTCGACCGGCGGTCCCTTGGCACTGCAAACGATTCTCTCCGAGCTTCCCGGCGACTATCCCGCTCCCGTCTTGGTCGTGCAGCACATGGCGCCGGGATTTATCCAGGGATTTGCGGAGTGGCTCGCTCCCACCTCGGCTCTGGCGATTCAGATCGCCCGGCAGGGAGAGCGGATTTTTCCCGGTCACGCCTATATAGCCCCGGATGGCTTTCAGATGCAGGTGGCAGTAGGGGGCAGACTATTCTTGACGGAGGACGAACCGGAAAACGGCCATCGGCCTTCGGTCTGTTATCTGTTCCGGTCCGTGGCCAGAACCTACGGCTCGACGGCCGTGGGAGTGTTGCTCACGGGTATGGGGAGGGACGGAGCGGAGGGCTTGAAAACAATGAGCGAAAAGGCGCTGTCACTATCGCCCAGGATCAGGATAGCTCCGTCGTTCACGGCATGCCGGGAGAAGCGATCCGGTTGGACGCTGCAGCCTATGTGCTTCCACCCAATCAGATTGCCGTGGCGCTCGCGAATTTGGTGAACAAGAAACGGGCACATCTGGAACAGTGAAAGTACGGGCCCCTGCGCCTTGGGAAAACGTGCTGCGATTGGTATCACCTGGGTTGCTGCTTTGAACCCTGGAGGTTGTGCGATGGAACTCCCACCGAACGCAAAGAACAAGCCTACCGAAATACTGATCGCGGAGGATAGCGCGACGCAAGCCGCATTGCTGCAACATCTGCTGGAAGAAAATGGATTCAGAGTAACGGTGGCTGCCGATGGTAAACAGGCTCTCGCGATGGTTCGGGAGCGCAAGCCCTCTCTTATTGTTAGCGACATTGTGATGCCGGAGATGGACGGCTACGCCCTGTGCGACGCCATCAAATCGGCTAAAGAGTTGAAGGACATCCCGGTCATTCTGCTGACCTCGCTCACGGGTGCCGAGGAGGTGTTAAAGGCTCTCCAGTGCGGCGCGGACAATATCATGCGCAAGCCTTATGACAACAAACGCCTGTTGTCATTAATCGGTCATTCACTGACCAATCACGACTTGCGCAAGCAAGGGAAGATGCAGTTGGGCGTGGAGATTGAGATAGGCGGGGAAAAACATTTCATCACCTCGGAACGGCAGCAGCTTCTGGACTTGCTCCTTTCGACCTTCGTGGATGCTGTCGAACTGAACCGGGAGCTTCGGGCGAGAGAAAAAGATGTGGCGCGATCCTATCAATCCCTCCGAGGCTTGTATTGTGTTGCGGAGGCGCTCAACCAGGCGACCCGCGAGCAGGACATCCTGAATAATGCCCTGATGCAAATGATGAATTTGCCCGGCGTCCAGGCAGGATGGGTCTCTCTCCGGGAAGGGGAGACCGGCTTTCGCCTGGCCGCTGCTTGCGGTCTGCCGCCGGCGCTGGAAACTCCAGAAGCATTTGCGGGAGATTGTCTATGTCGCCGGAAGCTCCTCGCCGGCGAATTCGATCACACCACGAACATCCTGGAATGTGAACGGCTCCGGCAAGCGAAGGGCGATACGCGCGGCTTGCATTATCACGCCAGCATTCCGGTGCGGGTCGGCAACCGTGCCATCGGAGTGATGAACCTGGCGGGGCCGAAAGAGGGATTGTTCGACAACGAAGATTTGGAGATTCTGCACACAGCAGGTCGCCAATTGGCATTAGCGCTGGAGCGCGCACAATTGCTCCAACAGATGGAAAAAAAGGTGGAAGAGAAAACCGCCAGCCTTATGGAAGAAATCGCGGAACGCAAGCGTATCGAGGAGCAGTTTTACCAGGCGCAGAAAATGGAAGCAATCGGCAAGCTGGCTGGCGGGATCGCCCATGACTTCAATAACCATTTAGGCATTATTATCGGGTACAGCGAACGCCTGTTGGAGCGATTGCCGTCAGAGGGTCCTCTGAGAAAGAGCGCCGGAATAATCAAAGATGCCGCGCTGCGGTCCGCAGCCTTAACTCGTCAGTTGCTAGCCTTCAGCCGCAGGCAAGTTTTTGAGCCCCGGATTTTGGATTTGAACGCGGGGATTGTGGAGTTAGAGAAGATGCTCCGGCCTCTGATTGGGGAAGATATCGAACTGATTCTCTCCCTGGAGCCATCTTTAGGGAAGGTGAAATCCGACCCTGCGCAAGTGGATCAAGTCATTATGAACCTGGTGGTCAATTCACGCGATGCGATGCCGCAGGGCGGCAGGCTCGCGATTGAAACCGCAAATGTGGAGCTGGATGAAGAGTATGCCAGCAAGCACGTGATTGTCCGCCCCGGCCCGTATGTGATGCTGGCAGTGACCGATACCGGCGTTGGGATGGACCGTGAAACCCAAACGCACATGTTCGAGCCGTTCTTCACCACCAAGGAAAAGGGGAAAGGGACCGGATTGGGCTTAGCGACCGTTTATGGAATCGTCAAGCAAAGCGGAGGCTATATCTGGGTCTACAGTGAGCCGGGGAAGGGTACGACTTTCAAGATTTATCTCCCGCGAGTTGCGGCAGGCGTTCCAGAAGTGGAGACGGAGCGAGTCTCGCCTCCCGCCAGCAAGGGAGAGGAAACCGTTCTGGTTGTAGAGGATGAAGGGATGCTTCGGGAACTGGCTTGCGAATTCTTGCAGAGTAGCGGATACGCGGTGTTGGAGGCTGGCAACGGTCCTAAGGCTGTCGAAATTTCCAGAGGGTACCAGGGGCCGATTCATTTGCTGATGACCGATGCGGTGATGCCGGGAATGAGTGGACGCGAATTGGCGCAGCGGCTACATGACGACCGTCCGGATCTCAAAGTGCTTTATGTGTCCGGCTATACGGATGACGCCGTCCTCCGAAATGGGCTGCTGGAACCCGGCACGGCTTTTCTTCAAAAGCCCTTTACTCGGGATTCCTTATCTCGCAAGGTGCGCGAAGTGCTGGATCGCGAAGGCGAGGGCATGAGGAAAGGAAATGGGGTGAGAGGATGAGTAAAAAATCCGGCAAGACTCTTCCCGAAGTTTTTTCGGACAAGAAACTCGCGTAACTAATGCTCTCTATCGGAGGATGTATCGTGTTCAAACCCGAGATCCGACAGGCAACGATCCTGGTTGCAGACGACTTGGAGTCCTATCGCAGCCTTTTGAGTGACTTGCTGAAAGACAAAGGTTACAAAGTGGTCTGCGCCAGTGATGGCGAGGAAGCCTTGAAAAAACTCCACAGCGAAGCCGTTGATTTGGCTTTGCTGGACGTGATGATGCCCAGGCGCACCGGATTTGCCGTTTGCCGTATTGTCAAATCAGACCCCAGCAAGTGCCTGATTCCCGTTGTGCTGGTTACCGGTTTGGACAACATCGAGGATCGCATCCAAGGAATTGAATCCGGTGCCGATGATTTCTTAAGTAAGCCTATCAACAAGCAGGAGTTGTTGGCGCGGGTAGGTTCTTTGCTCAAGCTCAAACACTTTACTGATGAGTTGGAAAATGCGGAGACGGTGCTCTCCAGCTTGGCGCTCAGCATTGAGGCGAAAGATCCCTATACCGAGGGGCACTGCGGACGTCTCTCGAAATATTCAGTCGCGCTCGCAAAGCAGCTTGGGCTGCCGGAGGAACAGCAGGAAGCATTGCGGCGGGGTGGCATAGTGCACGACATTGGCAAGGTGGCTGTCCCGGAACCCATCTTGCTCAAACCAGGGCCTCTCACTGCGGATGAGAGGAAAATCATGGAGCAGCACCCTGTGGTTGGAGAACATATCTGTGCCCCTTTGAAATCCTTTCGACTGGTAACTCCCATTATTCGTCATCATCACGAGAAGTCTGATGGGTCCGGCTACCCCGATGGACTCAAAGGAGAACAAATCCCGCTTACGGCGCGAATCCTCCAAACAGTGGACATTTATGATGCGCTAACGACGGATCGTCCCTACCGGCAAGCGCTGCCCCCCCCAGCAGGCGTTTGGGCAAATGCGCGAGGAAGTCAGGCGCGGCTGGTGGGATGGAACGCTAGTGGACAAGTTGGAAAGCCTGTTCGGAAACGGGCGACTCGATTCTTCTTCTTTGGCGATGGAAGCGCTCTAAATTAGCAGTCAGCCCCTCCTGTCCAGACCCCTCTCGGAGAAAAAATGTTCTTGGAGTCGGTAGGAGCGAAATGCTATATACTACCCTACAAATTCCCCGATTAAAGAGGAGGAGGGTTCGATGAGAACGTGGCGTTTAATAGCAGTCTCAATGGTGATTGGTTTAGTCGCCCTGGGCGGATTTGGCCTCAGGGTAATGGTAGCGCAAAGTTCCGCCGGACAGGGCGGCAACTCCCCATCTGCCAAGGCAGATGGGCTTCCCAAGGACGTCTATCCCGATTCACGCAACCGCCTTCCGCTGGTCAAGCGCGAAGACCTGAATGAAGCGCGCAAGAAGATTTACGATGCCGCCTTCGCGAAAACTAACTCGATCGCCGGACTCCAGGGAGATGTCGGGATACGGCTGCACAGTGTAACTGATGATGTCCGGTACGAATCCCCTCTCGGGCGCCGGTTGACGGAACTGGCCATCATAACCGCGGCACGCGAGGGGGAGCAGAACTTCGAGTGGACGCTCCATGTCGAGGAAGCGCTTCGGGTAGGGTTGGAAATGGCGATCGTCGACGTCGTCCGTTATAAGAGGCCCGCCACCGGACTAGGCGACAAGGAGACGGCCATCATTAACGTCGGCCGCGAAATGGCTCAAAAGCACTTCGTCACCCCGGAGACCTTCGCGCACGCCTTGAAGGCGCTGGGAAAGAGCAATCTTGTTGATATGATCGTTACCATGGCCAGGCGTGCAAACGAAACTCCGCTGATGTGGGCCGATCAGCACCTTCCTTTGGACTGGGTAGAGAAAGCGCCGATGCCCATCACGATCATCAAGTCGCCGCCGGATATTTTCCCGGACTCCAGAAGCCGTCTTCGCCAGATAACGCAGCCAGGGCAGCAGCGGCAGCAGCAGCAGGCGGGAACTTCCAACCGGGGGCTGTCGCCTCCCGGAATGGGACCGGGACAAATCAGGGCCCACGGAGCCGACGGCAAGTTTCTGGAACAAACCTTCGGGCATCGGTTGCTGGAGTTGGCGATTCTGGTGAACGCCCGCGAATTAGACCAGCAGGTGGAATGGACGCTTCATGAACTCGAAGCACGAAAACATGGCCTGGAACCAGAAATCATTGACATCGTCCGCTATCGGAAGCCTCTCACGGGACTGGGCGAGAAGGAGACGGCCGTCATCCAAGCAGTCCGCGAGTTGATTGGTAAGCACAAAGTAAGCCCAGAGACCTACGCGCATACCGTGAAACTTTTTGGCGAGAGGGATGCCTTGGATCTCGCCACCCTGATGGAACACCATGCGGAAATCAACGGGATACTGACCGTCTTCAATCAGCAGCTACCCGTCGGCCAGAAGCCGCTGCTGCCGATACCGTAATAAGCAACTCGCTCGTCGCCAATTGCCTTTAGCGGTAGACGCAGGGTAATTTTTTCATGGAACTTGCGGCTTCGGGGCTTTCCCTCTGGGGACGGCGTACTGGGGTGGGACGCCCCGTAACTGCCGAAGAATGGGTGCGCTTTAGCCGCTGAGATACGTCTTTTTTGCAGGATTCACGGCTCCTGGAGCGTTTTCTAAATTGGCCGTCAGCCCCTCCTGTCCAGACCCTCGGAGAAAAAAGTTCTTGGAAGCGGTTGGAGCGAAATGCTATATACTACCGTACAAATTCCCCGATTGAAGAGGAGGAGGGTCCGATGAGAACGTGGCGGTCGATGGTAGTGCCAATGGTGATTGGTTTAGTCGTCCTGGGCGGGTTTGGCCTCAGGGTTATAGTAGCGCAAAGTTCCGCGGGGCAGGGTGGCGGTTCCCCGTCTGCGAAGGCAGATGGGCTTCCTAAGGATGTCTATCCGGATTCGCGGAACCGACTTCCGCTGGTCAAGCGAGAAGACCTGGACGAAAAGCGCAAGAAGGCTTACGACGACGCCGTCAAGATGACCAACCCGATCGAGGGACTTCAGGGTAAGGGCGGGATATTGCTGCACAGCAATACTGAAGATGTCCGGTACGGCTCCCCACTTGGGCGCGCGCTGACGGAACTGGCCATCATCGTGGGAGCACGTTCGTCGGAGCAGAACTTTGAGTGGACGCTACATGTCGAGGAAGCAATTCGAGTAGGCTTGCCAATGGAGGTTATCGACGTCGTCCGTTACAAGAGGCCCACCACCGGGCTGGGCGACAAGGAGAGAGCCATCATTGATGTCGGCCGCGAGATGACCGAGAACCACTTCGTCACCCCGGAAACTTTCGCACACGCTTTGAAGACACTCGGAGCCACCAATCTTGTGGATATGGTCGCTACCATGGCATATCGATCAAACGAAACTGGGTTGATCTGGTCCGATCAGCACCTTCCTTTAGACTGGGTTGAGAAAGCGCCGATGCCCGTCACGATCATCAAATCGCCGCCGGATATTTTTCCGGACTCCAGAAGCCGCCTTCACGCAATGCCACAGGCAGAGCTGCAGCGGCTGCGGCAGCAGCAAGAGGGAACTTCCCGTGGTGGGCTGGCCCCTCGTGGGATGGGTCCGGGACTAGTCGGATTCCACAGCGCCGACGGCAAGTTTCTGGAACAAACCTTCGGGAAGCGGCTGCTGGAGTTGGCGATTCTGGTGAACGCCCGCGAATTAGACCAGCAGGTGGAGTGGACGCTTCATGAACTCGAAGCACGAAAACATGGCCTGGAACCAGAGATCATTGACATCGTCCGCTATCGGAAACCTCTCACTGGACTTGGCGAGAAGGAGGCGGCCGTCATCCAAGCTGTCCGCGAGCTGATTGGTAAGCACAAAGTAAGCCCGGAGACCTACGCACATACCGTGAAACTTTTTGGCGAGAGGGATTCCTTGGATCTTGCTCTCCTTATGGAGGAACACGCGATAAACTGCGGAATCCTGACCGTCTTCAATCAGCAGCTACCCGCAGGCCAAAAGCCGTTGCTGCCGATATCGTGATATGCACGGCGAAGGGGATGCCTCAAACGGTCGTAGACCGATTCAGGGATCTGTCGCGCAATCGCATCCGCGCTTCGTTGATTTGCACGTTACGGCACGACTGAAGTCGTGCCGTAACTGCCGCACAATGGGTGCGGCTTTATCCGCTGAGGTTTGTCTTTTGCGGGATTCCCGTCGATCTACACCATTGATGAAATTGCTCTAACGCCTTCAAAAATCTCTTCCTGCACCTCTTTATTTTTTCCGAGCCGAAGCCAACATGGCGGGCATGGGCAACTCGATGGTGCCGTCTTTTTCATAGGATTGGCAGGCTTCGCGGACAGCGGCGCGGATATTTTCTAACGCCTTGACGGACTGGGCACGGAGTAGGCCGCCGGTACGGACAGTGGCTTCCAGGAACGCTTCTATAAGAAGATCGGACGAAGGCAGCCGCCAGGTCTGCGGAACCTGAACCACTTTCGGCTCTGCAAACCCCCCTTCCTCCAGCACCCGGCGGCACTCCTGGGGATCGCTAAAACGAAAAAAGGGAGGACCTGCGGGCAGGAGAACGTTGGGGTTGCCGTGCGCTTCCACGCTGCGGAGAAGAATGCCGAAGCCGACCGCCTCCTCGGGCGGTGCCCAGACGGTGAGACCCACCCGCCCGCCTTTCCGCAAGACGCGGCAGAATTCCTGGAGCGCCCGCTCCGGCTGGCTCAGATGCAGCAAGCCAAAATTGGTCATGACCGCCTGAAACGCGCCCTCCCCGAAGGGCAAGTCTTCCGCATCGGCGACCACAAACGGAACTTCCGGATACTGGCGGCAGGCATGAGTCGCCATAGCAGGAGAGATATCCGCGCCAATGGCTGTGGCTCCTCGCTGCGCTGCCTGTGCCGTTCCATTACCCGGGCCGCTGGCCACATCGAGCAGGCGGACGCCGCTTCCCGCCCCCACGGCATCGAGCAGGGCATGAAGGACCTGGGCGGTGAGCACGGGTAAAATAATCAGGGTAGCGGAGAGCAGCCTTCTGCCAGCCAGAACGCTCGAAGTCTCGAAAGGCGCTGGAATCGAATATGGGTGTTTCGTTCATTCTTGGGAATTATTAAAGCTATTTGACTTTTGTATCATACGGTCGCGTGTCCAATTCGTCTCACGATTTTTAAGCCCATGGCTTACACTAGACCATTTTTACAGTTAGTGTATAGCATATACGCAATGGCGAAACCAGCTACTGGCATCCTGTGAGGTAACGGTCGCCAGGGCCTCAGAGACGG
>JACQGE010000127.1 GCA_016199675.1 Acidobacteriota bacterium | reverse complement strand
CTGCGATTCCGCTGCGAGTACACCAAATTGATCGGCGCTTCATAGCCTGGCACCAGCCGCCGGTAGGAGTTGGTGGTGGGAGCGCAGAAGGCCAGAAGCGCCGCCGAGTGTTTGAGCAGCCCTCCGATGTAGTACAACGCCGTCTGGCTGAGCTGCGCGTAACCATCCCGCTCAAAAAACAGGTTGGCGCTCTCCTTCCAAAGGCTCTGGTGAACGTGCATTCCCGAACCGTTATCCTGAAAGAGCGGCTTGGGCATGAACGTGACCGTCTTGCCGCACTCCCGGGCATAGTTCTTCAGAATGTACTTGTAGAGCTGCGTCTGGTCTCCCATACGCGTCAGGCTCTTGAACCGCATGTCAATCTCGCACTGTCCGGCGGTCGCGACTTCGTGATGGTGAACCTCAACATCAATTCCTGCTTCTTTCATTTTCTTAATAGCCCGCGAGCGGAAGTCCTGCAGGCTGTCCGTAGGCGGCACCGGGAAATAACCTTCCTTGTAGCGGGGTTTATAACCCAGGTTCGGTTGTTCATCCCGCGCCGTGTTCCAGCTTCCTTCCTTCGAGTCGATCTGGTAGAAGCCGGAGTTCTGGTTCTGACCATAGCGGATATCATCGAAAACGTAAAACTCGGCTTCCGGCCCCCAGTAGCTCACTGTGGCGATCCCAGTTTTGATCAGATACTCTTCCGCTTTTTGCGCTACATTGCGGGGGTCGCGCGTGAACTTTGTCCCCAGGATCGGGTCTTGCACATTGCAAACCAGGCTGAGCGTGGGAACTTCCAGGCAGGGATCCACGATTGCTGATGCGGGATCCGGAATCAGCAACATATCGCTCTCGTGAATTTCCATGAATCCGCGGATGCTGGAACCGTCAAACCCAATCCCCTCGCTGAAAATCTCTTCTGACAGCTCCTCGGCCGGAATCGAAAAGTGCTGCCACATGCCGGGCACATCGGTGAACTTCAGGTCCACGATCTCCAGGCGCCGCGCGCGACAGAATTCGATCACTTCCGACGGAGAAGCTGATTCGAGAACAGTTATGCCTTCATTCAACTTCGTTTTTGCCATGTTGTTCTTTTTTATCCTCCAAAAAATAAAAAAATTATTTTTCCAAAACTCGCTGGGACGGCGCAGCCGGTCTTTCCGAATTCGGTTTCCAAAATTTCGCTG
The DNA here is from genome assembly GCA_016199675.1 of Acidobacteriota bacterium. Classification (GTDB taxonomy): domain Bacteria; phylum Acidobacteriota; class Terriglobia; order 2-12-FULL-54-10; family 2-12-FULL-54-10; genus JACQGE01. The sequence continues at coordinate 6,153 of JACQGE010000127.1, read as the reverse complement.
GTTCCAGAATATTCTTCTGGGTTTGCGGGATTCTCACAGACCCTTCTGGCTGAATTGTGCTCGCCGGTCCGCCATCGCAAAAAAACATTATAATCGTTTTGTCTTTCTCCAGGAGTCAATAATTGTTTCAGCGCAATGGCAACCCCTTCATGACATCCATTCTGCCAAGGCACAGCTTATTCGGACCGAAAAACAGTGTCAAGTTATTTTTGCAAGATTGCAAAAATATTTGTTATATCTGCCAAAATTATATATTATTATTTGCTTAAAAATGCGCACTTTTAGTATTTTTGATTTAATTAAGTTGCTTAATTAGCTTTTTAGCGATTCGAAATCAAAAAACCGGAGCGAGGTAAACGTAACCCTATGAACCAAGCAGAAGCGTTAGCGCTACTACTCGAAGAAAAAGTGGAATTTGTGTTGTTGCAATTCACGGATATCATGGGTTCTATCAAAACGGTTGAAATCCCCATAGATAAATTTGAAATGGCCCTCGCTGCGGAAGTGTCTTTTGACGGCTCCGCATTGGAAGGATTCCACCGTACGATCGAATCGGAGCTGCTGCTGAAGCCAGACCTGGAAACGCTCCGTCTCTCTCCGCTGGCGGCCGGCGAGACTCGAACCGCCCGCCTCATCTGCGATGTTCATGACTTAGACCATACTCCCTTCGAGGGGTGCCCCCGAACTCGGCTCAAGAAAATTTTGGGGCTCTTTTCCCAGCAGGGTTATGACGTCCTGATTGCGCCGGAAATTGAATTTTTCCTCTTTCAGCGCGATGAGAATTCCAAGCCAACAACGCGCACGGCTGACCCCGGCAGCTATTTTGACCTGGTTCCGATGGATCGAGGCGAGGAAACGCGCCGCCGGATTGTTTCCGAATTGCGCGAGACCGGATTTGCCGTGGAAGCCGGACATCACGAGATTGCCCCCGGCCAGCACGAGATTGACCTCAAAGAAGCGCCCGCGCTCATGATGGCGGACGTGGTCGCCACCCTCCGTATGATTACCCGGGCTGTAGCGTTCGCTCACGGGCTTCACGCTACCTTCATGCCCAAACCGATTTACGGCCAGGACGGCTCCGGGATGCACCTGCATATCATGCTCTTCAAAAATGGCAAGAACGCCTTTGAAAACCAGAGGGGAAAGTACGGGGTGAGCGGAGTCGCCGAACACTTCATCGCCGGCCTGCTGCGCCACGCCCGCGGTTTTGCTGCCGTCACGAACCCCCTGATCAATTCTTATAAACGCTTGGTGCCCGGTTTTGAATCCCCAACTCATTCCGTGTGGTCGGAAAGAAACGTGAATCCTCTGGTGCGGGTTCCTCCCTCTCGCGGTTTCCACACCCGTTGCGAGCTGCGCAATCCCGATCCTTCCTGCAACCCTTATCTCGCTTTTGCCGTCGTGTTGCAAGCCGGTCTGCAAGGGATTCTCGAACAACTCGAACCCAGCCCCCCCATCAGCAAGAACATTTACCGCATGAGCGCCCGCGAGCGAAGCCGCTTCAGCATTGACCCCCTGCCCACCGACCTGCACGAGGCCACCGCCGCCTTGCGAAAAGACAAGATCATCCAGGAGGCGCTGGGACCGGTGATTTATAAATACCTGATGGAAGCCCAGCAGGCCCATTGGCGCGAGTATTCCACCCACGTCCACCCTTGGGAGGTGGAGCACTATCTGGCGTATTACTAAACCCGTTTCACAGTTGTTGTAGACCGTATCCGAGCCGCGACCGTAAGGGAGCGGACATCTGAGCATCTCTATTCCCTCTGGCCCACTTGCCAATGCGCACGGCTCTGACTATATGCCATCCCTCTTCCATACCGACTCAGGAATGGTGTAAGTCCGCTATTCTGGGTATAGGGTGCATTGCTCGATTGAAAATTCCTCTGCCACATAAGTAGGTAGGCGTATAATTCCCGCGAGCATTGTTCAGGAACGCGAGTGGCAAATGAATCCGAGGACCGATATTCCAAGTACCTTTCCTTGGAAAGGGATGCGCTAAACCGCTTGTACTACGCTTTTTGGATCATGTTTGTCGGCGGTCTTGTCTATTCCTTCCACATCCCGACGACTCAGTATCCACATTTAGTATTCTACCTCGTCCTAGCTTTTAGAGTGCTCGCGGTGGTCGGTACAGGGATCAACTTCATCATGCAATATCATGCGATAGCTTCAGTCGGCCACATTCAGGTATTTAATTTCTTGAAAGGACAGCAGGGTAAAGAGCTTGAGGCCGCAAAAAGAGCCATTCAGGCCGAAAAATCTGACCGAATTGTTTCCTGCTGCGAGATTCCTCTCCAACTAGTAGCTGGTGCGTTCTTGCTAACGTCCTTGGTGCTTTCATTCCTCCTCTACGGCCCCAATTACGACTAAGGGAGGTCTTTGAACTCAGATGTTTTGTAATTACTGTGGCTCCCGAAATCCTAACGATGCACTTTACTGTAGTCAGTGCGGACGACAAATCAGCTCTTCCGTTTCTGCACCCGTGCAACCGACAGACTCAGTAGCTCCAAAAGAGATCTCAACACACCCACCATTAACTCTAAAGAACCCCTTTCCAGTAACAAGTGGATTTCTGCTTACGGATGGTTCTTCATCCTTGGGGGCCTCGGCTTACTTATCGTTGTTGCGAGTACAAAGCCGGACAGCATTGTCGTGGCCTTTTTTCAGACTTTGTTATTCGGTGCCACTGGACTTGCGATTCTTCAGATGAAGAAATTTGCGGTCGCTTTGGTTTGGGTGACTGTCGTTCTCTCGGGATTGGGAGCTGTCTTTCGAGGACTTATCCCGCTGGACATTCTGCTTTGGTTAGTGTGGCTCGGCCTTGCGATTTGGTATTCGAAAAAACAGCGGCTACTCCGCGAAAGGTTGGAAGCAATAGCCCACCCGCGCTGATGAGATGTTGTTCCAAAAGGAAAGGGAGGCAATGAAAAGTTTTTATGGCATTGGATGAACGTGCGATCTGTCATGAGGCCGGGCACGCGGTCGCCGCATTACATCTAGGTGTGCATGTTGAAAGGATAGAGGTGACTGACAGACTACCGCATTCGACGATCAGCCGAGACTCTTTAGAAAAAAAGAGTACAGAGCAGCGTTGCATCGTCCTGGCTGGTGGCATTGCGGGCGAAAAGTTCTTTTATGGGGACTATGACAAAGAGGCATCTCAGGGCGATCAGAATAGGATTTCCGAAATGGGAGGTGACGATATTAGGAAATACCTCGTTGAAGCCCTAAAAATAGTGTCCCTGCACGAAGTCTGTTTGCGTGAACTTAAGAAGCAATTGATATCCGGCTGGGTCAGGGGAGAGTCAGAGGCTTCGTGGGAATCCGACTGCGATTCTTTTGAGCTTCTATCACATGAGGAAATCCAATGTATTTGGAAGGGTTCCTGCCGAGAGCGGAGGGTATAGCCTCCAGTCACCGCACCGGCATCCAAAACGAAGTAAAATCAGAATGTGGTGCCGAGACGCTCTACAGAAAAAATCCCCTTTGCTTTCGTTCCCCTGGCGCTGGCCGCCAGTTCCGGCCTTTTGCTCGTTCTCACCTTTCCCAAAATTAGCCTCTTCCCCTTAAGCCTGGTGGCCCTGGCTCCCCTGCTCGTCATCGCAGCGCTGGAACCATCTTCCCTTCGCCGCCTTCTATGGGGCTTCCTGGCCGGGTGCGTTTTTTTTGCCGGGACCTGCTATTGGATTTACGGCGTAATGCGCCAATACGGCGGTCTGGGCATTGCGGCCTCGGCGGGAGTTTTTATCCTATTCTTTGTAGTGCTGGCTCTCTACTTTGGACTTTTTAGCTGGCTCGCAGGTTACCTCTGGCGGACTTCCTGGGGGCCGGTCGTCATCCCTTTTTTGTGGGTCTCTCTGGAGCTTTTGCGTTCGTACTTGTTTTCCGGCTTCCCCTGGCTGCTGCTGGGCTACGCGTTGACAGACTACGCCAGCCTAGCTCGGCTGGCCCGCTGGACCGGCGTCTACGGTCTCTCTTATTTGTTGGTCTCTCTCAATGTCGCCTGGGTATGGTTCTGGTTGCACAGAAGAAGCAAAGGGGCGGTTTCCTATTTCCTGATTCATCTTGCACTACTGGCCGGTCTCGGCCTCACTGCTTCGCGGGAATCTTATCCAGACGATCAGAAGGCGTTCTTAGTCCAGACGAACATCCCTCAAGAAGTATCGTGGGAATCGTGGGATCTGGCCACGCAGTCGCCTCTCCTGGAGCGGCTGGAAGCGCTCACTCTTCAGGCCGTCGGCAAGCAGGAGCAGCCCGCGCTGGTCATCTGGCCGGAGATGCCGGCTGCTTTTTATTTTTGGGACGACTCTTTCACCCGCCCTTACTTCGAGGGCATTGCGCAAAGGACCAACAGCTATTTCTTGACCGGCATCGTCGCCTTCGTGCCTGGCTCGAACCGCACTCAGCCGCTCAACAGCGAAATCTTGCTTGACCCCACCGGCAGGCCGGTTTCCCAATATAACAAGATGCATCTGGTCCCTTTTGGCGAGTATGTCCCTCTCAAGCGCTGGCTCTGGTTTACGGACAAGCTGACGGCGGAGGTGGGTGACTTTATTCCCGGCGACCGTGTTGTGGTTAGCTCGATACCGGGTGGTCGCCTCAGCGGCCTGATTTGTTATGAGGCGATTTTCCCCAATCTGATCCGCCAGTTCGTTCGGGAGGGCGCTGAGATCCTGGTGAATATTTCCAATGATGGCTGGTATGGCAGTTCCGCCGCCCGCGACCAGCATCTCTTGATGGCCCGGATGCGTGCTATCGAAAATGCCCGCTATCTGTTGCGCGCCACCAATACCGGCATCACGGCTGTCATCCGGCCCGATGGCCGCATTGCGGCGCGATTACCACCCGACCAGCCCAACGTGCTGGAAGCGAAGTGGGCTTTTCAGTCCCATCTCACTTTTTACAGTCGCTACGGCGACTGGTTCCCTATTCTCTGTGCTGCGCTAACCGCGCTGGCCCTCGCCGCTGCTTGGCGCATCAACCGCCGCAACCGCTTTCCGTAGCGTGATAGACTGGAAGCGAATCGAGCCATGGCGGAAGAACCTCAAATCGCGGTTTTCGGCGGCGGATGCTTCTGGTGTACTGAGGCGGTCTTCGAAGGGCTTAAAGGGGTCCTCTCCGTCATGCCGGGATATGCCGGAGGCGACATCTCCTATCCTACCTATGAACAAGTCTGCACCGGCGAAACCGGCCACGCAGAGGCAGTCCGGATCGAATTTGCCCCCTCGCAAATTTCCTATCGCGATTTGCTCACCGTTTTCTTTGCCACTCACGATCCCACCACTCTGAATCGGCAAGGTCATGACGCCGGAACGCAGTATCGTTCGATTATTCTCTACGCCAATGAACAGCAGAAGAGCGAAGCGAAAGACGTTATCCGAGAAATATCCAGCCAATTCCGGCAGCCCATCGTTACTGAAGTGAAGCCCTTGGCAGAGTTCTACGAAGCCGAGTCCTATCATCGGCAATACTACCGCCAAAATTCAGAGCAGCCTTATTGCCAGTTTGTCATCAGCCCGAAAATGGGCAAATTGCGCGAGCATTTCCAAGCGCTCTTGAGCCCCCGATAAACCGCTTTCTTCTTCACTGCTATAGGTCCCGCCTTAAAGACCCATCACAAAAATAAGCTATAATAGCACTTGGAGGCGAAACGATGATCGAAGAAATGGCCCGAGAGTTCGAGCAACTGAAGGATAAAATCCACGACCTGCGGAGCTTCCTTTGACGCTCCTGTCAAGCGCCAGAAGCTGACTGAACTAGAGAAGAAGATCGCCGAGCCGGGCTTCTGGAACAATCCAGCCACCTCCCAAAAAATCCAGCAAGAGCGCAAGCGCCTGGAAGAATTTATCCAGACGGAAGAAGAGCTGGCCCGCGACCAGTCAGAGCTGGAAGTGTGGTTTGAGCTGGCGCAGGAAGGCGAAGAGGTTAGCCAGGAGCTCGCGCACCACCTCGCCGAACTCAAGGAGCAAGTGCTTCAGATCGAGACGCGCACGATGCTCTCGGGCGAGAACGACCGCTCCAACGCCATCCTCACCATTCATCCGGGCGCGGGCGGCACTGAGGCGCAGGATTGGGCCGAGATGCTGCTGCGCATGTACCTGCGCTGGGCCGAGCGCCAGGGCTTCAAAGCCGAAGTCGTGGATGTCCAGG
>JACQGE010000134.1 GCA_016199675.1 Acidobacteriota bacterium | reverse complement strand
ATCCGGAAACAGTCTCCACCGACTATGACTCTTCGGACCGGCTCTACTTCGAGCCGCTGACCTTTGAGGACGTGATGGCGGTGGTGAGCGAAGAGAAACCCAGCGGAGTGATTGTGCAATTCGGCGGGCAGACTCCTCTCAATCTGGCCCTGCCGCTCATGCGGGCGGGCGTTCCGATCATTGGCACGAGTCCGGATTCCATTGATTTGGCCGAGGACCGGCGGCGCTTTGGAGAACTGCTGAGTTCGCTCCGCATCCCCCAGCCCAAAAACGGAAGCGCCACCACTTTGCCGGAAGCCCGCGAGATTGCCGCCCGCATCGGGTACCCGGTTTTGGTGCGGCCCTCCTACGTCCTGGGAGGCCGGGCGATGGTCATCGCTTACGATGAGACGATCCTGGATGAATACATGCGCGAGGCCGTGGAGTATTCTGCTCCGGGCCGCCCCATCCTCATTGATCGTTTTCTGGAAGATGCCACGGAGGTGGACGTGGACGCGCTCTCGGACGGCGAGCAGGTGCTCATTGCCGGCATCATGGAGCACATCGAGGAAGCCGGGATTCATTCGGGCGACAGTAGCTGTGTTCTGCCTGCCATATCCTTGGGGCCGGAGCACGGGAAAACCATCTGTGATTATACGGTTCGCCTGGCCCTGGCGCTGAAAGTCGTCGGCCTGATGAACGTTCAGTATGCGATTCAGAACGGCAAGGTCTTCGTGCTAGAAGTCAACCCTCGGGCTTCGCGCACGGTGCCCTACGTCAGCAAAGCGACGGGCGTGCCCCTGGCCAAACTGGCGTCCCGCTTGATGACCGGACGTAAACTGCGCGACTGCCAACTGGCGCTGGAAGAAAATGGCGATGCGGCTCGGAAAGGAGTTCGGGCATTCGGGTCGTTCCTGGGAGTTTTACCCGTCAAACAGTTCTGCGTGAAGTCGCCGGTCTTCCCTTTCTCCAAGTTTCCCGGCATTGACCCTATTTTGGGACCCGAAATGAAGTCCACCGGCGAAGTGATGGGAATTGGCGAGCGATTTGGAGAAGCCTTTGCCAAAGCCCAATTGAGCGCTGGAAGTCGTTTGCCCCTGGAAGGTCAGGCATTCCTGAGCGTGCAGGATCGCGACAAGCCCAAAGCCTTGGTGGTGGCCAAAAAGCTAGTGGAAGTTGGATTCCAGATTGTGGCCACACGGGGGACGGCAGAATATCTGGCAGCAGCCGGTATCCCCGTGCGACAGGTTTACAAGGTGATGGAGGGACGGCCTCATGTGGTAGACCTGATTAAGGGAGGCCAAATTCAACTGGTCATCAACGCCCCCATCGGTGCTAGGTCCTTCTTTGACGAGAAGGCCATTCGCCGGGCCGCCGTGCAGAACCACATACCTTGTATCACGACCATTGCCGGCGGACTGGCGGCAGTGGAGGGCATCGCGGCCCTAAAGACGCAGGCCATTCGGGTGACGGTCCTGCAAGACCTCCACGTTATGAGAGTAGGAAAATAAGAGTCTTAGCTGTAATGGCCAGCGTTCGGGAGATTGAAATCGTTTCATGGAATGTCATTCCATCCCTTACACCCAAATCCCGCAGGTTTCTCCGCTATTCAGGGACTACCTCTACAACTATTCACAGGTGAGTGAGTTTTATCCTCTGAACCCTTTTGAAAAGGAAAGCTTCCACGCCGCAGCCCGCTCTCTGCAATATAGCAACGAGATGAGGAGGGCGGTGACAACTGTTCTTTGGGAGCAAAACCAGCGTCTATCAGCTTCGGAAAAAACCTGCGAAAGCCTACGTAAACTGGAGCAACCAGGATGTTTCGCGGTTGTTACCGGCCAGCAGGTGGGCTTATTTACGGGGCCAGCCTTCGCCATTTACAAAGCGCTGACAGCCGTTCAACTGGCGCAAAGCCTGAGCCAGCAAGGACTGCCTTCCGTACCGGTTTTTTGGCTGGCCACCGAGGATCACGACCTGGAGGAAGTCAATCATAGTTTTATCCAAGACCGTGAGGGGAACCCGCAACGATTGGAGTACGCTGGAGCGTCGCCGAGCGAAGAGGCTCCGGTGGGATCGCTCCATTTCACGGAAGCGATTCGGAAGCCGTTGGAGGCTTTGTCTGAATTTTTGCCGGATACGCCCGACAAAGAGGAGCTGGTTCGCACGATCACGGAATGCTATCGCCCTGGAGAAAGCTTTGGGACCGCCTTTTATCGCCTGATGGCAAGATTATTCGCCGAGTTCGGCGTAATCCTGGTGGACCCGATGGATCCACGGCTGCACCGGCTGAGTTCACAGGTTTTTCGAGTAGTTATCGAATCAACGCCAGGAATTCTGGAAGAACTTCTGGAGCGCAACCAACTCCTCCTCGGCAAGGGCTATCACACTCAGGTGCGAGTCCATCAGAATTCCACCTTATTGTTCTACCTGGCCAACGGACATCGCGCCGCTCTTCGGTTTGCGGACGGACGATTCACCTTGGCGGAAGGGCCGAGCTTCACTCCGGCGGAATTGCTCCGGCAACTGGACCAGGAGCCGGAGATTTTTTCACCCAATGTCCTGCTGCGCCCCATCATGCAGGACGCTCTGCTCCCCACCGTTGCCTATGTGGGTGGCCCGTCTGAACTGGCTTACCTGGCGCAGGCAGGAACGCTCTACCAGAGAATCTTGGGCCGCATGCCCGTGTTGCTTCCACGCGCTAGTTTTACGATCCTGGATCGGCCGGCAAATCGCCTGCTCGACAAATACAAGCTGACGCTTATCGATGTTTATGCGGGAAAACAGGCGTTGCGGGAAAAAATGGCGGCCCGATTCTTGCCGCCGAGTCTTACGGAAGTTTTCCAAAAAGCGAAGAGGGATTTGGAAAACAATCTTTCCTCCCTTCAAAATGAGCTGGCTCAACTCGATCCCACTCTGGCGGATGCCACCATCAACAGTGGTGAGAAGATGCACTATCAACTCTTCAACCTCGAGCGTAAGGCAACGCTGGCAGTCCAAAATCGCACGGAACAGATTGAGCGGGATGCGGAACGTCTGGAAAACAGCCTATATCCACAAAAGATTTCCCAGGAAAGGTTCTACAGCGGCATTAGCTATCTGGCTCGCTACGGGCCCCAGTTTCTGAAGGGGATTAGCCAGCAAATTTCCCTTCAGACCCATGATCATCAATTGATCACTCTGTAATTTCTGATGGCTCCCCCTGGATTCTGCCTCGTTGGGTTATGACGTGGGAGGAACGTTTTCCGAGGACGGAGCCATCCGGTCCACAAAATTGTTGACGTGGATCGAAAAGGGCTTGCTCGCCTCCCCAAAATAAATCGAATGATGCGGGAAAGGGATCTCAATGCCTTCTTGGTCGAAGCGGTATTTGATGCGCCGCCGGAACTCTCGGCCAACTTCCCACTGCTTGATGGGCAGAGTCTTAATCCGCAACTTGATGATGACCGCCGAGTCCGCGAAATCATCCACGCCAAGAATCTCCACCGGCTCCAAAATAGACGGGCCAAACTGTTCATCGGCTTGCATCTCCGCCACCACTTCTCTCACGACTTGACAGACATGATCCGTATCTTCTTTATAGGCCACCCCCAGGTCCACCACGTAATAAGAGAACCGTTTGGTCATATTGGAAAGCGTGTTAATGCCGCCGTTGCGGAAAACGTGGACGGTTCCGTCCAAACCCCGCAGAACGGTGGTCCGCAAACGGATATCTTGCACCAGGCCGCCGGTTCCATTGATGACCGCGACATCGCCGACCCGGATCTGGTTTTCAAAGATATGGAAAAATCCGGCGATCAAATCGCCAACCAACTGCTGGGCTCCAAAGCCGAGGGCCACGCCGACCACGCCGAGTCCCGTGAGAATCGGGGTCGTATTGACATTCAATTCTCCGAGCAGCATCAGGAACGTCACCACCGTGATGACCACCGTTGCGGATTTTTGCAGCACGGAACTGATCGTCTGAGCCCGCTTTTGCCGCTCCATCTCCGCTGCCGGAGTGTCATCATAGGCACGAATCAACAGGCCGATGTTGGAAAGCATTAGATGAGAAATCTTGATCACCAGGAAAGAGCCTGCCAGCAAAAAAATGATGCGAACCCCGCTTTCCATAAGCCAACTAACAATAGAAGCCGGACTCCAGGCAGCGACGGAGGGGTGTCCCAGTGTGAGCAAGACAAAGAATACGCTTAGGATGATTACCACCAGAGCAATGGCCAGACGAAGCCCGTGCGCGATATCTTCTACCCATTGGAGACGAGTTTCATCCAGAATTCCTTTCATCATTCGACTGGCAATCTGGCGCAACTCAAACCGCAAGAACTTCATGAGTAAATATCCCCCGAAAGTCAAACCAACCAGGATGACTGCCAGCCAGATCCATTTCATCCACTGTGGTTGCAACATAACTTCTCCCTCCAGCATGTTCGGATTTCCCCCAAAAATACTGTATTACCAGAACACTTTCTCTTGGTTAGGGTGGAAGGTCAAGGGGTTAGCTGTGGGGAGATTACACTAAGAGGAAGACGGGGCGGTTTCTTGGGCATGTTGCCACGTATAGATCATCCGGTGAACGACGGTAATATTGGAGAGGATCGCGATGAGCCATAACACCGGGGCCATGCGGTTGAAGAGCGCCCCGATGATAATCAGCACGATGCGTTCGGGTCGTTCCAGAAAGCCCACTTTGCAACTGGGAATCAGGGATTCGGCGCGCGCCCGAGTATAGCTCACCATCACGGACCCCGCCATAACCACCGCAACCAGAACTACGTAAAAGAAGCGTTCGAGGCGGGCATAATAGACCAGCAGTCCCATATAGAGGGCCATGTCAGAATAGCGATCAACGACGGAATCAAAAAACGCCCCAAAGGGAGTCACTTGGTTGGTAACCCGCGCCACCCGGCCATCCACCATATCAAAGAGTCCGGCGCTGAGAACGACCAACCCCGCCGCGACAAAGTACCCTTCGCCAAACAAAACCGCAGCGCCGATGTTGATGACTAGTCCCACGGCGGTCAAAACGTTGGGATGGATTTTAGTCAGAGAAAGAAAACGGACCACGCGATCCAGCACAAACTGGGCGCCTCTTCCAATGCCTTGTGTCAGCATAGATGCACTACACCTTGCCTCGTTCGCCAATTCCTGCGGAGAATATTTTTCTCTTCCGTCTCCGCCGTCCAGGCGTCTTCGTGGGGAATCGCAGGAAAAATCCCTCGCTGGCTCCTCTCAGTCTGCATCATCCGCATCGTGGATTGTGGTCAGTTTAAGGATCTCAAATTCTTTCCGCCCCGATGGAGTCTGTACCGTAACTGAATCGCCGACCTGTTTGCCCATCAAGCTTCTTCCAATGGGCGAAGAAGTGGAAATTCTTCCTTTCGCCACGTCGGCTTCTTCGCTGGTCACAATCTTATACTCCACCTCAGTTCCCTTATCCACGTCATGAAGCGTCACGGTAGAGCCAAAAGCCACTCGGTTGCGGGGAATATTGTTAAAGTTCAGCAAGGAGATGTCCGCGAGTCTTTTGCCCAGTTGCCTCAACCGCGCTTTCACATAGTCCTGGCGCTGCCGGGCCGTGAGATATTCAGCATTCTCGCTGAGGTCTCCCTGCGCAGTGGCTTTTTTCAGTTCCAAGGGCAGTTCATAATTCAGCTCGTACTCCAGGGCGCGGATTTCTTCTTCCAATTTCTTTCTTAAGGCATCCGACATGGGTTTCCCGTTATCGAAAAGACTAAAAATATTATAGCCTTATGGTTAGTTGCGAATTAAAATTTTTATGGAAATGCTCGACATTGATGCCAGGGGAAAAACGTCGCCGGGTAGTCTTAGGCATCTAAAAGAAAGAAAATCTTATGCAATCAGGGGATAATTCCAACATCCCACCAGGGAGTCTCAGGAGGTGCTGGATTGCCTTTGCGGCGATCTTATCCCTCCTTATGGAAATTCCTCAAGCGTCATCTAGCGCGGCTTTGGAGGGAGCAGAGGAGCTTTACTACCAAACCAAGTATTCTCAAGCACTTACCTTACTAGAAACCCGTCAGGACAATTCAGCTTCCACCTATGCGCTGATGGGCAAGTGCTATTTCAAATTGGAAGAGTATAAGAAAGCTACGGACATCTTGGAAAAAGCTGTCGCGGCAGATCCACGCAATTCTGACTATACCCATTGGTTGGGGAAAGCTTTTGGCAAGAGGGCCGAGACCTCTAGTTTCTTTACAGCGCCCTCTTATGCCTCCAAAACTCGCCGCTATTTTGAGCAGGCTGTGAAACTCGACCCGGCGAATATGGGCGCCGTGGACGATTTATTTGATTATTACTTGCAAGCCCCCGGCTTTCTGGGAGGAGGGCAGGACAAAGCGGCTCAGCTTGCTGAAGAAATCAGGAGTCAGGAACCCAAGCAGTACCACTTCTTGATGGCTCGGCTCGCCGAAAAAAAGAAGCACTGGGAGGAAGCCGAACAACATTGGCGCCAAGCCGTTAACCTGGCGCCCTCGGATGAAGGATTGCTCATCGGCCTCGCCCAGTTCCTAGCCCGCCAGGGTCGCCATGTCGAGAGCGAACAGGTCTTCGAGCAAGCTGAGAAACTCGCGCCGGACAAACCCCGGCTAAAATTTGAACGAGCCAGGGCCTACGTCGAAACCAGGCGCAATCCAGAGAAGGCGAAAAAACTCCTGGAAGAGTACCTCCGTTCTTCGTCACTCACTCCGGATGATCCGCCCCCTGCGGAAGCCCGGCGTTTGCTGGAAAAAATCGCCAACGGGTAGAATGCTTTCATCCAAGCCGCGCACCAGCAAGCGGCCAGGAAGCAAGGTAGCTACGGCATGCTTTTTATGCCGTAGGTCTGTTCTGGAGCAAAAAACCACGGCACAACAAGACGTGCCGTGGCTACCAGCTTATCAATATCTTATTTTCGCGGTTCGTCAGTGCACGGCTTCCGCCGTGCCGAAAAGTGGCGATAATAGGGGGCTTTAGTTCCTGGGGACAATCCAATTTACTCTGTAACGGCCTGCGCGTATTTATGAGATGACTTCTAGAAAATAATGCTCTAGCTGGCCCCCCTGGCCGATTTCAAACGCTCCAGGATGTGCTGCTGCACCCAGAGCGGGTCCCACCATTCCATGGGGTTCACTTCCACGCCCGCCAGCAGCATGGTGAAATGCAAGTGATCTCCTCCCGCCAGGCCAGTGCTGTCGCTTTCCGCAATCACTTGCCCCTTGCTTACCTTGTCTCCAACCTTCACTTGGAAAGAATTTAAATGAGCGTAAAGCGACTGCAAACCGAAGCCGTGATCAAGAATGATGGTGTTGCCAAAGATTCCCAGATATTCCGCAAAAACCACGCGCCCGGAGTTGGAAGCCACTACCGGCGCATGTTGCACGGACGCCAGGTCGAACCCCAGATGCACTTGTTCATCCACCTTCTTCCCCTGATAAATGTAACTGCGGTAGTCCGCGAATTGTGATTCCACCGCCGTGTTGCTCAATTGCAGGAAGGGTCCTTCCCAAAGGAATTCCGGGAGGGTCTGTTGGCTAGTCTCCATAATTTTCTGCCGGTTCCGCTGGCGGAGAGTGCTATTGACCATCAGGAAGTTTTTGAGTAAATCCCCCTGGTCCTTCAGTTCCGGGGTTTGCGCCAAAATTCCGGGGACAGTTGCCTGAAGAAACTGGTCCGTCAGTTCGATGTCGCGGTGGCGAAAATTCTTTGGCAGGACGCGGTAGGGAAAGTTCGCTTGCGCCTCATTACCCACTTCATCCTGTGCCACGATAACTGCTGGCGTGTTGCGAGCCACGTCATGCGGAAAAGCGAACAGAGCAAAGCGGCTGCCTTCCTCACCTCCCGGCAGCGGATAGCCGGGAAAGAAATAGGAGCCGACCTTCACCCCGGAAGAAACTGCGCTGGAAGAGACCCGGTAAAGGACAATCTCACTCCCGCCCTGGCTGACGTAGAGGAGTCCCGAGCGGTTTTCCAGGGTCGGCGGACGGGAACGGACAGGAAGCGTCTGGGAAAAGGACACCTGGGACGAGAACCAACTTTTGTTTTGGGCGATGATGTGCAGTTCCACCTGACCGTCTTGAAGTTGATTCTGCTGCGCGGTGCCAATCACGACCTCGCGGGTAAGCTCTCTAGGGCCGGAGCGCCAGAAGCTCCAGCGTGATCCGTAAGATTCAGACAAGACCGGGATCGTCTGGCCGCCCTGCTCCAGCTCTACGCGGAGAGCGATCAGACCTCGCCGATCTTCCACCGCAATAGAAACCGGAGTAGAGCGTCCGATTCCTTTAATCTCCTGACGGAGCTGAATCTGCGGCGGCTGACCACTGAGTTGCCACCACAGGAAAATGCCAGCGGCGGCCAACACGAGCAGCAGGACTATTCTTCCCACCCTGCTCCGTTTTTTCTCCTGCCCGTACGCCAAGAAAAAGATTCCTCTCGCCTCGAAATCGCTGCGGCCCGGATCTATTTCGCAGATTAAGACATTCTAACGACTAGTGCAAACTATCTCGGGACGGGCACGGCGAACTACGAGTCGGCCTGGGTCGGACTCTTCGCCTTTGCAGCAGGATGCTGTCATTCTGTAAAGCGAACGCCGTAGCAGCCATCCGCTATCGGGCTCGGCGCTTATTCTTCAGCCGCTGCCGCCGCATTTTTTCCTTATTGCGCTTGGGCTTTGAAATAATGAATGTGCCCGACCCCGCATTTCGGGCGCTCCAGTTTTTCGCTTTTTTCTCCTCAGCCACGCTTTTCCCCTCCTGTTCCTTTTTGGCTCCTGACTTCGGAATCCTGAATTTGGACTCCTGACCTTTGCCTTACCAGAGATAAAATTTTCTCGACAACTTCCTCGGCTGTCAAATCCGTCGTATCCAGCCGCACGGCGTCCTCTGCCGGGATCAAGGGAGATACTTCCCGAAATTGGTCACGCTGATCCCGCTGTGTCATTTCACGGAGAACTTCCTCCCGATTTGCCTTGACCCCGTTCGCGATTTCGCGGAAGCGCCGTTCCGCCCGTACCTTGGGTGAAGCCTCCAGGAAAACCTTCAAATCCGCATCCGGGAAAACGCGGGTCCCAATGTCTCTCCCCTCCATCACTACTCCCCCTTCACGTCCCAAAACCTGCTGGCATTCCACCAGGCGTCTTCGCACTTCCGAATGAACCGAAACCAGCGAGGCAGCGCGAGTCACCTCCGAGGAACGGATCGCTTCCGTCACGTCGCGCCCATTTAACAACAGGCGGTTGCTCTCGCCGTGCTGCTCAAAGCGCATCTCAGCATCCTCCGCCAGCGCAGCCAAAGCCGGGCCGTCGTCTAATGGCGTGTCGGTTTCCAGAGCCAGCAAGGCCAGAGCCCGGTACATGGCGCCTGATTCCACGTAACTGTAGCCCAGCCGTGCCGCCAGCATCCGCGCCACAGTGCTTTTGCCCGCTCCCGACGGGCCATCAATGGCAATCATCAACTGTTTCGCCAAGTCCTCTCCCGGAGTCTTCATATCCGATGAAACGCTTTGAGAATGTCCTTCATTCCATATTTCAACACGACTGGCCGTCCGTGGGGGCAGCTCATGGGATGGCGCGTGGAAGCGAGTTCTCCCAGCAACCACTCCATTTTCTGCTGATCGAGCGGCATATTTACTTTGATCGCGGCATGGCAGGCGACCGAAGCCGCTATCTTGTGGCGGATCGCCTCCGGTGACAAGGCGCGGGATTCCTTCTCCAGGTTTTCCATGATTTCGCCCAGCAGTCGCTCGACGTCGTCCGCCTTCACGCCTGCCGGAACGGACTTCACCGCCACCGTGTTCTGGCCAAACGGTTCCGCTTCAAAACCCGCAGCGGTTAGCTCCTCGGCGATCTGGCTCCAGAGCGCGCTCTGCGTCGGGCTTAGACGCAGGATGTTGGGCATTAAGAGTCTTTGAGAATCTCTCGCGCCGCTTCCCCACTGCTGCAACAGCCGCTCAAACAGGACGCGCTCGTGCGCCACATGCTGGTCAATCAGCCACAGGCCCACAGGGCTAGCGGCCACGATGAAGCTGTCGCGGATTTGGCCCAGCGGTTTCAGTTGGGCCAACTCGGAAGGACTGCCCTCTGGCAGAATCCCCAGCACCGCCTCTCCGGTCGCAAGCTGGCCTCCCGTAGTCAAAGGGGTTTGAGCTGGAGAGAGATTTCCGAGGGCTTCCAACGGCAAAGATTGCTCTCGAGGAGACAAGGGCGGCGGGGTCAGGTGGAATTGGATGTCCCGAGAAGAGCGGGCTGACTGCGGAAACCGATTTTCTGGAGGAGTGAGCGCTTCTGCCTCCGGAGAGGGTGGGAGCGGCGCGGTGCTCGCCCCGATGGGGAATGTGGAAATGGGTTTGGACGCCGCCAGACTTTCCCGAATTGCCTCCCGCACCAGATCGTGCACAAACTGCTGGTGGCGAAAGCGCTCCTCGGTTTTCGAAGGATGTACATTCACGTCCACCT
>JACQGE010000133.1 GCA_016199675.1 Acidobacteriota bacterium | reverse complement strand
CGCATGGCTGGGTCTCGGAAACCCCCAGCGGCTAAAGCCGTGAGGAAAAGGGATGGATTTCACCCGCTTTACGGCACGGTTAAAACCGTGCCCTGACAAAAAATCCGAGGTTTTCACATCCTCACTAGGCCTCTGGTTCTCCATCCGAGCTTTCCGCGAGGGAGTCGAGCCACTCTTCCCAAAGAACTGGATCAGTTGCGACGCGATTCTGAGAAGGCATTCCGCGCAGAATTTTCTTCAACTCTCGAACAATTGTGGCAGAGGAAAAACCGGCGCGCAAGAGCCGCCGGTACAAGGAAGCCACTGCGGAAGGTTTTGATAAGGCGCGGGGCAAGCGGACCTTGCGCTTCAGGTATTTCCGCAGCAGTGCCCCTTCGTCCACCTTTTCGTAGCCGCTGGCGATGGCTTGCTCGATGACCTCCGGGTGGACACGCCTGGCGCGCAGTTCCTGCCGGACGCGTCGTTGGCCATGGAGATCATCTTCCAGGCGGGCGGCGACGAAAGCGCGGGCAAAGCGAGCGTCATCGAGATACCCGTTCTCGCGCAAGCGGCCCAGGATCAAGTCAATTTCGGATTTGCCGGCCTTTCGTCTTTGCAGGAACAGGCGAATCTCTCCGCAAGAACGGGCGCGGCGGGCCAGAGCTTTCACGGCAGCTTGGTAAAAACCCTCAGTCTGAGAGCCTGGGGATTCCGGGGCGGGACGGGCTTTCTGGAAAACCATGCAGCTTGCGGTAAAACGAAGCAGCAGCGCGAAGTGGCCGCTCCATTACTGTTCCTTCGATTTTGCTCAGAGCAGTGCGCGGTTCGGATTAGCGCCGCATGGCGTCCCGCTCAAAGCCTTCGATAGAGGCCTGCATGTCCTCGCGGGCGGCATCGGCTGTCGAGCGGATCCCTTGAATGCGCAGCTTGAAGTCGTCGGGGTTGCTGGCATTCAGCATCGCTTCTTCAATCGCGATTAAGCCGGTGGTATATAGATCGTAAAGCGACTGGTCGAAGGTCTGCATCCCGTACTGGGAGGTGCCAACCGCCAGCGCTTCGCGGATCATGCGCGTCTTATCCGGGTTGATGATGCAGTCTCGCACAAAACCTGTGGAGATCAAGACCTCCACGGCGGGAACGCGTCCCACGTTGTCGCTCTTCCGCACCAGCCGCTGTGAAATGACGGACTTGAGGGTGCTGGCCAACTGGAGCCGGATTTGCT
Source organism: Acidobacteriota bacterium (assembly GCA_016199675.1). GTDB lineage: Bacteria > Acidobacteriota > Terriglobia > 2-12-FULL-54-10 > 2-12-FULL-54-10 > JACQGE01. The sequence goes on along the minus strand of JACQGE010000133.1, from coordinate 4,883 downwards.
TTTGCTCCGGCGGCGGAAACACGGCGATGATGCGCTGGATAGTCTCCACGGCATCCAGCGTGTGCAGCGTGGAGAAGACCATGTGGCCGGTTTCGGCAGCCAGCAAGGCGGTGCCGATGGTTTCCAGGTCGCGCATTTCGCCGACTAGGATGACATCGGGGTCCTGGCGGAGGGCGGCGCGGAGGGCGATGGAAAAGTTGTGCGTGTCGACTTCAACTTCGCGCTGGTTGACAATTCCCTTTTTATCACGGTGCAAAAACTCGATGGGGTCCTCGATCGTAATAATGTGGTCGGTGCGCGTGGAATTCACCCGGTCCACCATGGCCGCCAGGGTCGTGGACTTGCCGCTTCCGGTCGTTCCGGTGACGAGCACGAGACCGCGCCGTTCCTCGCAAATCTTATAGATGACCTTGGGGAGGTTCAGTTCCTCGAAGGTGCGAATCTTGGTTGGCACGACGCGGAGAACCAGCCCCACGTTGCCGCGCTGCTGGAAAACGTTCACACGAAATCGTCCCAAACCCGCCACGCCATAAGCCAAGTCCAACTCCGCGCTTTCCTTAAATTTTTGCTTTTGCCGGTTGGACATCATGCTGAAAGCCATGTTCAGCATGTCCTCCGCTGTCAGCCGTTTTACTTCAGCTAGCGAAACCAGTTGGCCATCAATTCGGAGGTAGGGGAAATTCCCAACTTTCAGGTGAAGGTCGGAAGCTTTTCGCTCCACCGCAATTCGCAATAAATCATCTATATGCATATTGTTCCCGCAGAGTCAATCACTCCTGCAATTGGTAACATAGATAACCCTGAGTGTCAATTGTAGTGTGTCCCAACGTAAATTCAACGGCTGCTGGAGAATGGCTCGTAGAAAAAACCAGGACGGGCGCGGACGGTGAGTTTTCCTCGCCCGCGAGCGTCCACCCGGACCCGGACGGAGCGGAAACCGACTTTGGTCCCGGCCGGGACGGGATAGCCGAGGATGTATTGGTTCCGAATGTCGTGGGCAATGCGCGTCGCCAGAGCCTCTACCTCCTCCACTCCTTTCGGGAAAAATGCGGCGCCGCCGGAAACCTGCGCAATCGCTTTCAGCATCTTTTCCGCATTTCTGCGGCTGCGCGACGACTCTTGGCTTAAAATCCCAATCGTGTAGATCGTGACCTCCGATTTTTGTAGAACAGCTAATAGTTCTTTCAGCGAGATCTTGCTCAATTCATCTTCCCCATCCGTGATGACCAGCAGGACTTTTTTGTCTCGCGTCCCCAGCAGCGCATGGCCTACTCCGGCCCGCACGGCGTCCAGAACGGCGGTGCCGCCCCACATCTGGACTTCAGAAAGGCCTTGGGACAGCAAGGCGATGTCGTTGGTATAGTCCTGGGTCACTTCCGGGGTTTCTTTGAAATTCAAAATGAAGATTTCGTCATCCGGATTGCTGGCCCGCACCAGCGCCAAGGCAGCAGCATTCACGCGGACCCGCTTCTCCGTCATACTGGCGCTGCTATCAACCACGATTCCCATCGAAACCGGAATATCCCGATTGGAAAACTGCGTGATGGGCTGCTCCTTCCCGTCTTGAAAGACTCGGAAGGCTTCTCGAGGGAGGCCGGTGACTAATTGCTGGTTCTGGTCCAGGACGGCGGCCGATAGGGCCACCAAATCTACTTCCGCAGCAAAGCGAGCTTCTGCGCCCTCCGCAGAAGAGTCTTCTTCTGGAAAGGATTGCCCCCATGCGGTGAATGCCAGGAAAAGAGCAGCAAGCAATAAGGTTGCAGAAACACTGGGGCCTTGTCTTGCTTTTTGCATTCGTCTTCCCAGTTCAATGACCACCGACCCGTTCAAGGCGATTTACCTTCCTATTAATTATTTTCTCGCAGTACGGGCTGATTAGGGAAAATATTTGGGGCCGGGCAGATTCCGCCGCTCCCGCCCCAAAAAATGATTGGCTGGGTTTAGGCGTCCGAGAGGTCTTCCTTGGGTTCAGATTCCTCTAGTAATTCGCTCGATTCAAAGATCTCCTTGCAGTCCAGGCACTCGACAAATTCGCCATTTTCATCATGAGCGATCACCTGGACGCGAACGTGAGCGCAAGTTGGGTTCATGGATGCATCTCTCGGATAGATGGAATCTCCTCTTCTACCCCTCGGACAGATGGAAGGGCATTCGTTTCAGAAGGAATGGTCTGGATACTTCCCGCAATAACCCGCATAGTTCCGACGGTTCTCGTGCTGATGTGCCTGTGGAAATTATTAAGAGGCTGCAAGCGATTTGTCAAGATGGTGCTTTAGGAAATGGCTCGCCACTCCACCTTGAGCGATAATGATTGGAGGACAGGAACTGCCATGAAAATTACGGTCAGCGCTTATAGCGGGTATAAGGGCAATGAGAGGCCAACGACCTTTGTGCTGGGGGATTATTCGTATCATGTGGAAGAAATTCTAGATCAATGGTATGGGCTGGAGGCAACCTATTTCAAGGTGCGGGCCGATGACCGGAACATCTATATCCTGAAGTACGATTCTGGGTCGGAGGAATGGAGTTTGGAGTCTTTTCGGCAGTCACCTCCTCTTTGAAAAAATTATATGAAAAACGTCATTGTGGGGACGGCGGGACATATTGATCACGGTAAGAGCGCCTTGGTGCGGTCCTTGACGGGAACGGATCCGGACCGCCTGGAGGAGGAAAAAAGGCGCGGCATTACGATTGATATTGGTTTCGCCACGCTAGACCTGAATTCCTATCGCCTGGGTTTTGTGGATGTCCCGGGTCACGAGCGCTTTGTGAAAAACATGCTGGCGGGCATTGGAGGCATCGACCTTGTCTTGTTTGTGGTAGCGGCTGATGAATCCATCCAGCCCCAAACGCGAGAGCACTTCGACATTTGCCGTTTGCTGGAGGTGCCGCGCGGGATTGTGGCGGTTACGAAAGCGGACTTGGTGGAGCCGGAAATCATGGGCCTGGTTAAGCTAGAGGTTGAGGAATTCGTCGCCGGTTCTTTCCTCGAAGGCGCTCCCATTGTGGCTGTCAGTTCGCGGACCGGGGAAGGCTTAGATCATCTGAAGGAAGAACTGCGACGAGTGGCGGAACAAGTTCCCGCCAAGGACTCTTCCCGCTATTTCCGCTTGCCCATTGACCGTGCTTTTGTGATGAAGGGGTTTGGGCCGGTGGTCACGGGCACGCTGGTTTCCGGCATGATCCGCAAGGAGACGGAAGTGGAAGCGCATCCGCTGGGCAAACGGCTTCGGGTACGGGGAATTCAGGTGCACAACCAGCCAGTCGAGGCAGCCTATGCTGGTCAGCGCACGGCGCTGAATTTGGCCGGGATCGAGGGCGGGGAATTGATCCGTGGAATGACGCTCACCGAATCGGACCGCTTCCAGCCAACCCACCGAGTGGATTGTCTTCTTCACTTGCTACCCTCGGCTCCACCCCTCAAAGACGGCACTCTGGTTCATTTCCATTCCGGAACGGCGGAGTTGGTCGCTAAGACCATCCTGCTGGATGAACCTGCTTCCGGCGGCTCGGAGCGCAGGCTGGAACCGGGCCAGAGCGCTTATGTACGATTTCGGCTCCGCAACCCGGCTCTGCTGCTGATGGGAGACCACTTCATCATCCGGCAACTTTCGCCAATAATCACCATTGGCGGCGGCCGAGTCCTGGACAACTGGGTGCCTCGTCGTTTGGTTCCCGCGCGCTCGCCTTCGCGGGAAGAGTCGAAGAAATTCTTGCAAGTCTTGGAGAAAGGGACCCGTGAAGAAATTCTTTTACATCTTCTCCGCCGCAATACGGGCGGTTGCGTGGAAGAAGATGACTTGATCGCCCACACCGGATGGTTGCCGGAAGAATTCCGGCAGGCGGCAACTCTGCTGCAAGCGGCAGGCAAGGTTGCGATCTTGCGGGAAAGTCCTCTCCGGATGGCTGAATCGGCAGTTCTGGATCGGATGCAGTCCGCCGCCCTGCACGCCCTGGAGGGATTCCACAAACAAAACCCGCTTCTTCCCGGCGTCTCCAAGGAAGCGTTGCGCAGCAAAATTTTTCCCCGAGCAAATCCTTTCCTTATCGAAGCGGTATTGAAAGAATTGGAAGAGAAGAAGCAAATTGTCGCTGCCGGGGAAACCGTCCATTTGCAGACCCACCAAATTGTGCTCAAAGAGGAGGAAGAGCAGGCCAAGCTACAGATTACCAATGCCTTTGAACAGGCTGGTCTCACTGTCCCATCGGTAAAAGAAGTCCTCGGCAAGCTTCCCGTTGAGCGGCAGCGGGCAGAAAAAATCCTGCGGATTTTAATACGGGAGAATGTGCTGGTAAAGGTTTCCGAAGAGTTAGTGTTTCACACGGGGGCCCTCGCCAAACTGCGCGGGTTGCTGGCGGAATATAAAGCAAAGAGTGACCGGATTACCGTGGCAACGTTCAAAGACCTGACGCAGATCAGCCGCAAGTACGCGATCCCTTTGCTCGAATATTTAGACCGCGAGCGCGTCACCCGCCGCGTGGGCGATGAGCGCATCTTGTTATAATGCCCCGAACCGTATAATTGCCCAACGGTTGCTTTTGTTGTAGGGTAGCAAGTGGGCGTCGAAGCAGCGCCGGCTATGCCTACTGTTCAGGACATTCCAGGGCCGCATCGTTTCTACTTCTACAGCTTCGATTGCAACGAACCGGCGCATATTCACGTCCAAAGGGAGCGAATGGTCTGCAAGTTCTGGCTGGAGCCTTTGGCCCTCGCGGAGAACCACGGATTCTCTGCTCGTGAGCTCAACCGAATTCGCGCAACCATTCACGCAAATCTAAGCAGGATTTTGGAGGTATGGCGTGAACATTGCGGTTAGCACAGATGCTCGGGTTAAAGATGTCTCGGTTACGGATGAACTGATTACATTTCACCTCGTTGACGG
>JACQGE010000137.1 GCA_016199675.1 Acidobacteriota bacterium | reverse complement strand
GCCTATGGCTGCGCCCTTCGACTTCGCTCGGGACAAGCTCTAGCCTACGGCAGTGCGGAACATTTTTCTTTTGCGCGGCCATTCGGCACGGCTGAAGAGTCTGTGTGAAAACTCCGTCGGAAGACCCTCAGCGGCTAAAGCCGTAAGGAAGATGCATGGATTTCACACGTTTTACGGCACGGTTAAAACCGTGCCCTGACGAAAACATGAGGTTATCACGCAGAGTCTGAAGCCGTGCCCTGACGGATGGCGTCGAAATCCGTATTGAGGGGATGACTTCTAGTGACATTTACTGACTGATACTGTGATATACTGAGCTTTGGAGAATGCTACTATGGGAGCCAGGACACGCCGGGAAATTTTAACTCTGGAAGAAGCGGCCGGCTATCTCCGCGTTCATCCCCAGACCGTGTACCGGCGTTTGCGGGCGGGAACTCTGCCGGGGGCCAAGGTAGGCGATCAATGGCGACTCCGCAAGGCTGATCTGGACGAGTACCTGAAAGGCCGCACGAGAGAATCTGTGTTCGATGAAGAGCCACTTTCCGCAGCCGACCTCCGAGAAATCCGCCAGGGATTGGAGGACATCCGTCTAGGGCGGACCGTTCCGCGCCAGGCCTACCGGCGAAAGCGCAGCGCGTGAGCTATCGGACCGAATTCTCCCGGCAGGCGATGAAGCGCCGGGACCGCCTCGATCAGCCCACTTATCAACGCATTGAACGCCGCCTGGATGAACTGGAAGCGAATCCCTACGATCCCCGGATTTCAAAACTGCTGAAAGGGTTGGAGGGGATGCACAGCTCGCGGGTGGGAGACTGGCGGATCGTTTACACCATCCACGAGAAAGCGAAAACGATCTACGTCGTAGCGATCCGTCCGCGAGGCGAGGCGTACCGGAACATTTGAACCGTCTCATCCGCCTTCCAAACCTCCGTCAAGGCTACTCTATCTGCTCTGTTATAATCCATACTGGGGTTATTTCAACTCCCGGCTTCATCGCAACCTATGGACTTCCAACTCCTCAGCAATTACAAGCCGCAGGGCGATCAGGCGCAGGCCATCGAGCAACTGGTGCGCGGCGTGCTGGCGGGCGAGCAGCATCAGGTCCTGTTGGGTGTAACCGGCTCCGGCAAGACCTACACGATGGCCAAAGTCATCGAGGCAATCAACCGCCCGACCTTAGTGCTAGCTCACAACAAGACGCTAGCGGCCCAGCTCTATCATGAGTTCAAGGTGTTTTTTCCAAACAACGCCGTCGAGTACTTTGTCAGCTACTACGATTATTACCAGCCGGAGGCCTATATCCCGGCCACGCACACTTACATTGAGAAGGAAGCTACGATCAATGATGAGCTGGACAAGCTACGGCTCTCCGCCACCAAATCGCTGTTCGAGCGGCGCGACTGCATTATCGTGGCCAGCGTCTCCTGCATTTACGGCCTGGGTTCTCCGGAGGCCTACTATGGGATGCTGCTCTTCCTTGAGAAGGGTCAAAAGATTCCCCGCCAGGAGATTTTGAAGCGCCTCGTGGAGATTCAGTACGAGCGCAATGATTTGGAGTTCAAGCGCGGCACGTTCCGCGTCCGGGGCGACGTCATCGAGATATTCCCAACCTACGAGGACTATGCCTACCGCATCGAACTCTGGGGCGATGAGGTAGAGAAGCTCACGCGCATAGACCCTCTGTTTGGTCAGGTGAAGCAGACCTACGCGCGCCTGCCCATCTATCCCAAGACGCACTACGTGATGACGCCGCAGACGCGCGACGAAGCCATCGAGAAAATCCTGGAAGAGTTGGAATGGTGGATTCCACAGCTGGAAAAGCAAGGGAAGCAGGTCGAAGCCAAGCGCTTGCGGCAGCGCACGCTGTTTGATGTGGAGATGATGAGGCAGGTGGGCTACTGCCACGGCATTGAGAATTATTCGCGCCATTTCACGGGGCGGCTGCCGGGTGAAGCGCCTCCCACGCTGCTCGATTATTTGCCGCGTGACTCTATGATTTTTATTGACGAGAGCCATCAGACCGTTCCCCAGTTGCGCGGCATGTACCACGGCGACCGCACTCGAAAAGAAACCCTGGTGTCCTTCGGCTTCCGGCTGCCAAGCGCGCTCGACAACCGGCCCTTGAACTTTGAGGAGTTTGAGCGCCGTGTGAACCAAGCGATCTATGTTTCCGCGACGCCCGGCCCCTATGAGTTGACCAAATCAGCTGGCGTGGTGGTGGAACAGATCATTCGTCCTACCGGCCTGGTGGACCCTGAGGTGGAAGTGCGCACGACGCGCGGCCAGATTGATGATCTGCTGCACGAAATCCGCCAGCGGGCCGGGGATAATGAGCGAGTGCTAGTCACTACACTGACTAAGCGCATGGCGGAAGACCTAGCGGAGTATTACACAGAAGTGGGCGTGCGTTGCCGGTATCTGCATTCGGAAATCGAGGCGCTGGACCGCATCAAAATCCTCCGCGACCTGCGCAAAGGCGAATTTGATGTGCTGATCGGCATCAACCTACTGCGGGAAGGGTTAGACCTGCCGGAAGTTTCTTTGGTGGCCATCCTGGATGCAGATAAGGAAGGCTTCTTACGCTCCGCAGGCTCGCTGATTCAAACTATGGGCCGCGCATCCCGCAATCTCCATGGCAAAGCCGTTCTTTATGCAGATGTGATGACCGATTCGATGCAAAAAGCGATCTCGGAAACCAACCGGCGGCGGCAGGCGCAGTTGCGCTACAACGAGGAAAACCATATTACTCCGGAGACGATCCTGAAGCCGATAGACATGAGTCTGGTCGGGATGGCCGAGGCCGACTACTGGACTCCGCCGGAGGCGGCAGAGGAACTCGAAAAATTCGCCACCAATGCCGAACGCGATGAATATATTGCGCGGCTGGAAAAAACGATGCGGGAAGCCGCACAGCGCTTTGAGTTTGAGCGCGCCGCCGCGCTGCGCGACCGCATCCGTGCGCTTAAACAGAGCGAAATGCTGGCGTGATGTTTGCTTTCAAGTTGTGCAAGACAGTCGAATTTTCATGGCAAGTAAACTTTAGTATTAGTCCAGTAAAGAAAATTCTTGAGTCTCAATCCGGGCAAAATAGTCACTTAATTTCTTCCTCACGCGGTATAATTCCACCACCGCATTTTCTGGGACGGATGAACAATTGAGTTATCTGAATGGCGTAAAAGGTAGTTTCTAGGTTTAGTCGCCAAGTAAGGTGGCATCCAGGGAGGTGCAATGTGAGAGGGCAATGGATCTTGGGATTTGCAATAATAATGGGAATTGTAAAAGGGGTGGCAGGTTTTGCCCAAGCGCCTCAAGAAGCGGATGTGATGCTTGCTCAGGAAAGCGCCATGACGACCGGAGAGCAAGGTTCAAAACAAAGGATCAAAGCGCTGGTTTTTGACGCCTACGGGACCCTCTTCAACCCCTACACGGCTCAGACAGTTTCAGAAGAACTGTTTCCGGGCCGCGGTTCGGAATTGGTACGGCTATGGCGGGCTAAGCAACTGGAATATACCTGGCTGCGCAGCCTGATGGGCCGCTATTCGGATTTCTGGGAGGTGACGCGAGCGGCCCTGGAATTTTCTTGCAGGGCCCTGAATTTGTCCTGTACCTCTTCCATCTACGAACGTCTGATGCAAACCTATCTTGAGATTGAGCCCTATCCGGAGATTCGACAAGCCCTGCAAGAACTGTCCTCCGACTATCCCTTGGCGATTTTATCGAATGGGACACCCGAGATGTTGCAGGCGGCGGTCAAGAGTTCCAAACTCGAAGGAGTATTTTCGCACCTTCTTAGCGTGGACGAAGTGAAAATCTTCAAGACGAGTCCCCGCGTGTATCAGCTCGCTCCAGAAAAAATTGGTGTGGGGCGTGGCGAGATCGCTTTCGTTTCCTCCAATTATTGGGACGCCGTGGGCGCGAAGGCTTTTGGGTTCTGGACTTGTTGGGTCAATCGTTCTAATGCTCCCCCAGAGGAGCTAGGGCTTAGTCCAGACGCAACGGTCAGCAGTATATCTGACTTGGCAAAGGTCTTGCCGCATTAGCTTCCTTCTGTGCATCGAGGCGGCCTTGTGCTAGCATGGAAAAGCAAGGCCAGCCAGCTAGAATTCGATCAATTTCTGCAGGATTATTTCCCGGCGAAATTTATTTGTGGATGAGGGCCTTGCAGAGATCAGCAGTGCTTGGCTGAGCGGATTGTCCTGGCTGCAGCGGCACACTAAAATCTAAAGCGAAAGAGCGAGAAAGGTTAGAGTAGCCATGCTGAATAGTTTTGGGAGCCGCAGCCCCCTTCAAGTGGGAAAAGGAACTTATGAGATATACCGTTTGGAAAGGTTGGAAAAGGCTGGTTTGGGCAACCTTTCCCGGTTGCCTTTTTGTTTGAAGATTCTATTGGAAAATCTTTTGCGCAATGAAGATGGCCATTCTGTAAAAAAAGAAGATATCGAGAATTTGGCCCGCTGGAACCAGGAGGCGGCCCCAAAGGAAATTTCCTTCACACCAGCCAGGGTCCTGCTCCAGGACTTTACGGGCGTTCCGGCGGTGGCCGACTTAGCCGCCATGCGGGACGCCATAGAGCGTTTGGGTGGAAATCCGAAAAAGATCAACCCATTGCAACCCGCTGAGTTGGTGATTGACCACTCGGTGCAGGTCGATTACTTTGGCTCTCCAGGCGCTTTCCAGGCCAACGCGAAACTCGAATTTGAACGAAATAAGGAGCGGTACGCCTTCCTGCGATGGGCGCAGACGGCCTTCCACAATTTCCGGGTAGTGCCTCCCGACACGGGCATCGTCCATCAGGTGAATCTGGAATATCTGGCACGGGTGATTTTCCGAAACCAAGGGAACGGCACGACGCTGGCCTATCCAGATACGCTGGTCGGGACTGATTCCCACACTACCATGATTAATGGCCTGGGCGTTCTCGGCTGGGGTGTCGGCGGTATCGAAGCAGAGGCCGCCCTGCTGGGTCAGCCCATCTCGATGCTGATTCCTCCCGTCGTGGGGTTCAAGCTCAGCGGGCAGTTGCCGGAAGGAGCTACGGCTACGGATTTGGTATTGACGATCACGGAGATTTTGCGCAAGAAAGGAGTGGTGGGAAAGTTCGTGGAGTTTTATGGTCCCGGACTGGACCAACTCCCCCTGGCGGACCGGGCTACGCTCGGCAATATGGCTCCAGAGTACGGAGCTACCATCGCCATATCGCCCATAGATGAGGAGACCTTGCGATATCTACAGTTCAGCGGGCGTGATCCGGAAGCGGTGGAGTTGGTGCGGGCCTACGCTAAGGAACAGGGACTTTTCCGCACGCCGGAGGCGCCCGAAGCCAGCTACTCGGAGAAGATCGAGTTGGACCTGGGAACTGTGGAACCGTGCCTGGCGGGGCCTCGCCGCCCGCAGGATCGCGTCCCGCTGCGGCAGGCCAAGCCCATGTTCCAGCAAGCCCTCTCGACTATGCTGGCTTCCAAATCAGCCCCGGCTCCGCGTTCCGTGCCGATTGCCTTCAATGGGACGAAAGCGGAATTGCACGATGGCTCTGTGGTAGTAGCCGCCATCACCAGTTGCACAAACACTTCCAATCCCTCGGTGATGCTGGGTGCCGGGTTGCTGGCTAAGAAGGCGGTGGAGAAAGGTCTCACCGCAGCTCCCTGGGTCAAGACTAGTCTAGCTCCGGGATCGAAGGTGGTGACGGATTATCTCGTGCAATCGGGCCTTATGCCGTATCTCGAGAAACTGGGATTTCATCTGGTGGGATACGGCTGCACCACCTGCATTGGCAACAGCGGCCCCTTGCCGGAATCGGTTTCCAAGGGCATCAAGGAAGGCGATCTGGTAGCCGTGGCCGTGCTGAGCGGAAACCGCAATTTTGAAGGGCGCATCCAGTCTCAGGTCCGCGCCAACTATCTTGCCTCTCCGCCCCTGGTGGTGGCTTACGCGCTGGCCGGGCGCATGGATGTTGATCTTTATAGTGAACCGATTGGCCGCAGCCCAAACGGAGAAGTTTATCTGCGGGACATCTGGCCCAGCCAGCAGGAGATACTGGAGACCGTACGCACTTCGGTCAGCAGCGAGATGTTTCGAAAACAGTATGCGGATGTTTTTAAAGGAGATGAGATTTGGCAATCGCTGCCCGTGCCGACCGGAGACCGCTTTGTATGGGACCCTGGTTCCACGTACGTAAAACGCCCACCGTTCTTTGAGGATTTGCCGCGAACACCTGCAAAGATCGAGGACATCCTGGGTGGGCGGGTTCTGGCGGTGCTCGGGGACAGCGTGACTACGGACCACATTTCTCCGGCTGGTTCCATCCCCGCCGACAGTCCGGCAGGTAAATACCTGATCGAGCGCGGCGTCAACCCTAAAGATTTCAACTCCTACGGGGCGCGCCGGGGCAATCATGAGGTAATGATGCGCGGCACGTTCGCCAACATTCGCTTGCGCAACTTGCTGGTGCCGGGGGTGGAGGGCGGATGGACCATTCACTTGCCGGACGGCGAGCGGCTCACGATTTTTGACGCCTCCGTGAAATACGCCCAGGAAAAAATCCCCTTGCTGATACTGGCTGGGAAAGAGTATGGCTCCGGCTCATCCCGCGACTGGGCTGCAAAAGGCTCCTGCTTGTTAGGAGTGCGGGCCGTGATCGCGGAAAGCTTTGAACGGATTCACCGCAGCAACTTGGTCGGCATGGGAATCCTGCCGTTGCAGTTCAATCCCGGAGAAAACGTGGCCAGCTTGGGCTTGAGCGGGCGAGAAAGCTATGAAATCGAAAGCATCGCTATGGCCCTGGAATCCACCAAGCGAGTGAGTGTGCGCGTCCGCGACGAGCAGGGACAATCCCGGTCTTTTACCGCCATTCTTCGCGTGGATACCCCGGAAGAAGTCCAGTACTACAGGCATGGCGGAATTTTGCCTTACGTCTTGCGGCAGCTCTTAGCGAATTAAGAGAAGAATCCCAAAATGCCTCAGGGGCCGTCGAGTTGAAACTACTCCAAATTCTTTTTAAGGCAATTTTATCGTTGGGATTGTGCTACTGTGCCTATCTAGTGGTAGTGCGGGCAATTGCCCACTGGCATTTCCGTTACCAACCTGCCCCCGAAGGCATTCTGAAAGCGATGGAGTGGACACCTCAGGACCCGGAATACTATGCGTCCCTGGCTCGCTCATATCAGCGTTCGGTGGGAGAGGGAAGTCCTGAGAAGATCGTGGAACTTTATGAAAAGGCGACCCAGTTAGGCCCCTCCCGGGCGAGCTATTGGATCGAGCTGGGCGACGCTTATGATTTGTCTGGGCAAGAAGCGCCAGCCGAACGCGCTTATGAGCGAGCACAGGAATTGTTTCCACAGTCACCAGAAATTAACTGGCGGTTGGGAAATTTTTATATTCGCACTGGAAAAACTACTGCGGCGCTGCCCGCCATGCGGAAGGCGATGCTGGGGGACCCCCGATTAAGGTCCCCTGCTTTTGATCTTGCCTGGCGGGCAGGAGCCGACGCCGAGCTAATTCTTCAGACGCTGCTCCCCCCGCAGCCGGAAACGTATTTCGAATACATTGGCTATCTGCTTCGGACCCGACATTTAGACGAAGCGGACCAAGTGTGGGATCGTCTGGTAGCCTTGGGGCTTTCTTTCGAACCTCCGGCAGCTTTCTTCTATTTGGATGCATTAATTCAAAACCGCCGGGTGGAAAAGTTGGAGGCAGCATGGCAAATGTTGATTGAGAAGAATTCAGCGCGAATTCGGCAGAGGCTTAATGATCAAAGTCGGGTCACCAACGGAGAGTTCGAAGGAGAAATCCTGAATGGGGGCCTGGAATGGCGAATCCATGCTGTCGAAGGGGCGTTGGTTACTTTGGACAATTTATTTTTTTTTGACGGGGCCCGGTCCCTTCGAATCCGCTTTGACGGTAAACAGAACCTCGATTACAACCACGTCTCCCAGTATATTCCCGTAAAACCAAACACTTCTTATCAATTCTTGGGCTATATGCGGGCGGAGAAAATCACCACGGATAGCGGGCCGCGCTTTGAGGTTCAGGATGCTTATGATCCCAGCAAGCTGTTCCTCGCTACGGAGGGGTTGGTGGGAACCTCCAGCTGGACCCCCGAGCGTCTCGATTTTCGGACGGGGCCAAACACGCAACTCTTGATCCTCCGAGTAGCCCGGCCACCTAGCCACAGGTTCGACAACCAGATTGCCGGCACCGTTTGGATTGACCGCCTCAGCCTGCTCCCGGTGCAATAAACAGCATAATCTCTTACTCGGGCAGGCATCTCAATCTTCATGAAATAATTTGTGAAGAATCCGGGAGAAAAAGCGGGGAAAATGCGAATTCTCGTTACCGGAGCCGCCGGTTTTATTGGGTCCCATGTGGCCGAGGCCTATCAGCAAGCCGGGCATCAGGTGATAGGACTGGACAATCTGAGCACCGGGAAGCGGGAAAACCTACCCCAGTCTGTGCCGCTTTGGGAGACCAATCTTGCCGATGAGCCCACGCTAGATGCTATCTTCCGCGAATTCCGCCCGGAAATTATCAGCCACCATGCGGCTCAGGCGAATGTGCGATTGTCTTTGGAAAAACCCTTGGATGATGCCCACAGCAATGTTTTGGGAACCTTGGCATTGTTGCGGCAGGCCGTTCGCTGGAAGGCACAGAAAGTTATTTACAGTTCTTCTGGGGGCGCCATTTATGGCGAACCGGAGAAACTGCCGGTCAGGGAAGATCATCCTGTTCATGCACTCTCAAATTATGGCGTCAGCAAATATGCGGTAGAACTTTATCTGGAAGCATTTCGCCAGCACAGCAATCTTCCTTATCTCATTTTCCGATACCCGAATGTCTATGGCCCACGGCAGGATCCCGCCGGAGAAGCTGGGGTGGTTGCCATTTTTGCCACACAATTGTTAAGGGGCGAGCGTCCGTGCATCTTTGGAGATGGGAGCAAGACCCGCGATTATGTTTACATTAGCGACATTGTAGACGCCAATCTGCGTGCCCTGGACTGCAAACGCTGTGGTGTATTCAATCTAGGTTGGGGGAAGGAAATCACCGACAAAGAGGTTTTTGATGCGGTGCGGGAGGCGGTTGGAGCGACCGTGGAGCCGATTTTTGATCAAAAGCGTCCTGGAGAGATTGACCGCATCTGCCTGGACACTACATTCGCCAGGGAAGTCCTGGGGTGGCAGCCCCGCATCGCATTCCGAGAAGGAGTGAGCCTGGTGGTGCAGTATTGGAAAGGAAAGCTAATCTGTCCCAAAACCGGGGAAGAGCCTTGGCCGGACAAAAGAGGCAAAAGTTAAATTGAAGAGGTTGGAGGAGGGGACGAGGAATCGCTTTCACAGCTCAAACCATAAGCCAAACCGAGGATAACAGCGAAAACGATCGCATTGGCAGAAATTTGCAAATTGAAGTCGGTGAAGCTGTGGAACAGAATGGCCAAAATGCTGCTACAGCAGCCTAGAAGCAGAAAGCGATCGCGTTGGTGAAACGAACTGTAAAAGACAGAGACTGCCCGCCATAAAACGGTCAAAATCAGCCCAAAAAGCAACAAAGCTCCAGGAATGCCAAGTTCCGCAGTCAACTCTAAATAGTCGTTGTGGGCATGGTCCACCAGAAAACCCAAAGCCGTCGTTTGAGTGCGAGGGTAGGCAGTTATGAAAGTGCCCAATCCCGTTCCGAAAAGTGGATGTTCCCGGATCAGGGAAACCGTGTCCGCCCACACACCGCTACGGAGCAAATAGTCGCTCTCCATGAACTCGTAGCGTTCCAAAACGGGTTCCATCCCTACCCAAATTCCCGCCACGCCTGCTCCCACCAAAAACGTAGCCAGGACGAGCGTGGCCAGCAAACGATGCATAGAGATGCTCATCCATAGGACACCCACCGCCACCACCGCCGCCAGGGAGCTGAAGATTCCCATGCGGGAGTGAGAGAAAAAAATACCCAGAAAGAGAACCATGCTGGCAAAAAAGAAAAAAAACGCCGGCGCCAGTCCTGCTTGGTCTGAAGGCGATCTCCTCTCGGAGGGCGGAGATGCCCCCAGCGTGCTCCCAGCGCTTAGCCGATAGAGTGCCAAAGCCAGCGCCAGGGGCAGCACCATTTCCAGAAAACCGGCAAAATGATTGGGATTGATGTAAGTGCCGGTGGCGCGATCGGTATAGAGAATCTTTTTATACGCAAAGATTTGTTGCCATCCGCTTAAATATTGGACAATACCGTATAACGCTTCCAGCAATCCCAGCCCAATTAATGCCAGGACCAATCGGTATCGGATCCGGCGGTTCCAGCAGAGTTGCACTGTGAGCAAGAAGAAACACAGGTAGGTAAGAAGTTTCAGCAGATTTTCCTGCACAAGAAAAAAGTCTGTCCGGAGAGTCAGGGATTGGATGGCTACGTAGCTAAACAGTACCGCTGGCCCTTTCCAGGGAAGAAAAGTTGCAGGGTCGCCCGTCCAGAGCGCCAGTCCGAATAGAATAAAAACAAGGAGTTGTATAGCGGCAAAAAGGGTTATCTCCATACCCCCAAAGGCCAGTACCGCGAAATAAAGGCAAAAAATGAGGCCGAAAAAAGTTAATTTCTGCATCACAGTAAATCTTCAGAGGGAAGGTTGAGAGTGCAGGCGGATGGCGCCTTCTTTTTCCTTTGCGCGGTACCAATCTACCGTTCGTTGAAGGCCCTCAGCAAGACTAGTTCGGGCCTCGAATCCAAGGTCGCGTTTCGCTTTCCCGACATCAAACAGGCGACGGGCCTGCCCGTCCGGACGGCTGGTATCCCACACCAACTTCCCCTCAAACCCCGTAGCTTCTTTCAATAGGTTCACGACCTGCTGAATGCTGGTCTCCTGGCCTGAGGATAGATTCACCAACTCTGGCCGATCATAAACCTCTGCCGCCCGCAAGATGCCTTCCGCCACATCGCCGGCATAGACAAAGTCGCGGGTTGGTTTGCCGGAGCCCCAGATAACCACAGTGGGCGCTTCCCCGCCCGCAGTTCGCCGGTTCCCGCCGTCGGAGGCTTCGATAAATTTGCGGACCAGCGCTGGAATCACATGAGCATCTTCCAAATCATAGTTATCGTAAGGTCCGTAAATGTTTCCCGGAACAGTGATGATGGCAGGAAACCGGTGCTGCCGCCAGTAGGCGAGCGATTGGATGTGCAGCATCCGTTTCGCCAGCGAGTACGGCGCACTCTCCTGCTGCGGAAAGCCAGTCCAGAACGATTCTTCCTTCAATGGGATAGGCGCATGCTCCGGATAACCGCATCCTGCCCCTGCCGCCACGAATTTTTCTGCCCCCGCTTTCCAGGCGTAATGCATGGTTAGGACGCCCATCATGAGGTTTTGATAGAAGAAATCGGCGGGACGAGCCTTGTTGGCCCCAATGCCTCCGACAAGTCCGGCCAAGTGGATGACAATATCCACGGCGGGCCGCCCATTCCCGGTTGCCGATGGCCAGCCGTGCTTTCCTGCCTTCAAATTAGCGAAAAGACTGGCGACAGCATCTTCCTTGGTCAAATCATAGTCCCGGCTTCGCACTACGAAGATGTGTTTACAACCGGCCTTCTGCAGTTTCTCGACTACGTGGCTGCCCAAAAAACCGCCGCCGCCTGTTACGAGTACGCGCTTCTCAATCCAGTTAGTCATAAATATCCCTTCGCACATCCATTCGCCGAAATAGGAGGACCACTAAACTTTTCTTTGCGGGATGGCCTGGCCAAAAATCGCCCTTTCCACTAAATCGCAAACAATATGACCGATGGCGATATGTCCCTCTTGAATATGCTGTGTACTGGTGCTGGGCACAACAATAGCCACATCCACTAAATTTCGAATCTGGCCGCCGGTGCCTCCCAGCAGGCCAATGGTCTTGATCCCTCGTTCTCGGCAGGATCGGATTGCTCGCACTACGTTTTCAGAGTTACCGCTGGTGCTGATGCCAACGAGCACGTCGTCCTTGCGTCCAAGCGCTTCCACTTGCCGTTCAAAAACATATCCAAACCCGTAATCATTCGCATTGGCGGTCAGAAAAGAAGTATCGGTAGTCAATGCCACCGCCGCCAATGCGGGACGCTCAAATTCAGCGCTCAGGCGGCTGGTCAGTTCGGCAGCAATATGCTGAGAGTCTGCTGCACTCCCTCCATTCCCGCAAAGCATAACTTTGCCGCCTGCACGAAGCGCTTCGGTAATGATCGTTGCCGCCGTCAGAATATCCTCCAGGCAGGTGTCGGCGATACGGCGCTTGGTCTCTGCGCTGGCGAGCAGATGAGTACGAACCCGTTCGCGCGCTTCCAGGCTATTCATCTTTTCACCCCTGAACGCCCCTTCCGGTTCCGCTATGATCGATTAGGAGAAGGGATTGCTTCTCGCTGATTGCCAACTAGTTGCGCGATCACCTCGGCAGCCTCTGCCAAATCGGCAACCACATAATTCGCGTCAACCCCTCCACGGGTTGCGATGTCTGCGCCATACCCCGTACGCACCAACAGAGTTGTAGCTCCCACGCGTCGTCCCGCTTCGATGTCGCCTAAGTTGTCCCCAATGACGAATGCCTGTGCCAGATCAGCCTTAAACTCCTCCGCCGCTTGCCGCAATAAGCCGACCTGCGGCTTGCGGCAGCCACAGCCGTCGTCCGGATGATGAGGACAAACATAGATACCATCGAGTTGGGCGCCCTCCGCCGCTAACAAACCGAGTAGCCGTTTATGGATGCGCTGCAAAGTGCTTTGCTCAAAATAACCGCGCCCAACACCGGACTGATTCGTGATGACAACGACTTTCAGGCCCAGGTTCCGCAGGCGCCGGATGCCTTCGGCGGCATTGTCCAACAGTTCCACATCATCGGGGTTGGAAAGGTACTCCTTTTCGACGTTGATTGTGCCGTCGCGATCCAGCAGAACCAAGTGACAGGAATTGTGGGGCGTTGGATCATCTGGACGGGAAAAACGAAAATGATCGGTTAAAAAACTGGAGGCGGCGGCATAGGATTCCGGAATCCCAATGTCGAGGAAAGGAATACGAACCTGGTAAGCTCGCAATCCGCGCCCGACCCAAGCGGGGAAAATGTCGCGTTCGAGAGAAACAGGTCTGTTCGAGGGTATAGAAGAAAGGAAGCGTCTGGAAAGGAGATAGATTCCTGCGTTAATCCATCCGCCAAGTGTTTCATCCATAACGCCGGGATGATTCCCTTCTGGCGGATCGGCGTGTTTTTCCTCGAAGCTCAGAATCTGTCCAGCAGGGTCGAGTCTTACGCGCCCAAATCGGCGCGTATCGGGGACGTAGGTTACTAGGAGAGTATTCTCTCCCGGATGAGTTTGATGCCATTCCACGAACTGATCCAAATCAGCATCACAGTAAGAATCGCCATTCATAACCAGGAAGGGATCGCTGTCCAGCGTCGAGAATGCCAGGCGCAGGGCACCTCCAGTGCCTAGAGGTTCTTTTTCCTGCGAGTAGGTCAGATTTAATCCGCGGTATCGGTCTCCGAAGGCCAGTTGCACCTGTTCCCCGAGATAACCCGTGCAAAGCACGACGCGCTGGAAGCCGGCTGCTTCCAACTGATCGAACAAATAGGCAAGGAAGGGGCGTCCCCTGACCGGAGCCAGCACCTTAGGAGAGCCAGCCAGCACGGAAGATAGCCGGGTCCCTAAGCCTCCGACCAGTATTGCAGCCGCCAATTGCCCGCACTTCAATGACTTGGCTTCCATATCTAGGGTGCATTGTCAGAGTTTCCGCTTCGCAGGGGCCAGGGAAGGATCATCATGCAGGAAGACTCTCCACATTTCAAGCAGAAATAAAAATCAGCGACAACGATTCTTTCAGGGGGACATTGAACGGAGGCATCATACAGCGGGCACGTTTCAGAACGAATTTTGAATTGGAGTCGTCCGAGAGTGGGAGTTGTTTTGATAACCGGGTTGATAAAAGATGATCTGGCTCCCTGTGGATTCGAGCGCTACGGGAACGTAAAGAAGCTTCGATAATCTTTCCCGGATTCGCGGCTGGCAGGCTGGGTCCGCAAAAAGCAATAGAAAACCCCCGCCCCCCGCCCCCAGCAACTTGCCGCCATAGGCTCCCATACTATGGCCGACCGCATACGCTTCGTCCACGAGGGGATTGGTGATTTGCGATGAGAGTGATCGTTTGAGCATCCAGCTCTCATGCAATAATTTGCCAAAGCTGCTCAAACTGTTATTGGCAGTGAGTTCCTTCACCCCATCTTCCACCAAGCGGTACATCTCCCCCAATTCTTTTTCCTTCTCTTCTAACCGGCTCAGTTGTTCCGCCACAATGGCGGAAGCCATCCGAGAAATGCCAGTATAAAAAAGCATGAGGTGTTGCTCGAATTGCGCCAATCGTTCGCTGGGGAGTGGGATTGGAGCGACGCTATGTTCTGTTTTGCCTTTGAATTCAATTCGGTTCAGCCCGCCGAAGGCGGCCAGTATCTGGTCCTGGCAGCCCACATTTTCACCGATCAGTTCTTGTTCAACGTGGATGGCTTCCTGGGCCAACTGCATCTTGGTCGCTAGTTGCCCCTTATGGGCATGCAACGTGTGTAAGAGGCCGACCGTAAAGCTCGAACTGGAACCCAGGCCGGTTCGTGCCGGCAAATCGGCGTCGGTGTGAATCTCGGCGTTGGATTCCACGCCGAGAAAACGCATACACTCCCGAACAGAAGGATGCTCGATTTCGCTCGCGGAATTTGCCAGTTCTGTTTTGGAGTAAGAAATCCGGACCCGGTGATCGAAGAACGGCGGCAAATAGCGGCAGGAAACGTAAATATATTTATCAATCGTCGTGGCTAACACGGCGCCGCGGTGCGAATGAAACCAGAGGGGATAGTCTGTGCCACCGCCAAAGAAGGAAATCCGCAATGGTGTCCGACTGATGATCATGCGTCTCGCCTCTCCGATTCAAACAACTATAGACGTTCTTATAGACGCCTACGTTTTCCCCGATCCTTTCTGCAAAGAAACCTGTGAAGACCAACCATCCAGTAATTGGATCATGCTAAATCTCAAGGTTTTTTAGATATTTCTAAATCGTCCCCGCCCTAGCATTTGGTAGCCCTTCATCAACTCCTGGATTCCTTGATCGAGCGATCGCCGGGCCTCGAATCCCGCTTGGCGCAACCGTTGATTGGAAACCACATAGTTCCGTTTGTCCGGATCGTTCCCAACCGAAGCGAAGTGGATATAGAAATTTGGCACGTGCTGTTGGATCTTGAGAGCCAATTCCTCCTTCGAGAGATTTGCAGTATCCAGACCCGCATTATAAGGTCGGCCAACCATTTGCGGAGCGTTTTCAATACAATGAATAAAGCAATCGGCTACATCACGAACATGAATATAGTTTCTCTTAAAATCCTTCTCAAAGATGACCACATAACCATCCGTAAGGGCCACATAGACGAAGTGGTTCACCAGCAGATCGAGACGCATCCGAGGAGACATGCCAAACACCGTAGCGAGCCGAAGAGTAATGGTGTTGGGGTTGCCTAATAGCTCCGTTTCCGCCTGCACCTTGGTTTGGCCGTAGAGAGAAATGGGATCCAAGGGCGTCTCTTCGGTGCAGCAGACCTCGCCGGATTGAGTTCCGTATCCGCTGTTGGTGGTGGGAAAGATAACCAACTGCCGGGGGCTGCGGAGCCGGTTTAACAGCCGGACCGCCTCCAGATTGACGGAGCGGGCCAGCAGGGGATCGCGGTCGCAGGCCGGAGCTCCGACCACGGCAGCGAGAGGAATCAACACGTCTGCGCCAGGGATCAAGTGCCGCAGAAGGGTTTCGTCCCGCGCATCCCCGAATACAAACTCGAAGCATGGATTGCTGCAAAGATGAAATAGCCCGGATTCGCCGTACATCAGGTTGTCGAGGGCCGTCACTCGATAACCGGCGTCCAATAAGTGTTCGCAGAGAATGGAGCCGATGTAGCCGAACGCCCCCGTCACAAGAACGTGCGTGCCGGTGGAATTCCTAACCTTGCTCACTGGCTCCTCCATTTTTCTGGACATTCTTCCGTTGTCTTTAGAATGCTGCGCGAGAAGTGGTATTTTAACGAGTGATCGTCGAATAGGCAACCCCACAGAAGAACCATCGCAATTTTCTGGCCAATGCCGTTCTATTTCTTTGCCCCGGAATCAAACCCCCGCATCATCTCGGCGAGAACGGATGCTTGCTTTGCAGAGAAAGCATGGGTAGAATAAAGGCCCGGTTCACTGCGGGGTGGGCAATGATGTGCGGAGTGGAAGCGCCACATTTAGCCCATGATCTGCTTTATTAATTTGCTTAGCGCGTACTTGGGAACGAATCAACATCCGTCTATTCCCCACCAAGTGCTCGACGACCTCGGCCCTCAGCGATTCCGGTTGCGGGTGGGCTCCGTACATCCAAGCATGAGTCACAGGTTTCGGTTCTATCGGATGTGAAAGTTCCTTTCGGATAATGACGCCGCAGTTTAATTCATAAGGAGAGCCACGTTGGAGGGGACGGCTGCTTTGACGAATGAAAGCCCTGCACGACCCCGGCTTCTCACAAGTGCGTTGTTCAACTCGGGCGGTTGGGCTACGACCGTCCTTCTTGCGATTCTCGTCACGCCCTACATCGTGCGCAAATTGACAGTGGAAGGCTACGGCATTTATGCCCTCTTGACCAGCCTAACGGGATACTACGCCATGCTCGATCTCGGGTTGGGACAAAGCCTGGTCAAGTTTATTCCCCAGCATAAGGTAGCCAATGATTACGGAGCACTGAACCGATCTATTAACACGGCGGTCTGCATCCAAATTCTGATAGGGGGTCTCGCCTCAGGAGTCTTGATCGCTTTTGCTGACCCGATCCTTCGCTGGCTCAGTATCCCTCCCGCTTCTTGGGACAGCGCCAAGACGGGCCTCATTGCCTGTGCAATCGGGTTCTTCTTTTACATGCTTTCGGGAACAATGAGATCGTTGTTGATGGGTTTGCACCGATACGACATTACCAGCAAAATCGGCATCGCCCGGGATATGGTCGTGAATGTTGGTCTCGTAATTGTGCTCTTTCTGGGCGGCCAATTGAAGGCCGCCATCTATGCGACGGTATTGTTTACCCTGGTTATTTTTGTCATTTATTTTCGCGCGGCCAGACGAAACCTTCCTCAATGGCGCATATCCTTTGCATTCGACAAAGAAAGTTTTTGGCGGATGTTTAATTTTGGCGTGTTCATGTTTATTTGCATACTTTCTCAATCATTCAACGTTTATTTTATGCGCTTTTTGCTCAGTGCCATAGCCGGACCTTCTGCGGTGACGTACTACACAGTTTCTTTCAAGATCATCATCGGTTTTACCGGTTTCCTGAGCACCAGCATTATGGTGCTTTTACCCTTCAGCGCCGAAATGGCCGCGGGGGGAAACCGACAAAAATTGAAGGATATCTTTTTACGCGCCGCCAAGTACAATGCGGTGCTCAGTTTGCCTATTTTAGCCTTGATGGGTATCTTTTCTCGGCCCATCCTCAGCGTCTGGATGGGGAATTCCTTTGCCGAAGAGTCATGGCTAGCCATGCTATTGCTCTGTCTAGCTTCGTTTATCGGATCCATTGGGGGTATACCGTTCTTCATAGCGCTTGGCCTGGGCTATTCCCAACTGGTCGCAGCGTTTTCGCTCGCCGCGATGGTTCTTGTGTCTGGAATGGCGATCCCCCTCATTCATTGGGCCGGCGTGACCGGTGCAGCGCTGGCTATAGCTTTAGCGAGTCCCGTTTGGGTCGTGTTTGCCTTTTATGTAGCCAAACGACATTTCGACGTGGGTTTCGCAGACCACTACAACCACGTCTATAAGTTTCACGCAGTAGTGGGGCTTCCCCTTCTGGTGGCGACATTGCTTTTTCAGCAATTCCGGCCCGTCCAAGGGGTAATTCAGTTGGCAATGGCGTTGGCGTGTCCTTTGGCCGCCTATTACAGCTTCATCGCGTTGACCAAATGGATTGATTTCGACGAAGTCAAACAGCTCTTGGGATCAAGGAGTAACGCATGAGTGTGGCTACCAAACTCAGGACGGCTTTTGGGCTCGCTCGCAGCGGGGTTACGCTCCGTAGTTTCTTCCAGCTTGCTCTTCGGCGCAAGGTGGGACGTATCGACTTGCGGAACGGCCTCACCATCGAGGGACCATCGGAGGAACCGCTTTTCATTATTTTCAAGGAGGTCTGGATCAATCACTGTTATGTTGATAAAGGCTTCGATGTTTCTCGAGCGAAGGTTGTGGTTGACATTGGCGCCCATGTGGGTATGTTCGCGTTGTGGGTCGCCGCAAACAATCCGAATGCGCGTGTGATCTGCCTTGAACCTACGCAACAAACGTGTGAGTTCTTGCAATCGAACATCGTGGCCAACCGGTTCTCCAACATCGTGTTTCTTCAGGCTGCTTGCGGAGGGAAACACGGAGAGGCTATTCTGTACTCTCGAGAAGCGGAGAAATGGGGGAATTCCCTCCTTTCCAATGACAACCGCGGAAATCAATTTCGGCCAATCGGCGCCGTGCCAGTTTTGACACTCGCTGATGTATTCGAGCAGTTCAATGTCACAACGTGTAATTTGCTAAAACTTGACTGCGAGGGGTCAGAATACCAAATTCTTCTAAATGCACCGGCTGAAACATTAGCCGCGATCGAAAGGATCGCACTAGAGTATCACCTGGAAATGGGCGGTTCCACGATAACAGAGCTTGAAGACTTGCTTCGAGAGGTTGGCTTCAATGTCCGGCGCATCCCGCATGCTCCTTTACGAGGCTATCTTCACGCCCATCGTTAGCTACAAACTTCCCTGAGGTTCAATATTGTCAAGGGGTTATTAGGGCCTGCGATGATTTGATAGAACTGCAACAAACTAAAAGAGTGAGACATGTTCTGGCTATTCGTAATTTTTCTTCTAAATGCAATTATACCGACGAAGAAATTCCCGATATTAGGTATTCCGGCGGGCGAGTTCATTACCTGCGTCATTTATGCAGTTTTTGCAATTAAGGTGATCCTCTTCGACCGCACGAAGCGTTTCCACAGTTCTTTGAGTAAAATCTGGATTGCGTGCCTGATCATCATTGCTATTTCAGCAGTTAGTCGGTTTTTGGAGGAGAGGAATCACATCTATTGGTTTTGGAACGTGAAGCAGTTAATCCATTACTTTTTCATTTTTCCTCTTATCAGTTTAGTCCGCACCAAGGAGCAATATGAAACCTGCCTAAAGTATTACCTTATCATCGCCTTACTGATGGCTGGACTGCTTCACCTGTACGCGCTATTTCCAGAATACGCCGATCCGGATGTAGGTACGGCCTTCACTACCCTATTGGGGGGCAATGTGCGCGTTTACTCTCAAGGCACCTTTTATGTTTTGTTGGCTGCGGTAGGTCTTTTGCCCTTCCTCCGCAGAAATATGCTTCTGGTGGCGGCTTGGCTGTTTCTCCTCTTCGGACTGCTCCCCACATTCGGCCGATCGTTCTTTCTTGTGCTGGGGATTTGCGTTGCGTTGTACCTGGGATGGAGAGTGATGCTAAATCCTCAGCGGAGACAAAAAGTCGCAGGGCTTCTTCTCGCGCTGGCAGTTGTCATGATCCTAGTTGAGTTTTTCAGCGGGGGGATCGTCTCGACCATGGCGGAAAGAATGCAGACTCTGGAGGGCCTCCAAACCGAGCGGCTCAGGGACTTTGACACACTGGGCTGGCGAATTCGCGATGCCGAGAATGCCATTAGCCAAGTGCGGACTCCGTGGCAGATGGCGGTTGGCGCGTTTGCCAAGCCCTTCTCGACAGAAGGTGCTCCGCTGGGCGTCTATGTGCATTTGGGTTGGGTCGGCCTGTACTATCACTTCGGATGGCTCGGAGTATTAGTTTTTGGCATGCTGAGTCTCTTGATTTCTATAAAGGCGGTGAACTTATTGCATGCCACTAGGAAACAGACCCTTCATCTCCCGACAGAATGGATCGTGGCCTTCGGCCTCGTGTGGATAGCCTTTTGCTTATTTAGTATTGTCAGCGATACTTTTGCAGGTGGACCAGCCATCATCTCATTGATTTTGCTCTGGTATGGGATCTCATTTGCGGAAAAACCACCAAGCGTGGAAACTAGGAGGCAAAAATTTCGTGGAATCGAATGGCGGACAGCCCAAGATCTCCATCGTAACCCCGTCCTTCAACCAAGGGGAGTTCATCCGGGAATGTATAGAAAGCGTCCTGAGCCAGGGCTACGATGATCTGGAGCATATTGTAATTGACAATTGTTCTTCAGACGAAACAATAGGTGTCTTAAAGAGCTACCCCCACCTTCGTTGGATTTCTGAGCCAGATCAAGGGCAAAGTGATGCTTTGAATAAGGGATTCCAGATGGCTACGGGAGATTTGATCGGCTGGCTCAATGCGGATGATTACTATCTGCCGGGTTGCTTTGAGAAAATGGTGCCGTTTGCCAGAGAAAATCCCCAAGGTGATGTGCTCTATGGCGACTACCGCCGGATCGATCTTGAGGGGCGGGTCCTCCAGGTACGGTGCGAACTGGACTACGATTTATTTATGTTGAAATACGTGCCTCATCTGTATATTGTGCCCCCGGCCATGTTTTTTCGGAGGCTTGTTTTTGCTGACGGCAACCGCTTTGATGTCAGTTACCGTTATGCCTTGGATTTTGAATTTGTTCTCCGTCTTGCGTTAAAGGGTTATACTTTTTGCCACCTCAGCGCCATTCTAACAGATTTTAGGGTTCATCCGGGGAGCACATCAGTGAGCTACAAGAATGAGGTGCGGCAGGCGCATGATAGAGCAGTGCTGCAACATGACGAGTTCCTGCGACGGGTCCCCCCTGCGGTACAGAGAACAACTCTTCTGGCTCTAAGAGGCGCCGCACGGGCCAAGAGGTATACACTCAAGGCACTGAAAGGCTATTATTTTCGACAGTGGTCTGAAAAATAAGGTAGCCATGCAGTAGTACAACAGAGGTGGAAAGAAATAAAGCAGCTTGCTGTATTGGTCCTATTTGGAGTGATAAAGGTAAAAAGATATGGAGGAAGACATATGAGTTTTTGGAAAGGGCGCCGGGTTCTAGTGACCGGTGGCGCTGGACTGATCGGGTCTTACGTGACGGAACTGCTGGTGCGAAGCGGCGCCCGCGTGCGAGTGGCCGATAATCTAGAGCGCGGAAATCTCGACAATCTTTCTACATGCATTTCTGATATCGAATTCTACACAGTCGATCTCCGAGATCTGAATCTTTGCCGACTGGTAACAAGGGACATGGACGTAGTTCTGCATCTGGCGGCCAGAACCGTAGGAGTCGGCTACAGCCAATTGCATCACGGAGAGATGTTTACTTCGACACTGATGACATCTTTGAATGTGCTGCAAGCCTGCGTCGAAAGCAATGTGCGGCGCGTATTGGTAGCCAGCAGTTCCTGTGTCTATCCTGACGGTCTGAAAGGTCCGATTCGAGAAGACGATTCCGAGCACGGTAACCCCGAAAAAGACAACGAGGGGTACGGCTGGGCGAAGCGGATGACAGAATTGCAAGTTCGCTACTTCCAAGCCGAGTATAATCTTGAAATCGCAATTGTCCGCCCTCCCAACGCCTACGGACCGCGTTATCCGTTCCATTTGCCGGAACCCCACGTAATACCTGCCCTTGTGCTGCGAGTCCTCCAGGGGGAGAACCCCCTCCGCGTCTGGGGTTCGGGGCAACAGAGAAGGAGTTTTTTACACGCGCAGGATGCGGCCGAAGCAATACTCCGCATCGCTGCAAACTACGCCAACGGTCTTCCTGTGAATGTAAGCGGTCCCGACGATATTGGCATTGGGGACTTAGCACGGCTGATTTTGCGTTTGTCGGGACATAACGAGCGTCCTATTGTATTTGAAACCGACCGGCCGGAAGGCGCACCCCACAAGGCGGTAGATCTTTCTCGATTCTATGAGGCCACGGGCGGATTCAAGCCCAGGATTAGCCTGGAGGAAGGATTGCAAGAGGTGATTGCTGCAGCGGACAGGTATCTTGCGGCAAAGGCTGAGCCGGCTGCACGGGGTCTTTAGCTTTCCATACCCACACGGTGCTGCCAAGGATCGCCAACATTTGCATTCCAGATGTGGAACTCTATAAAAAAACATCTGCTGGATACTTGGTTGCACCCTCGGCACTTGGCCCTGCGCGAAATCACGAGATTTGTGGCCTCGAAAGGTCCGAAATTACGGGGAAGACTCCTGGATGTGGGCTGTGGGAAAAAACCCTACGCACAATTGGTTCCCAATACAAGACCACACATCGGCATCGATCTCCCCTCTACCATGCATGGATTCCTAAAAACAGATGCATTTGCCGCAGTTCTAGCCTTGCCCTTTGCAGATCACACTTTCGACAGTATTCTTTGCACGGAGGTCTTGGAACATACTCTGGATCCAGCTCACACCTTGAAGGAAATGGCGCGTGTAGCCAAACCCGGCGCAAGGCTTTTGCTAACGGTTCCTTTCAGTGAACAACTTCACGAAGAACCCCATGACTATTGTCGCTTCACGAAGCATTGGCTGTTGTACTTGATGAAAGCCAACGGTTGGACGGTCGAAAAGATAACGGAAAGGGGCGGGGCTTGGCTGGATTTGGGTTATCGGTTTTCTGGATTCCTCTATGGCTCGGCGGGTGCAACCGTGGGAACGAAAGGGAATTTATACCCCCGTCCAATCCTCGGACCACTGACCGCTTTGATGTGCGCAGCAATCCAATTGGCCGCCTGTGGATTGGATCGGTTATGGCCCAGCCGCCTCAGCACACAGGGGTATGGAGTACTTGACAGAAGGGGGTAACCACGTTTTTTTAGCTGAGCGAACTAATTCGCAAAGTGACGAGGGTCGGGAAGTGTTCTCTGGGAGCAAGAGAGTCTCGAAAATTCTGGTCGTGGGGCAGACTCCTCCTCCGTTTGGAGGGCAGGCGATCATGATTGGAAAAATGCTGAAAGGGAGTTATGGCGAGGAGATTCGCTTGGTCCACGTCCGAATGGCATTCTCGCGGGAGCTGGATGAGAGCGGAAAGTTCAAGGTTCGCAAGCTCTTCAAACTCTGCTGGCTGATTCTTCGCATCCTAATTGCTCGTTTCGTTCATGGGGCAGATATTCTCTATTACCCGCCCGCGGGTACGAACAGGATTCCGGTTCTGCGCGACCTGGCGATTTTGATCCCGACTCGACGGCTGTTTCGGAAAACCATTTTTCACTTCCACGCTGCCGGCCTGGGAGATTTCTATCATTCAAGTTCAGCAGGGTTGCGTTTCTTATGCCGGTTAGCCTATTTCTATCCGGATGCCGCTATATGTCTGTCAGAATATACCCACGAGGACGGAAAGGCCGTGCGCGCGAAAAGGGAATTCGTGGTGCCAAACGGCATTGAAGATGAGTCAGGTGCCTACCTGAGTGGTGAACGGAAGCTTTCCTCGCTGGACCAACCGATTTGCATGCTCAATGTCGGATTGTTATCAGAATCGAAGGGGGTCATTACGTTACTGGAGGCGTGCTGTCTTTTGGCGAAACGAGGTATTTTCTTTCAGGCTCGATTCATGGGTGCCTTTGAATCGCCACAATTTGAGCTGCGGGTTCGACAGGTGGTGCAAGCGTGTGATTTAGAGGATCGCATCTCATTTCTCGGTGTCTTGACCGGAGCGAAAAAATGGGAGCAGTTTGCCCGGGCGGATATTTTTTGCTTTCCAACGCACCACGAAACAGAGACCTTTGGGATTGTCCTGCTGGAAGCGATGAGTTTTGGTTTACCGGTCATCGCCACCCGCTGGAGAGGAATCCCTTCGGTAGTGCAAGATGGGGTCTGTGGTTTTCTGGTGCCGGTGAAAGACCCCATAGCATTGGCCGCGCGGCTTGAGCAACTGATTCGGGATCCCGAATTGCGGAGAACGATGGGACAAGAAGGCCAAAGGCGCTACCTGGAAAACTTTACCAACGAAAAATTCCACGACCGGATGAAAACTGTGTTTCGGTCTGTCGCCGAACTGCCGGCTTGAACTGCAAAAATGAAGACCCTTGTCACCGGCGGAAGCGGTTTTATCGGCACCACCCTGGTGGATGTTTTGCTGCGGCAAGGCGAGGAAATCTGCAACCTGGATATTGCTGAGCCAAACGAGAAATCTCATCGAACGTTTTGGAGACAGTGTAATATTCTGGACCGGGACTCCCTTCAGAAAGAATTCGGAGAATTCCAGCCCGTGCATGTGATCCATCTAGCAGCTCGCACGGACACCTGGCCTCATCTTCGTGTGGAAGACTATAAGGTGAATACCGAAGGGACAGCCAATCTGCTGGAGATGATCCAGGAAAGCGAGAGCGTGCTGCGCTTTGTTCACACTTCCACTCAGTATGTCTTGAAGCCGGGAAGGGTGCCGCAGCATGACGAGGACTATGATCCGCATACAGCGTATGGGGAAAGCAAAGTGATTGCCGAGCGGCTCCTCCGGGCTGCGAACCTTCGCTGCCTTTGGACGATCATTCGCCCCACCAATATTTGGGGGCCGTGGCATCCCCGGTACCCGCATGAGTTTTGGCACGTTCTCTCTCGCGGGCTTTACTTCCATCCGAGCGGGAAGCCGGTGTTCCGCTGTTATGGCTATGTCGGCAATGTTGTCTTTCAAATTCAGCAGATTCTGCGAGCGCCCGCAGAGGTGGTGGACCGAAAAGTTTTCTATGTCGGGGACAGACCCATCTCTCTCCTGGACTGGGTCAGTGGCTTCGCGCGCGCTTTGACAGGGAAAGATGCCAGGGTAGTACCCAGAACGTTTCTCCGCCTTCTCGCCTGGTTTGGAGATGCTTGCTTACTCTTGGGCATCAAGTTTCCAATTTATTCATCACGTCTTCAGAGCATGACCGAGGAATATTTGACACATATGGAACCTACTATGAGTGCTTTTGGAGAGCCTCCCTATTCCTTGGAAGCGGGGATTCAGGAAACGGCCCGCTGGCTCCAGCGGGAGGGTTACGTGCGAAGAGTTTACATTTAATAGAGCTATTACGGATTTGTGAAACGAATGCGTTCCCGAATTGAATGGATCATGTGGGGCAAGACCGATCCCCTGTATGGCGTTGCCAGTTGGCCCGGCAGGGAAAAGACGGGGGAGAATCCGTGGACGGAGCAAGAATTTTATGCCACGGGTGAATCTGAGTGGAAAGACTTCCTCTCCCAATGGTCCCAATACGGCTTTGACCCCCACTGTTGTATTGAAATCGGCTGCGGTGCGGGTCGCCTTACGGGGCAGTTGACAGGGTGCTTTCGAAAAGTTTATGCCATCGACATATCGCCCGATGTGATCGAGCTGGCCCGAAGGCATGCTCCAGAAGCTACCTACTATGTCACGGATGGTGAGACGCTGCCCGTAGCAGATGGCTCTGCTACGGCGGTTTTTTCTACCTTCGTGTTCCGGCATTTTGATCGACTCTCGGACGCGATCATTTATTTCCGTGAAATGCACCGGGTTCTTGTTCCCGGCGGCTGTATGATGATTGAATTTCCGATATACAACTGGCCGACCAAGGGCACATTCTTTAAGTTTTTCTACCGGCTTCGGAAAAAGGTAGGCGACTTAAGGGCGGACTTCCTCCGGTATTGGATCCGCAAAGGGTGGTGCCGACCCATTGTGCGTGAGCTACAGTATGAGATCGGCTGGTTGTGCAGAACTGTGGAGGCGATTGGGTTTACAGAAATCGAAGTTCGGGTTTTCCATTTGGCAATTAATCAGTCCCGACATAGTTTTCTTTTTGCGCGGCGCGCCCCGGCGCAAAATTGACTGCGCAGGACGACATTACGCAATTGCTACGGCTCAATGTCTAATGCCAAGGGACATAGCGAAGGGTTATGACAGAATCTTCTGCTTCCTCTGAGTCCGTTCCCTCGATTCATTTACTTGGCGTTCGGGTCAACATGCTTCAAATCCCGGACGTTATTGGAAGAATGGAAGAATGGATTCGAAACAGAGACGGCACGCACTACATTACGTTGACCAACGTCCACAGCGTGGTGGAAGCCCAGCACAATGCCGCTTTTCGAGAGGTGCTGTGTGCGGCGGACCTATCCGTCCCCGACGGAATGCCGCTGGTCTGGCTGGGCCGTTCGCGCGGCCATTCCCTTCGGAGGAGAGTTTATGGGCCGGACTTGCTCTGGGATTTTTGTAAAGAAACCCACCAAGAAGGATTTGGCCATTTTTTTTATGGTGGAGCTCCTGGCGTTGCTGAAGCATTGATCGAAAGCTTGCGGAGTAATTGTCCACTCCTGAAAATAGTTGGCACTTATTCTCCCCCCTTCCGTCCGTTGACGCCAGAGGAGGATGGTCAGATTGTGGAAACGATCAACCGAGCAGCTCCGGAGATTCTCTGGGTGGGCTTGGGATGCCCGAAGCAGGAACGATGGATGTATGAGCACCGTCAGCGGCTTCAAGTTCCAGTCATGGTGGGGGTAGGGCAAGCCTTTGATATTTATGCGGGACGGATTCGGCAAGCTCCGCGATGGATGCGTGAATCCGGCTTCGAATGGCTTTTTCGACTTTTCCATGAGCCGCGCAGGCTTTGGAAGCGTTACTTGGTTTATAATACGGAATTTATTGTCTGCCTTTTTCTTGAAAAGATCGGATGGAAGCGGTTCGAGTAGGAGGAATTGTGGCGAAACGAGCACTGATTACTGGCATCACCGGTCAGGATGGTTCCTATCTGGCGGAATTTCTCCTGTCGCGGGGATACCAGGTGCACGGGATCATCCGGCGCGCGAGCACCTTCAATACCCGCCGGATTGACCACATCTATCAGGATCCACACAACCCGGAGGCCAGCCTCGTATTACACTACGGCGACCTTTCCAGTAGCGAGCAGCTCACCAATTTGATTTACAACATCCAACCGGAGGAGATTTACCATCTCGGCGCACAGAGTCACGTCCGGGTTAGCTTCGAGATGCCCGAATACACGGGGAACATTACGGCTTTGGGAACCACCCGGCTGCTCGAGGCGATCCGCCGCAGCGGCATTAAAACCCACTTCTACCAAGCCAGCTCCTCCGAGATGTTCGGCAATGCCCCCGCGCCACAAAATGAAAACACCCCCTTTCAGCCAAGGAGCCCTTATGGCGCTGCTAAAGTTTATGCCTACTGGATCACCGTAAATTATCGGGAAGCGTATCGGCTTTTTTGTTGTAACGGGGTCCTTTTTAACCACGAAAGTCCAAGGAGGGGAGAGACCTTTGTGACCCGCAAGATCACTCGGGCGGTTGCTCACATCCTCGCTGGCAAACAAAAGAAGCTTTTTCTAGGAAATCTGGAGTCCAAGCGGGACTGGGGATACGCACCAGAATACGTGGAAGCGATGTGGCGCATGCTTCAGCAAGAGCGCCCCGATGATTACGTGTTGGGAACCGGAGAACCGCACAGTGTGAAAGAATTCTTGGCGGCAGCGTTTGGTTACGTAGGGCTCGATTGGAAAGAGTGGGTAGAGATGGATCCCAAATACCTGCGGCCCACCGAAGTGGACCTGTTGATCGCCGATACCGCCAAGGCACGGCAAAAACTCTCATGGGAACCGAAAATTCGCTTCGAGGAGCTTGTCCGTATCATGATCGATGCTGATATGGAAGCGGAAGGTCTGGTCCCGGTTGGAGAAGGGGTCGCAATTCTGCGATCTCGGTTTCCTGACTGGCATCAGTGGGGCAACGCGGTCACATTGGCGGTGCAATCCGCTCAAGGGCAAGCGTTGGAATAACGATGCTCCTGGAGAGCAAATCAATGAACTTTTGGGAAAGCAAGAATGTTCTTGTGACCGGGGGGGCCGGTTTTCTGGGTTCTCACCTGGTGGGGAAGCTCCGGAAGCGCGGCTGCCGGAACATTATAGTTCCTCGCAGCAGAGACTTTGACCTTCGGGAAAAGGAAGCAATCCTTCGGCTCCTCGAGCAAAACCGCCCAGACCTTGTGATTCACTTAGCCGCAGTTGTGGGAGGCATCGGAGCCAACCTCAGAAACCCAGGAAAGTTCTTTTACGACAATGCCATCATGGGAATCCAATTGATCGAGTATGCCCGACAACATAACGTCCAGAAATTTGTCTGTCTAGGCACGATTTGCGCTTACCCCAAGTTCACCGTTGTCCCTTTTCGCGAAGAAGTTCTTTGGAATGGCTACCCCGAAGAGACTAATGCCCCCTACGGCTTAGCCAAAAAGATGCTTCTCGTGCAGGCACAAGCCTATCGTCAACAGTATGGATTTAATTGCATCTATTTGCTGCCGGTCAATCTCTATGGCCCAGGGGATAATTTTGATCTGGAATCCTCACATGTTATCCCCGCCTTGATACGGAAATGCATCGAAGCAAAGCAAAGGAAAGAAAATGCCGTTGTGGCATGGGGTAGTGGGGGAGTCTCCAGAGAATTTATTTATGTGGAAGACGCGGCGGAAGGCATTCTTCAGGCGGCGGAGCGTTACAACCAGCCCGATCCCGTTAACCTGGGTTCTGGCGAAGAAATCACGATCCAAGCACTTGCAGAATTAATTCGAGAACTGAGCGGATTCTCAGGAGAAATCCAGTGGAACCCATCGCAACCCGACGGCCAACCCCGGCGACAATTGGACACCAGCCGCGCCGAAAGAGAATTTGGGTTCAAAGCCACTACCCCTCTACGGGAAGGGCTGCGCCAGACGATTCATTGGTATGAGGCACAGCTTCCCCTCGAAGTTCGCTGAAGCACACAGGCTTATCTTTCAGGCCAATCATTTTAGATATCCTGTTTCCCGAAGCCATGCGGAGTAGCGGCCTGTAATGGTTTGAATCTCTCTTGCGGTCAGTTCGGTCTGCCACGTCCCCTCCGCTCCTTCCCGATTCGATATATGATCCAGGTAGTATCCTCGCTTATGATCAAACGGAAGGGTCGTAAACCCAATTCGTTTTAGCAGTACACCGATCTGTGCCTTGCGCAACATTCTCATCGCTCCTGGAGGCATCTTCTTGTGCACATAGTAATAAGCTTTGCCCAAAAGGCTGAGATCAGCGCGACTTTCCTTTAGCACTTGCTTTACCCTCTCTAAGGAATACTCCTGAGCAATGCTAGCCAGGATTTCATCCGTCGCCTCCAATTCAAGATAAACACTGATTGCTTTTGTGGTCGCCGCCAAATCTCCAACCGCATCCTCATATTTTTGGGAAAAAACATGGGGCATGCTGTTCACCAAATAGTAAGTTTGGATGGCCTCGTCGAGATTACCCATCAGCCTCTTTTCCCCCCATTTCCAGATCCGCTTTGCAGATG
>JACQGE010000138.1 GCA_016199675.1 Acidobacteriota bacterium | reverse complement strand
GTTTATGGAGAGCTACGTTCAATCACTACCATTTTCGAGTCAAATCGGTATGACAGAACCGCAGCCATAGAGTTTGTGGGCAGACTGCCTACTTTATGGGCAAACAGGTGTTTTTAGGCAAAGCCCCTGCACGTTTCGCCTGGGGTTATACCGGTTCTGACATGAGCTTCGAGACCCTAAGTTACGTTGCGGGTTTACTTGGAATCGGCAGTGACCATTTCTGGAATGTTGGGGCCTGGGCAGGAGCAGGGGGCAGTTGCACAACCATTAATGCAAGGCCTGAAGTGAAGGCTCGGGAACAATGCAGCTTTGCCCCCGGAAGCCAAGGCCGAGAAATCCTCGAGAGAATTATCAAGGCAGGTGGACGGATTGCCACCATGCATTCCTACGCAGATAAGGATATTGATTACCTGATGGATGCGGTCGAGATCGCGAGTCGAGAAGCCGGCTTCACCGTCGATCAGATTCGAGCGAAAAGGCACGCGTTCGACCATTCTTCTGGTGCTCCACGCCCCGATCAGATCCCCCGGATTAAGATGCTGGGGATGATGACGAGCATGATCAATACAGTCCTATGGGAGGACCGAACCGATTATGACATGACCTTCCGGGTCCGCAACTACGGGATTGAGTATGCGGGTTGGACAGTGCCGAGAAAGAGTGTAAATGATGCTGGCGTCATGCACACATTCGAAATTGATCGGTGGATACCAGAGAAAACCTTCTTCTTCATCCATAAGGGTATGACTCGGTTTAATGACAAGGACCAAAGAGTCTATGGGCCTGCGGAAAGGACGGATCGAGTTACTCAATTGAAAGCTTTGACTCGTTGGGGCGGGTATTACCTTTTGCGGGAGAACGTGCTGGGAACTTTGGAACCACGCAAATATGCTGATTTCATCGTGTTGGACCGGGATTTTTTGACCATTCCTGAAGACGAAATACCACAAACAAAAGTTCTAATGACCGTAGTTGGCGGAAAGACGGTGCATTTGATTTCTTCACTGGCGAGAGAAGTGGGCATGCAGCCAACAGGGGCAACTACGTGGTAAGTGATCGGTAGTAGACCATAGGTACTCTGGTTGAGTCCACAAGTGCAATACCTGGGCGGGCACGAAAGGTCATTTAAAAGGGTTCGACGATATAGATCACCACAGAAGAAATGTGGATCTGCAGGATCTAGTCACTGCAACGGTGGGCGGGGATTTCCAAGATGCTCCAAGCAGAATTATTCTCGAATAGCATTCTCTTAGCGTCCTACTTATTGACTGAAACCTTTTGTGGATAAGCTAGAAGTAGATTCTAACAAATAGCGAGTTCGCTGAAGAGGAAGGGGGAGGCAATGCGAAGCAAAAAAACAATCTGTTTGAGTCTAAGCTTGTGTGCAGTGTTCTTGCTATTCTCAAACCTGGGAATGGCGCAAAGCACATCCGGTACAATTTTGGGTACGGTAAAAGACCAGTCGGACGCGGTCGTGCCCGGGGCCAGTATCACTGTTCGCCACTTGGCTACCGGGACAGTCCGAATGGTTACG
The DNA here is from genome assembly GCA_016199675.1 of Acidobacteriota bacterium. Classification (GTDB taxonomy): domain Bacteria; phylum Acidobacteriota; class Terriglobia; order 2-12-FULL-54-10; family 2-12-FULL-54-10; genus JACQGE01. The sequence goes on along the minus strand of JACQGE010000138.1, from coordinate 22,857 downwards.
ACGGACGGTCAAGGTCGTTACCGCGTGCCGGGCCTGGCCATTGGGCAATACGAGGTTTCCGTTCAGCTGATTGGCTTTACGACGGAAGTTCGGACCGGGATTGAGATTACCATCGGTCGTGAGGCTTTAGTGGACTTCAGCCTGAGACCGGGCCAGGTCAGCGAAATGATCACGGTTACTGGGGAGGCGCCCCTGATCGAAACCACCAGTGCAACGATAGCTAGTTTGGTTGCTCCGGACCAGATTAGTGAGCTTCCCTTGAACGGGCGGAGTTTTGCAGAGCTGGCAACCTTGCAGCCGGCAGTGGCACAAAATCGGAGCCAGATCCGCTATTACCATGCGGGGATGGGAACAAAAATCTCTGTGGCGGGAACCAGGCCAGAGATGGGTTCCTTCTTGCTGGATGGGCTAGACCTATCCAATAACACGGGAACGCTTCCGACTGGAGTGAGCGGGTTGTTTTTAGGAGTAGACTCAGTGGCTGAGTTTCAGGTGATGACGAACACTTACAGCGCAGAATATGGCACTGCCGCTGGGGGGATCGTGACGGTGGCGACCAAGTCTGGGACAAACGAGTTGCACGGGACCGTTTTTGAATATCTTCGCAATGAAAAGCTCGACGCCAAAAACTTTTTCGATCTGCCGGACGAGCCGATTCCTCCGTTTAAGCGGAATCAGTTCGGCTTCAGCTTGGGAGGGCCGATTGTGAAAGACCGTTTGTTCTTTTTTGGGGGGTACGAAGGTCTACGAGAAAGTTTGTCGGTGACTCGAGCCGTTCCAGTTCCCACCCTGGAAGCACGCGCGGGGAATTTGCCTAGTGGTCCGATAACGGTCCACAACGCTGTCAAGCCTTTTTTGGAGCTTTTCGCACCACCGACACCTGTCACATCTGGCGGCAAGGATTTTGAGGACGGTCGGGGCTTGTTGTTATTCGCCAAGAGCCAGCCCACCCGGCAGGACAATTTCGTTGTCAAGGTGGATTACAATGCCTCCGATACCCATTCCATGTTCGTTCGCTACACGTTCGATGATAGTGACTCTGATCTGGTTGACTACCCGGGTGATCAAGATACAGCCTTGCCGAATTTTTCTGCCCGTCTGCAGTTTCGAAACACATACACAACGGTTGAGGATATGAAAATGTTTTCGCCCACCCTGTTCAATGTGTTTCGTCTGGGTTTCAACCGAACTCGGCCCCTTTCGAATTTCGTGCAGCTTTTTACGCCGCGCGAGGAACAAATAGTTGTTAAGAACCCGGTAGCCAGGGACGTGGATGGCAACCGGTGTGTTCCGAATCTTTTTGTGCGTGAAGCGCTGGGGCAAATTGGGTCACGACAATCATTGCCTAGGAATGAGATTTTGAATCTTTGGCACGTCGCAGATACGTTGAGCGTCGCTAAGGGCTCGCACTACGTGAGGATTGGAGGAGAAGTTCGCAGGCAAGCGTTCAATACCAATCGGGGGGGAGCGTCCTGTGGTGGCGGCCAGTTTACCTTTAACACCTTAAAGGATTTGCTGGAGGGAACGCCTAGGCAGGTCACCATTATATCGCCCGGCAGTGAGACCACGAGCTATCCTCGGCGAACCTTATTTGCGTTTTTCGTCCAAGATGACTGGCAAGTGCGTACGGGTCTTACGCTCAACATGGGTTTGAGATATGAACCCTCCACCATTCCGATAGAAAAATATGAGAGGGTAGCCAGTTTGCCGTTAGATCCTCTGAAGGTGCAAACTGTTGAGGATTTGATCTATGGAAATCCGCAGCAGGAAAACAGATCGCTGAAGAATTTTGCGCCCCGCTTTGGGTTGGCGTGGGACGTGTTTGGAGATGGGAAAACGTCGCTGCGATCAGGCTTTGGGATCAGCTACGGGCTGACGCCTACCATGCAAGAAAGCAGATCGCTGCTAGGAGCTCCGTTTTCTACCAGCACTTTGTATTTTCCAAACCCTCCCTTTCCCGATCCTACTGCGGGTCAAATCAGAGCCGGAGCCATCAGTGCGGGTGGAAATCCGAGAGGGTTAAAAAACACGTATGTAATGAGCTGGAGCCTGGAGATCCAGCGGCAAATCACGGAGAGCATAGTAACTTCAGTAGGTTATTTGGGAAACCATGGCGTGAACATTCCCGGTTTCATGCCGGATTGGACGAACCGCCCGACTCCGATTTTGCGAGCGGATGGCTCGTTCTTTTACCCGGCTGGAGCACCGACCCAAAACTCCCGATTGTCCGCAGGTGCTAGTCAGAACCAGAATAATCTCACCTCGTTTTATAACGGTTTGGTCGCCAGCCTGAGAAAACGAATGGCCGGGGGTCTGCAATACCAAGTTGCCTATACCTGGTCCAAAGCCCTGGATATGGACTCCGGGCCTGGGGGTATTCAATATCAGAACAATGAACACATTCCAGAATGGCGCCGGCCGGACCTTAACTGGGGGCCTGCGGACTTCGACATCCGGCAGAACTTCACATCCAACCTTAGCTATGAGTGGCCATTTTCGACGGAAGGGCTCCTTGGGCATTTCATTGAGGGATGGTCAACGAACTTCATTCTGAGTTTGTCTTCCGGGCATCCGCTCGCCCTTAAGAATGGGTTTGCCCGGTCTCGCAATGGGGAAACGAATGCGACGTTTGGGGAGCGGCCCAACCTTAAACCAGGTTTCACTCACAAGGACATCGTCCAGGGTGGACCTGATCAGTACTACGATCCAAATGTTTTCAAGTTGCAGGACATAGGGACCTATGGCAATTTGGGTCGTCACGTGGCAGAGGGGCCCGGTTATGCGACTTTCGACTTTTCGGCGTTTAAGCGCTTTCCGATAGCAGAGGGAAAATCTCTACAGTTTCGTGCGGAGTTCTTCAACCTCTTCAATCACCCGAACTTTCAGATTCCTGATCCGTTCATCTTCTTTGATGCCACTGAGGTTCCCAGCAAGACCGCGGGAAGGGTCGCCAGTACCACCTCCAGTTCGCGGCAGATTCAGTTCGGATTGAAGTTGACTTTTTAGGTTCTATCGGGAGCAAAGGACGGGAGCAGCCAGTCATGTATGATGCGGCCGCATTCCTCCGCCGAAGAGCTCTTGCTATGGGGACTGTGCCCTGCAGCCTCGATTACGTGCAGGGAAGCGTTGGGTAATTCACGATGAACGGCATCGCGTTCTTGCGGTTCAATGTGAGGGTCACGAGCGCCATAGATGATTAGCACTCGAACCGTGAGTTCCGAGAGCCTGCCATCGTAAAGATCTCCCCGAATTGAATTGCAGGAACGAGCGATGTCCAGCCAAGATTGCCCTTCGCTGCGGATCAGCTCCCGCCAGTAGTGCTCACCGTGCTCCCGCGCAAGCACTTCACGCGCGCGATCACCGACTGATTCCGGAGCAAAAACCATACCTTCGAACCAGGCGCGGGAGGAGAGCTTTTGGCAATTGTAGTGGAATGATTCTAGGATCAGACCATGGCATCGCTCCGGCGCGACTAAACCAATCCAAGCAGCTATTACTGCGCCATCGCTGTGTCCCCAAAAGAGACAGCGATCAATATGGAGACCATCCAGAAAGCGCAGAGTCTCTTCCGCCGCCCGCCGATGGAAATCGCTTCCGAAGACGGCTGGCTTGGTTGAGCGCCCATAGCCTGAACGGTCCGGTGTGAGGACTGCGAAACCATTAAGCATGGCTAATTGTCGGTCGAGTGGATAGATGTCGTAACCCCAACCGCCGTGCAGAAACAGCAGCGGGAATCCGCCCCCGTGATTCAACTCGCGATAATAAATCTCCGAGCGGCTGCCAGCTAAAGGTGAATAGTCAAGTGTGATATGTGGCAAATATCCTCCAGCTAGCACTCAAACTGCAAGAGTCAGCGCACTCGCTTCTCATAGCCAGCCCATTCTCGTTCTCGAAGTTCGAATTTTTTCACCTTCCCCGTAGAGGTTTTGGGCAGTGCTCCGAACTCAATGAAATGGGGACATTTAAAGTGAGCAAGTCGCTGACGGCAAAAATCCATGATGTCCTGTTCAGTAGTTTGCCTCTCGGGTTTAAGAGTCACGAAAGCCTTTGGAACTTCGCCCCATTTTTCATCAGGAATAGCAATAACAGCTACTTCGAGAACGTTGGGATGATCGCAAATCACCTTTTCTACTTCCTGCGTGGAAATATTTTCACCGCCGCTAATGATGATATCCTTCTTGCGGTCGCGGATCTCGATATAACCAGAAGGATGCATAACGGCGAGATCACCGCTATGAAACCACCCACCGCGGAATACGTCTTCTGTAGCCTTCGGGTCCTTATAATAGCCCTTCATGACTATATTTCCGCGCATCACGATTTCTCCCAGCGCTTGCCCATCTGCGGGCACATCTCGCATCTGTTCATCTACTACGCGCAATCCCGTGCCACTCGTCACATGGGGCACGCCCTGCAAGGCCTTAATCTCGGCTCGCCTTGTTAGTTCTTCGGAATCCCATTCCTTGCGCCATTCGCAGAATGTAAATGGGCCATATGTCTCGGTCAGCCCATAGAGATGAACGATTTCAATTCCAAACCTTTCCGCATCGCGGATTAAAGCTGGAGAAGGAGGTGCGCCGCCAGTGGCAACTCGTATGGGCTTATCGACCCGAAATCCTTGCGCCGCTGGATGGTGAAGCAGGAAAGACAGAACAGTCGGAGCTCCACAGAAATTCGTTATTTTGTTCCTCTGGATGATTCCCAACATCTTTTCCGGATCCGGTTTCCGAAGACACACGTGAGTCGCTCCCATAGCGGTCACTCCCCACGGCAGACACCAACCATTGCAATGAAACATTGGCACTACCCAGAGATAATTGCTGTTGTTCTGCACCTCAAGTAGCTCTGTCACACCAATGGCATTCAGGTAGGCTCCGCGGTGCGTGTACATCACTCCTTTTGGCTTCCCCGTAGTTCCGCTCGTATAATTGAGAGAAATAATGTCGTTTTCGTCCTGCAGAGGAAAATCACTAAACCAATTTTCTCCCCGAGAGAGAAAGTCTTCGTAATCTACTCCCTCGAGAGCGCACTCAGCCTGCGTGTCATGAACAATCACGAACTGTTTTGTAAATTCAAGCTGTGGGACCACCGGGGCAATGACAGATGCCAATTCTGCGTCTATTATGGCTAGCTTGGCTTCCGAGTGATTCAGTATGTATGCGATCTCATTGGAATTGAGTCGGATATTAATAGCTACCAGAATGGCTCCAACCAGCGGTACAGCGAAATGACCTTCAAGTAGTTCCGGGATATTAGGAGCTATGTAGGCTACCCGGTCACCTGGCTGAATGCCCGACTTCCGAAGGGCGTTTGCTACGAAGTGAACGCGTTTCCGGAATTCCGAATAACTGTATTGTCGTTGCTCATACATTATCGCTGGCTTGTTGCCGAACACGGCGGCGGCGCGCTCTAGAAAAGTTAGAGGAGTAAGCCTGCTGATATACACTGGCAACGATCGATTCCGCTGTTCATCTACCCAGGCGGCCCACGCTGATTCTGTTAGAGATCCTTCTGTCGGTCGTGTGGATGCTTTTATGAAAGTCACTTTTCGGACCTCCAAGAGAGCGAACGAATTTTAAAAAACCCCAAGCCGGATTCAAGGTAGCAATTTTACAATAAAAAAGTCTCTATAGTTTGCATCATATTAATTGATTTCCTGATTACAATTAGATTATGAAATTGGATTTTTTTCTTTGACTATAAATCTTTGCTCGGATTAAACTCAACTTTTTAAAATTGTGAGCGAGTGCGGCTATTCATGTCGAAAAGAATTCGGGTAATTATCGCCAAGCCGGGATTAGATGGTCATGACAGAGGCGCCAAAGTGATCGCCAGGGCCCTGCGCGACTCAGGCATGGAGGTAATCTATACTGGGTTAAGGCAAACACCGGAGCAGATCGTGGAGGCTGCACTTCAGGAAGATGCCGATGTCATTGGCCTGTCGATTCTTTCTGGCGCACACAACGCGGTTGTTCCGAGGGTTATTCAATTGCTGAAACATCATTCAATGGATAACGTGTTGCTAGTCGTCGGTGGCATTATTCCCGATTCGGACGTGAAATCGCTAAGGGACCTTGGTGTGACTGAAGTTTTCCAACCCGGAACTTCAATTCAGAACATCATTGAATCTATCCATGCGGGGGTAAGCAAGCAATCCAGATAGTTTTTCTTTTCTTCAGATCCAAATTGCTGTTGGTGACGTAGCTGTTGTTATTTGACTATAGCTTATTCCGGAATTAAAGTCTTAATTAGGATTCGGTTACAAAGGGCAGAATTTTCTATGCGGAAAAATCTGGTGGTTGAGCACCCAATCTCCGAAAGGCCGAAGTCAGGGTCCACTGATCATTTTACAACCCTCAGCGGAGTTCCGATTAAGGGGCTTTACACCCCACAAGACTTGGAGGACTTCCGTACAGAAAGGGATCTCGGTAAGCCAGGGGAGTTTCCCTATACGCGTGGTGTCTATGCCACGATGTACCGCGGCAAATTCTGGACGATGCGGCAGTTCAGCGGCTTTGCCACTCCGGAAGAAACAAACCGGCGGTGTCGATACTTGCTATCGCAAGGACAGACGGGGCTTTCTGTCGCCTTCGATCTGCCGACATTAATGGGCTATGATGCCGATTCTCCGGACTCGCTTGGGGAGGTCGGAAAATGTGGCGTCTCGGTCTCTTCGCTCGAAGATATGGAGATTCTCTTCCAAAACATCCCTCTGGAAGAAGTCACAGTTTCCATGACCATCAACTCTCCCGCGGCTGTATTGTGGGCCATGTACCTAGTGGTTGCGGAAAAACAAGGCGCGGACTGGGAAAAAATCTCGGGTACGATTCAGAATGACATTCTAAAGGAGTATATCGCACAGAAAGAATTCATCTTCCCGCCGAAGCCCTCTCTGAATCTGGTGGTGGATACGCTCGAATTTAGCGCACGGAATACGCCGCGCTTTCATCCAATCTCGATCAGCGGGTACCACATTCGGGAGGCCGGCTCCACGGCGGTACAGGAACTAGCTTTCACTCTGCGGGATGGAATCGAGTATGTGGAGGCGACGGTCGAACGCGGACTCGCTATTGATGATTTTGCCCCGCAGCTTTCGTTTTTCTTTAACTCGCACAGCGATTTCTTCGAAGAGATTGCCAAGTTCCGGGCAGCACGGCGTGTTTGGGCGCACGTGATGCGGGACCGTTTTGGCGCGAAGAATCCCCGCTCAATGATGTGCCGCTTTCACACTCAAACAGCCGGATGCTCGCTTACGGCGCAGCAGCCGTACAACAATGTAGTGAGGACGTCCATTCAGGCGCTGGCTGCTATTCTGGGCGGGACGCAGTCATTGCACACGAATTCTCTGGATGAGGCGTTGGCACTCCCGACCGAGGAGGCCGTCACGCTGGCGCTGCGCACGCAACAGATTCTCGCTTATGAGACTGGCGTGACGAACACGGTTGATCCTCTGGGCGGTTCTTATTTCATTGAGCGACTGACAACGGAAACGGAGCAGGCCTGTTACGAATACTTCCGAAAGATTGACGAGATCGGTGGAATGCTTGCGGCGATTGAGCGCGGTTTTCCACAGAGGGAAATTGCGGAGGCGTCCTACCGTTACCAGCAGGCGTTGGAGAATAAAGAGAAAATCATGGTGGGCGTTAACGCTTTTGTGTCGGGGCATGAGCCTTTGCCGATCTTAGAGATTGATCAGTCGGCAGCAGAAGGTCAGTGTAAGAAACTACATAGCCTGCGTGCGCGCAGAGATTACGACCGGCTGAAAAAAGCTCTGGATCGCTTGGAAACAGCGGCCCGGAAGAAAGAAAACCTAATGCCTTCCATTCTGGAGTGCGTGCGGGCGTATGGTACCGTGGGCGAGATTTGCGACCGTTTGCGGGTGGTCTATGGGACCTACAGGGAAGCTGCTGTGCTTTGAAATCGCGCCAGAAGGAGAAGAGAAGCGTTGACGAAGCTGCTTATAGAACAACCACCCGCCTTAACAATGCTCAGCGCCGAGCAAGAGATGTTTCGTTCGAGCGTGCGGCAGTTCGCAAAACAGCGGCTGGCTCCACTCGTCAAGGAGATGGACGAAGCGGGCCTGTTCCGGCGCGATTTGATCGATGAGTTTTTCCAGCTGGGTTGGATGGGAATCGAGATTCCAGAATCGCATGGCGGCGCGGGCGAGGACTTCTTCCACTCGATCATTGCTGTGGAAGAGTTGTCTGCCGTAGACCCCTCGGCAGCGGTGATTGTGGATGTACAGAACACGCTGGTGAACAATGCGCTGCTGCGATGGGGAAATGAGTCTCAGAAAAAGCGTTATCTGCCGCTTTTAGCCTCCGAAATCGTAGGAGCGTATGCCCTGTCGGAGGCTGGCTCTGGCAGCGATGCCTTCGCGATGGCGACTACCGCCACCGAACATGAAAATCATTTCGTTCTGCGCGGAAGAAAACTCTGGATTACCAATGCCTATGAAGCCGGCATTTTCATTGTTTTTGCCAATGCTAATCCCGCAGCAGGCTATCGGGGCATCACTGCTTTTCTAGTGGAACGCGGATTTGAAGGATTTCAGGTCGGCCGGAAAGAAGATAAATTAGGCATCCGCGCCAGCAGCACGTGCGAGTTGTTATTAGAAGATTGTGTGGTGCCCAAAGAGAATGTACTGGGGAGTGTCGGCGAAGGTTACAAAGTGGCGATGGAAACCCTGAACGAGGGCAGAATCGGGATTGGTGCCCAGATGGTGGGGCTGGCGCAGGGCGCTTTGGGGCACTCGATTCGCTATACAAAAGAACGAAAACAATTCGGAAAGCCAATCGCGGAGTTCCAGGGAGTGCAGTTTCAGCTAGCCGAAATCGCAACGGAACTCGAGGCAGCGCGCCTGATGGTTTACAATGCAGCACGGCTCAAGGGTGCAGGCCAACCTTTCCTGAAAGAGGCCGCCATGGCGAAGTACTACGCCTCACAGGTGGCTGAGCATGCGGCATCGGTTGCTGTAGATCTGTACGGTGGGTACGGCTTCACGCGCGATTACCCGGTCGAAAAGCTTTACCGCGACGCCAAAATCGGCAAGATCTACGAGGGCACTTCCAATATGCAACTGCAAACCATCGCCAAGACCATCTTAAAGTAAGAAGGGTATTGGTTTATTTCGATTGCATTTCGCGAGAATCTGTAAGGAGTACCAAATATACGTGGGTGAAAAATCGCAGACCTCGGCGCCGAATATGCAAAACTACGAAGAGACCTATCGCTCTTTCCAGATTGGTGTTCCTGAGCTGTACAACTTCGGCTTTGACGCTGTGGACCGTTGGGCGGCAGATCCGGCGAAGTTAGCCCTTTACTGGATTGGCGATGACGGAACTGAAAGACAAATTACTTTTGCAGAGATGAAAAAACTATCGGATGCTTTTGCCCGTGCTCTTTTGGCTAGCGGTCTGACAAAGGGTGACCGAGTATTGTTGGTGATCGGACGAGTTCCAGAGTGGTTCATCAGCCTGCTCGGGATGCTGAAAGCAGGCATAGTTGCCGTCCCAGGGACAACGCAGCTCGCACCCAAAGACCTCCTCTATCGTTTTCAGACAGCACATTGCAAGGCAGCCGTTGTGGATTCTGATATTGTGTCCCGCATCGAAAACGTGAGAAGGGAATGTCCCGAACTGAAATTACTGGTTTGTCTTGGTACGGCTTCGGCACCCTGGCAACAGTTTCAAGGTTTTTTGTCAAATGGCGATTCTCAACTGAAACTCGAGCGCACCAAGTCGTCTGATGATGCCTTGATCTATTTCTCTTCGGGGACGACCGGAGCCCCGAAGATGGTCCTCCATACGCACGCTTCGTATCCACTGGGGCATCATCTGACAGGACGATTCTGGCTCGACCTGCGGCCGGAAGATCTGCACTGGAATCTCTCCGACACGGGCTGGGCCAAGGCAGCTTGGAGCAGCTTTTTCGGGCCTTGGAGTCAAGGCGCGTGCGTCTTTGTCGCCCAGATGACTGGCAAGTTTCAGCCGGCTCCAATGCTGCGAATGTTGCAGAAATATCCGATTACCACCTTGTGCGCGCCTCCGACGGCCTACCGCGTCATCGTACAGGAGAATCTCAGAGACTACCGCTTTCCCCGCCTTCGCCACTGTGTAAGCGCAGGAGAGCCTCTCAATCCGGAAGTAATTGAGACCTGGAAGCAAGCAACTGGGCTGACGATTTATGATGGTTACGGCCAGACCGAAACTGCTTGTTTGATCGGCAATTTTCGCTGTCTGCCGGTTAAACCTGGCGCCATGGGAAAGCCTATGCCAGGGTTCGAAATCGGGATCATCGATGATGGGGGGGACGAAATGCCGGTGGGGAAAGAGGGCCATATTGCCGTGCGGGCGAAGCCCAACAGGCCGGTCGGGTTATTTCGAGAGTACCTGGACGCACGTGACCTCAATGCCACTGCGTTTCGCGGGGACTGGTATATCACCGGTGATCGAGCCGTACGGGATTCCGACGGATATCTCTGGTTCGTTGGCCGCGCTGATGACGTGATCATCACTGCGGGCTACCGTGTGGGTCCGTTCGAGGTGGAGAGCGCGCTGATAGAGCATCCTGCTGTTGTGGAAGCAGCGGCGGTCGCCAAATCCGATGCAATTCGGGGGCATATTATCAAAGCTTATGTTGTTCTGGCGCCGAACTACACTCCCTCGGAGGAACTCGTTCACCAACTCCAGGAGCATGTCAAGTCCCTGACTGCCCCCTATAAGTACCCGCGAGAAATTGAATTCCTTCAAGATCTGCCCAAAACCATTAGCGGCAAGATTCTTCGTCGTGAGTTGCGCGACAGAGATCGGACCGCCTCCCGCGAAAAATAATTGCTTACTTGCATGTCGAAAAAGCAACGCGCGGGAATGTTTCCATTTTTAGGATTTGAGTACGCGGGGGTGGCTTGTCGGCATTGTTTCTTTTACGAGCTCAAGAAAGGCACGAGCCGCATTGGAGAGATCTCGCTTAATAGGGAACGTCAGCAGGATTTCCCGTGCCACCCGAAAATCGCGAACCTTGACCGCGACAAGCTCCCGGTTGGCAAGCTCCTCTCGCACGGTGATCTGCGGCAAAAATGATATACCCATCTTGGCCTTAATCATCTGTTTAATCGTTTCTATGGTTGGCATTTCCATGCCTATGTTTATGGCTACTCCGGCGCTCCGAAATGCATCGATAACCATCTGGCGGTAAGGTGATGTGATGTTATGAGCGATAAATGTCTCAACGCTAAGGTCCTTAATGGCCACTTCGCTGATCTTCGCGAGACGATGATCTGGATAGACGATCAAGGCAATTACATCGGTGTACAAAGGAAGGGTTCCTAAATTCGGATCGCTCGACCTGTAGCCGATAACCCCTAAATCCAATTCATTTTCCATTACATCCAAGGGAATATGTCGCGACGGGGCGCGCCGAACCTCAACTTTGACTCCTGGATAACGCTGCCTATACAACCTCAAATAGGTGGCGAGATAGAGAACGCCGTTTTCGTTAGCGCCAATTGTCAGCTTGCCAGTGTGCTTTTCTTGAAGTTCAGAGAGGGAATTCATCATCTCTTGGCAAAGACGATCTATCTTCTGTGCGTACTCGTATACGAGCTTGCCGGCATCAGTTAAGCTTCCTTCCTTGAGAGTGCGATCCAAGAGCTTCGCTCCAAGCTCTGACTCAAGCCTCCGTATTGCCATACTGATGGCCGGTTGAGTGCGCATCACTTTGTGCGCGGCGCGGGAAAAACCCTTCTCATCTACAACTTTTAGAAACATCGCTAGTTGTGTTAACTCCATGCGAAATTCCCCCCGGGACAATTGTTGGTGTCCAGCGTGTAGTGCGATATATTATACCGGTCCCTTCAATAGTTGACACCTCTTTGCAAACGACGATCAATTAAAGGTTGTCACGGGAAAAGGACAGCAATTGCAAGATCAATATCTAAATGGGGTGAGGGTTCTTGACTTAACCCGGCTTCTGCCCGGCGGCTTTTGCACCCTTTTGCTCGCTGACATGGGAGCTGAGGTGATCAAAATTGAGGATCCCGAACAGGGCGACTATTTCCGCTCAATGCCTCCCATCAGGGGATCGCAAGGCGCATATTTCCATGCAATTAATGGCGGCAAGAAAAGTGTAGTGATTAATCTCAAGTCACAGGAAGGAATCAGCGTATTCCTCCGCCTAGTCAAGGATTTTGACGTTGTTGTCGAGAGTTTCAGGCCTGGTGTCACGGCGAAACTAGGGATTCATTACGAACAGCTTCAAAGATCGAATCCTCATCTGATTTATTGCTCGATCTCGGGATATGGTCAGACTGGTCCTTTTCGCTCGCGTGCGGGGCATGATCTTAACTATGTCGGTTTGGCAGGCCTTCTATCCATTAATAAAAGCTCAGAAACACAAATGTTCCTTTGTCCACCCCTGGGCCAAATATCCGATATTGGTGCTGCCTACGCGGCCGCCTTCGGAATCTCAGCAGCATTAACAGCTCGGCGGCAAACTCTTAAGGGCACATATTTAGACATCTCAATGGCGGAAGTCGCTCTCACTTTTGGACTTCTCCGATTTGTTGGAGTCGAAGCTGAAGCAGGAGACCCGGAAGCAGATGGACATCGAAATCAGTTTTTTGGCGATCTCGCGTGCTACAACACCTACAGAACGGCAGATGGTGAATTCATGACTCTGGCTGCCTTTGAACCTAAGTTCTGGGCGGCATTCCTTTCCAAAGTGAATCGAATGGATTTGTTGAGCAAACATTTAGATCTTGGTCATCAACAGGAACTGAAGGTCGAGCTTGCCCAGCTATTCATGCAACGATCGCAAGCTGAATGGATAGCTCTCTTTGCCGACGAACGCGATGCGTGTTGCGAGCCCGTGTTAAGCGGGCATAATGTGCTCGATCAGCCACAGTTTCGCTCACGTGGGATGTTTGCCAGATGTGAAGCTCTACAGTTGGCCAGCCCCTCTGGTGTGCGTCCACCCCGGCGACCTCTGGCCCCGAAATACGGGGAGCACACGGTGGAGGTTCTCGCCAGTTGCGGAATTGCCCGGGAAGAGATTCAGAAGCTTCACCGGAGCGGAGTCATTCGGGCTCTTGAGAAAGGCGAGGTAACAAATTGAAGCAGCTATTCTTCCTCTTGCTCATTTTATGGCAGGCCCCCTTCAATGAGAATTGTATCTCTGATTGCAAGCAGCACTGAGATCACGTGTGCCTTGGGAATGGAAGAATATCTCGTGGGGCGCTCCCACGAGTGCGACTATCCGCCATCAGTTCTTGGGCTTCCCGTCTGCTCTGAGCCAAAGTTCCCCACGAATTCAAAAAGTTCGGAAATTGACGAGTGTGTGAAGGGCCTGCTAGAGCAAGCGCTCAGCGTTTATCGCGTCGATTCTGAAAAATTACGACAATTGCAGCCAACTCACATCCTGACGCAAACTCAGTGCGATGTCTGCGCAGTGAACCTTCGGGACGTAGAAGAAGCAGTTCAGACACTAGTAGATTCCAAGCCCCAGATTGTTTCCCTCCACCCGAATGCTTTATCCGACCTGTGGAAGGACATCGAACGTGTTGCTGAGGCGCTTGAGGTTCCCGAGAGAGCACAGAAGCTGATATCAGATCTTCAATCACGAATGTCGGCGATCGAGCGCCGTACAGTCCTCCTCAGCCGTCCTACCGTTGCCTGCATTGAATGGATTGAGCCTTTGATGGCTTCGGGTAACTGGATGCCGGAACTGGTCCATATGTCAGGTGGGCAAAATTTGTTTGGAGAGCCGGGGATCCATGCACCTCGGCTAGAGTGGTGCGAGGTGGTGGATGCCGACCCGGACATCCTCCTCATATTGCCATGCGGCCTTGATATCCAGCGCACTCGCAAGGAGCTCCAGGCATTGACCAGAAAGCCGGATTGGACGAAGCTGGCAGCAGTTCGCAGCGGAAATGTTTATCTGCTCGACGGCAACCAATACTTCAATCGACCAGGGCCTCGACTGGCCGAATCGCTGGAAATTTTGGCCGAGATATTTCACCCCGAATACTTCGCTTTTGGCCATGAGGGGAAAGGGTGGGAACGCTTACCCCGGTCTCAGCAGTAGTTCCGTGCTTCCTCTTCAACTACGTTCGCAACCGGTGCTACTACCCGACTTCCGTGGAAACATCCGGGGACTCTTGCGGGCTAAACGAGCGGGGATGACTGGGCCTGACCAGCCAGAACATCGGAATCGGCGCGAAGACTTCCTCCTGGTGGCAACCAGACGGAACTGGATTACTTGAATCCATTATAGGTAACACACCACAAGTTACCGGTGGCTTACTCCAGGGGCGATTAGATTTTTCTGCTAGTAGGGCTTTTCTTCCCATCCCGGGGGGATCGGCTCCGTCCATGTGGTGGCCCCTACGGGTTGCATACCGATTTCGCGGGCAAGCGATGACATCAGATGAACGGGCTTTCCTCCGACGACGGTCATCAGCACTTGTGTTTTCGGGATGTCCGCTTCGGGAATAGTTAAAAAGTCGCGGTCGAGTATAATGAAGTCAGCAAACTTGCCGGGCTCGAGTGTCCCCATACGGTCCTCTCGCATGAAGTAATAACCAGCCCACCGAGTGAGCGCCTTAAGCTGCACGATGCGATCGGTTTTCTGGTTCGGCCCATAAACCATCTGGTCACGGTCGTTGTACCGGTTCATCCCCTTCGTGATGAAGAAAAACACCTTGTGCGGAAGGGGACGATCAATCTCAAACGTGTTCATGATGCCGGCATCATTGACACTCTTGCGCGGTACCACCCAATTCGTGTACTCGAGCCCATATTGTTTGGCAGTTACAGAAGCGCCGCGATGAGTCTCCCACAGAATGGTGTTGATCATACTTACCATCATGCCTAAGTTCTTGATCCGAGGAATTTGCTGCGGTCGAGGGGCTCCCGAAGCATGATCAAAGGCAAACCGTTTGGCCCGAATATCATCGGACGTGAAGCCCGCCCTTTTACTGGCTGCTTCTATTGCATCCATGTAATAGTCGATGTCCTTGTCTCCGCCGGTGTGTAGGGTGGCAATCCGCAAACCGCTTTCGATAATTCTTTCTAAAACCTCCCGCTGAATGGTGCCCGGCGCGAAATTGCAACTATCGCCTCCACCTCCACCGGCCTGTTCACGCTGTTGAACCCACTCCGCCTTCTCAGGAACTGTCATACAACCGCTGCCTGTGGACTGCCATGCGCCCGTCAACCACAGATAATCCGATCCCTGCCCCTGCATCCCCGAGATGTACCGTAATACCTCGGGGTCCCAAGCGGCCCCCGTAACACCCAGAGTGAAATCTCCCGTATATCCCCAGCCAAACCGAGCAGGCATTTCACCCCGACTGTCCAACATATTTAGTGCTCGGAGATTGGAGGAGGCATAGGGTGAAGAACCAAAGGCTGTGATCCCGTAGCTGGTCCACAGCTCCATCTCGGCCTTAAGAATGTTAGCAAGAATTGGAAGCTTCCCGTTCAGCATGACATCGGGATGCAGTGTGCGTCCCATGCGTCCAGCAGCAAGAGAGCGCTTGACGTTAGCCACCTGGTCTTTATACCGTTGGTCCGTGCCATTGTATTCGGGATCAGGATGCACTTTCCTGTGCTCTTCTACCGCTTTCGTGTTCGCATACGCACCCGTGAGCCCGCTCTTGACTGCAACCGGATTATTCGGAGCCAACTGGTCCAGATATTCCTTCGTAATGATTCTGTTCTGCAGATCGCCCATTTCCCCGAACCATTCATAATCACCTCCCCAGTTCGGGATGACTCGAATCCATTGTCCAGGCTTGGCCTTTGCCACTGCCTCTCGCAGTATGGAGTCAAACTGAGCCATTTGCTCTTTCGGCGGTATCCCAGGCATCCACCGGGAAATGATCAGATCATCGTTCGGCAGTACGTGCCGCATGGCTCTTGGCTCGATAAACATCCAATCGGTCGGGTGTTCATGCGTCATCATGAAGCTCGGCAGCACTGTCCGGTCTTTCAGGTCAATCTGTTTCGTCTGCGGTCCCGCTAGAGCCCGAATGTCGGCATTGCTTCCAGTGGCGATAATTTTGTTGTCGCGAATCGCCATCGCCTGTACGATCGTCCCGACGCGCGACTCAAAGGAGGTATCGTCCATCGTCACTATCTTCCCGCTGTAAAAAACTATCTGTGGATAACCTAATTTGGCCGCGATATTCGCCTGCTGGGCCCACCCCCAAATACCACACCCAACAACTACCAACAGTATCGAACCTATTTTCCTCATGGTTTCCTCCTTGGTTACTGCACGTCTTTACAAGAATGGCTACAGGCTAGAGGAGGTGGGGGACCCCACCCCTCGGGAGCTCTTGCCTTTTCACTCCAGGTCGTTGGCCCCACCGGGTTCATCCCAACCTGCCGAGCCAGCTCCGGAGTCAAGTGAACCGTCTTTCCGCCAACAACCGTCATCAACACCTGGATCGTTGGAATCTGCTCTTCAGGAACGGTCAGAAAATCCTTATCCAATACGATGAAATCCGAAAACTTGCCCGGCTCCAGCGTCCCCATCAAGTTCTCCCGCAGCACGTAGTAGCCGCCCCAACGCGTCAACGCCTTCAATTGGGCAATTCGGTCAGTTCGCTGGTCAGGCCCGTAAACTACTTGGTCGTAATCATGGTATCGGTTCATCCCTTTCAGAATAAGGAAAAAAGTTTTATAGGGAAGCGGCCGGTCGATTTCGGAAGTATTCATCACCTGGTTGTCATTTAGCAGCTTCCGAGGGACAACCCAACTGGTGTACTCGCGCCCGTACCTCCTGGCAGTTACGGAGGCTCCCCTATGTGGCTCCCATAGAGTGGTATTGATCTGGCTCACCATCATCCCCAGGTTCTTGATGCGCGAAATCTGTTCCAGTCGCGGAGCCAGTGAACTGTGGTCAAAAGCGTGACGTTTTTCGCGGATTTGCTCCGGAGTAAGACCCGCCCGCCTACTGGCTTGTTCGATCGCATCCATGAAATAATCAATGTCCTTATCCCCACCGGTGTGCATGGTAGCTACGCGCATCCCGCTTTCAACAATCCTCTCCAAATTTTCTCTCCCGGGAGAGCCGGGAGCAAAGCTGCAGGTGTCTTCCTGCCCTGTCCATTCGGGCTGCTGTTTGATCGTCACGCAACCGCTACCTGCATTATGCGTATCCCAGGCTCCAATCAGCCATAGGTGATCGGTCCCATGTCCTAATGAACCGGCGAAGAATCGCAATCTTTCCAAGCTGAAGTCCGGCCCACTGTATCCCCAGGCAAACCGACCTGGCATCTCCCCTCTTTTGTCCAGGTAAGAAAGGGCCTGGTAGTTGTGGAAAGTATACGGAGAGGAACCAAAGGTAGTAACCCCGTAGCTGGCCCAATATTCCATCTCGGCTTTCAAAACCTGGGCCAGCAAGTCCGTCCTGCCGCGGAAAAAGGCGTCTGGTTCCATCTGTCGGAGGAAGCCGTAACCCTCCTTTTCCCGTTCATTGATTACTTCCAGCGTGGGATGTACCTCTTTTAGTTTGTCCATGGCCATTTGGTTCACCACGGAGGTAATGAAACCACCCTTCACCTTCACTGGGTTATTAGGGGCCAATTGGTCAAGATATTCCTTCCTGATGCTCTTTCTGAACGATTCCCCCATTTCTACAGCCCACTCATAATCGGGTCCCCAGTTAAAGCTCAGTAAGATGGGCTGGCCTGGCTTGGCTTTGCCTAGTGCCTCCCGCATCATCGGCTCAAATTTAGCTAACTGTTCCCGAGGCGGAACGCTGGGCATCCACCGGTGGATCAGGAAATCATCGTTCGGGAGCACATGAATCAGCGACCTGGGTTGCTGGAACGCCCAGTCCGTCGGGTGCTCATGCGTCAGCATGAAGCTCGGCAAAACGGTCCGTCCCCTTAGGTCTATCTGCTTCGTCTGCGGCCCGGCCAGTGCTCGTACCTCCGCATTAGTCCCGATAACCACAATGTTGCTGTCCCGGATCGCCATTGCCTGTACGATCGTCCCAACCTGTGACGTGAACGATGCGTCGTTCATCGTCACGATCTTTGCGTTGAACACGATCATCTGCGGATAAGCGCCCAGCTTTGCTGCGGTATCCCCTTGTTGGCCCCAGCCACTGGAGATGCAGAAAAACACAAGAAACCTTGAGAACAGTAACTGTATTTTCATAGTCAAATTCCTTACCCAAACTCTGAATCGGCTACTTAGGCAACAGCCGTCGCGGGGGTGATTTTCCCGGCGAGTTAATCGACCTTGTGGTTCTATTCTCGGCTCAGAACTCGAACTTGAGCGCCAACTGAATCTGCCGTGAGGGCACACTGGTCTTCGTGATACGCCCCCCCGACTCTGCAACACGATCCCCATTGTTCTCGAAGACCGACCCATTCAGCCCGGCAAAGATCGGATGATTTGGAAAATTGAAAAACTCTGCCCGGAACTGTAGGTTTTTGCCTTCGCCGACCGCAAACGCCTTAAACACGGAAAGGTCCAACTTTACGGGTTTGGTCATCGATAATGTGTTCTTCCCTACGTTCCCGAAATAACCTGCCGGTACCCGTTCGAACTGGGTTTCATCGAACCAGTGATTTAAGTCCCCAATCACCGGGTTGTTGTTGCCTCCCGGTTTCAAGTTAGGCCTAACGGAGCACCGACAATATGAGTTGGTGTTGTAGCCGGCTCCAGAGAGAGTAAGCGGTAAACCCGAACGGGTAGAAAATACGCCAT
The DNA here is from genome assembly GCA_016199675.1 of Acidobacteriota bacterium. Classification (GTDB taxonomy): domain Bacteria; phylum Acidobacteriota; class Terriglobia; order 2-12-FULL-54-10; family 2-12-FULL-54-10; genus JACQGE01. The sequence continues at coordinate 4,132 of JACQGE010000138.1, read as the reverse complement.
TGACTTGCCACCCACCAAAAATCATGTTGGCAATACCTCCCATGTTCGTGCCGAAGTAGCGCCCCTGGCCCACGGGCAGCTCATAGGTGAAGTTGGCGGAAAAGTTGTGGGGGGCATCCTGGTCGGCACGTCCTTTGTCGAACCCCTTAAAGTTCCATTGGTTAGAACTCTGAAAACCACCACCACCGCCGCCACCGGTAGACGGTTGTTCGGCACCCTTTAGGCCGATCCCTGCAGTACTAAGGTTTTTCGACCATGTATGGGAAGCGGAGAACTCAAACCCCTGGCTGAACCGCTTTTGCACCCGCAATTGCAGGGCATTGTACCAGCTATCGCCTATGTTGGCATGGGTACGAGTAGAATCCAGGAACGTGTTGATTGAAGGCGCGCCTTGCCGAGTAAACTCCCGACCTTGCGGATCAATAGACAATGCTGGCTGAACCTGATTGATTATAGCGACCAGATTTAAGCCACGGCTTCCGATATAGCCTACCTTAGCGATCCAGCTTTGCCCCAATTGCCGCTCGAACCCCAAGTTCCACTGCATTCCATAGGGATATTTATAATCATGGTTAATGAGTATAGGTGCGCGGGATGCCCCGGCTGGATCTACCCCCGCCAAAGGTTTTGGCCACCGCTTTATGTCGCGAAGCGTTACCCGATCTGCAAAAGGAGGATAAAACACAGCTAACTGGAAAAGGTACTCTAACGGCATTTCCTTAAACAGACCAAACCCACCCCGGACGGAAGTATTCTGGTTTGGGCTATAAGCAAATCCAAAGCGTGGCGCGAGACCTGCCAGAGCATCTCGGAGCTCGAACAACGGCTCCTTACCCAGTTGGGTGTACGCCTTGTCTCGCAACGGATCCTTGAACGTAGCTGCCTTCCCGTTGACCTCTACAGGAGGCGTAACTTTCTCCCAGCGAAGGCCGAGGTTGAAGGTTAGATTGGGGAGCAGTTGAAGATCATCCTGAATGTACCAAGCTGCATAAGTCTGCCTCCAACCCCGGTAGGAGTCGGGCGCCTGGGTCACACCAGTGGTGGTCATGCTAAGACCACGGCATGAACTAGCGGGTCCAACGCAGTAGGGTGATAGCCCTGCCGTTAGAAAGTTCTTTAGGGGGGCAGACCAGCTGGTGTTCCCGTGTCCCCAGACTGTGACCATCTCATTTTCCTGAAAGCGCCGAACGTCCAGACCGAAATCCATCGAATGGCGACCTTTTGTAACTCGCACGGAATCGTAATAGCTAAACGTGTTGTCAACGAACTTCAGCGGGTCATCCAGATCCGCTCCGTTGGTGGTATTCCCAGGACCGTTGTGGCCTCCGGGAATAGACACACCAGGGATTCCCCACGGTCCGCTCCACCGCACGCCAGGAATGACTTCCAGTTGTGGAGCAAGATTTGGATAGTCATCAGCGTTGACCCGTTTAGTTTCCTCGCCGTCAATGCACATGCACTGCTGGTTGTTGTTCCGAGCAAACCCAAACCGCGCAATATTCAATACCGAAGGGGTTACGATCCGCGTCCACTCCATCGTAAGAAAGCGGTAGGAACCCCAGTCGTTGGTACTGGTGTGAAGATTCTTGGAAACATCCAAAAATTGAGCGTCCTGCATTTCCTTGCTGCTGCTGTCCAGCACCATGCGACCAAAAATGCTGTCGTTATCGCTCAACCGCTGATCAATACGGAACATGTAGTAGTTTTCCCGGCCTGGCTGTGTCCGCGTGCCACGGAATTCTTGAAGGCCGTCATTCAAATATAGACCATTGCCCCGGGGAATAATGTTAATGATGGGCTGCATGTCCGGATTGATCCCCAGGGGTAAGGACTCCTGAATGATCCTCTCGGCTTTGGTGCACAGTATTTTTCGCTTACCGGTGGCCGGATCTGTCGGGCAGCCGGTGATTTGCCCGATTCGCGTCTCATCACTCAAGACGTTGCTGTTGTCTGTGCTCCCGAAATTCTGCCGCAAGCCTTCGTAAGAGAAGAAGAAGAAGGTGTTATCCCGAGCAATAGGGCCACCGATCGTGCCGCCGAATTGATTCCGCTTGAAGGCAGGAATGGGTTCGTTCGGCAAGTCGAAAAAGTTCTTGGCATCCAGCTTCTCATTTCGCAAAAACTCAAATAGGCTGCCGTGAATCTCATTGGTTCCAGAACGGGTGACTGCATTGATGATCCCGCCCATCGCGCGACCATATTGTGCCCCATAATTGCTTTGCAGGACGGTGAATTCCCGAATGGTATCCACCCCCAGCGTCTGGTTCATCACGCTGACCGGAGCCACATTGGAATAGGGGCTCACAATATCAGTCCCGTCCAAAAGGTAAAGACTTTGTTGAGGACGCGCACCGTTGATCGCTATTCTTCCACCGCCCTGGAATACTCCAGAAGGCATTCCCAGGTCTGTCACCGCTCCCGGCTGAATTGCCGTCAAGTCAGTGAAGCTGCGCCCATTCAGCGGCAGTTCGCGCATCTGCGTTTCGCTAACCAGGTCAGCGACCGCGGCATTGGTAGTCTCCAGTAATGGAGCCTCTCCCGTAACCGTGATCCTTTCGGCGACGGCGCCCACTTGCAGCGTGAAGTCCACTACCGCCTGGCGTCCCACTGTCATTTCAATTCCGCTGCGCACCACGCTTTGGAAACCCGCCGCTTCGGCAGTTACTTCAAACATACCTAAGCCCAACTGCTGGGCAGTATAACGCCCTTGCGCGTTGGTGGTTATCGTCCGGCTGATCCCAGTTTCAGTGTTTCGTAGGGTAACTGTGGCGCCTGGTATCACCGCTCCGGTGCTGTCTGAGACCGTACCTGATATTGTCCCCGTAGTTACCTGAGCGAAGACCATGCTGCACAGGAAGAAAACACCTATCACCACTCTGGCCAAAAGCACTAATCCCTTCATGGAAGCCTCCTTTTCTGAAAGACCTTGCCCTAGGACAGGCAGTTTCTTGTTACCCTAGTCTGTATTCTGAGAAGCTTACGCACTGAAAATCATGCCCCGGGTCGTGGCGGGAAAATTCGGGATTGGATGGGAAAGCTACTGTACCGAACGGGTACGCAATTGAAGACCAGGACCCAAATCGCATCGCGGGCCTCCCCGAGAGTGGGTGGATTTTATCCACCCTTCTCCCCATTTGTCAAGTCCAATCGTAAATCTTAATGGAGAGGCCCAGAGTTCTCTACTGTCCAGCATTGAGCACGAAAGCTATTGGCTCTGGTATCCCGGCACTAGGTCTTAGAAACGAAGGCGCCCAACTCCCGACATACGTTTCTCCCGTAGAAGTGAAGATGCCGGAACACTCGAGAAGTCAGCTTCAAGGAAGTTTGGGGTGAATGTATGGGAACTTGCTGCGATTCTTCTCTTTCCCCCGGCTCTCGACTGGGACGGGCAAAACCCCGCGTGGGAGCAGGCGGAGGCGCAGCTCGCAACCGGTGGAAAAGGAACTGGGGCATCTGCGGAAGAAGCTCTTTCATGATCTGCGGCGCACAGCAGTAAGAAACATGGTTCGGGCCGGAGTTCCTGAGCGAGTCGCTATGTCTATTTCAGGGCATAAGACGCGGGCAATCTTTGACCGCTACAATATCGTTTCGGAAGATGATCTCAAAAAAGCCGTGGAAAGAACGCAAGCCTACCTGAGCGCCGTCCCAAAGCACGACAATCTAGCCGTCTTCCCGGCGAGTCAGCCGGAGACAAAAGAAGCGGCCGTTTCGTGATCGTCCCCCAACATTTCGGACAGTTGCATGCTTTTGGTGCAATCCCGCCTAAAAGCGATTCCCGCCAAGTGATTGAAAAGCAGAATAGAAAGATTGGCTCCCCGCGTGTAACAATTCTCGACGCGGCCGCCCGGCCTGGTCCGAACTAGAAATCTGGTTCCGGATCGTCCACGTGGCCGTGGACGGCGGCCAAGTCGCACCGGTGCCCGCCGAACAGGTCATCAACGCTCTTCCTCCCAAGGTGCGCCACCGCAAGCCGCCTAAGCCACTCCAGACGCCTCGAGTCGTCGATAAGGCCCGCGAATGGCAAGTCCTACTTGAATCTGGTCAACTTCCCAACCAGGCCGCCATCGCCCGCCGTGAGGGTATCACCCGCGCCCGCGTTACCCAGGTCATGGGCATGCTTCGCCTCGCCCCC
>JACQGE010000014.1 GCA_016199675.1 Acidobacteriota bacterium | reverse complement strand
CTTGCCGTCCATCAGATCAATGCAGGGGATAATCATGGTGAAAAGGAGCAGATTCCTCGCTTCCCCCGGGACAGGTCGCTCGGAATGACAGCCTGCCTTTCTATAAACTTCTCATTTGATCGCGTACCCGGAAATTTGCGTCCCGACGGGTCCAAGGGGGAGGCGGAAGTGCTCAAGATGGACCTCGCGGTAGCCGGCTTGCTCAATGGTCAGCCAAGTTTCGCGGTCCGGATGGCAGCCATCCGCTATCCGTTTCCAGAGGGGGCGGATGAAGCCTTGAAGCCGCCGCAGCGTGGTTCCGCGCGGAGCGGCGACATGCTCGATAAATACAAAGCGCCCTCCCGGCTTCAAGACCCGCAAAACCTCGCGCAGTGACGCGGCCGGATCACCTACCGAACAAAGAACGAGTGTGCTCACCACGGCGTCGGCGCTGGTATCCTCCGCCGGAAGTTGCTCTGCACTGCCAGAACGAATCTCAATATTCCGCCCCACTTCTTTAGCGGCTCGTTGCAGGTAGGGAACCATGAACGGGTTGGGTTCGACGCCGATCCACCGGCAATCCGCCGGATAGAAAGCGAGGTTGGGGCCAGTACCGGGGCCGATCTCCAGGACGTCTCCGTGCAATCCTCCTAATAACGCTTTCTTCCGCTCCACCACCAGACGGTTATAGCGAGCGGCACTGTGCGCCAGAAGCCAGGCGTGGATTCTCTTCGATAAGCCGGCGCTCGGCGGCCTCGCGGGCGCACTCGTTGATTTCTCAACTTCGGTCACCTTTGTCTGCTTCCGCTCATAGTCGAACGGGAATTCCTCGGGCCTTCAGATGGGACTTTAGGTCTGCCACGCGGACGGAGCCATAGTGAAAGATGGAAGCGGCGAGGGCGGCGTCGGCCTCTCCCTCGGTGAGGACTTGAGCAAAATGCTCTGCGTTGCCAGCGCCACCGGAGGCAATCACGGGAATCTTGACAGCGCGGGAAATGGCGCGGGTCAATTCACAATCAAAACCATTCTGAGTACCGTCGCGATCCATGGAGGTCAGCAAAATCTCGCCTGCGCCGAATGCCTCACCTTCAATTGCCCACTCGATAGCATTGATATTGGTGGACTGGCGGCCACCGTAAGTGTAAACGCGCCAAGCATTGCTGTCCAAGCCGTCGCGGCGAGCGTCAATGGCCAGCACGACGGCCTGGGAACCGAACTCTTCCGACAACTCCGTAATCAATTCCGGTTTTTCGACCGCAGCCGTGTTGACCGAGACCTTATCCGCCCCAGAAGTCAGGATGCTTCTGGCGTCGGTGATGGAGCGAATCCCGCCGCCGACGGCGAGAGGAATAAATACCTGGCGGGCAGTGCGCACCACGGTCTCAACCATCAGGCCGCGATTTTCCGACGAAGCGGTGATGTCCAGGAAGACGACTTCATCCACGCCCTCGCGGTTGTAGGCGGCGGCCAACTCCGCAGGGTCTCCGGCATCGCGGAGTTGCAGGAACTGGATTCCTTTGACGACTCGCCCATCCTTCACATCCAGGCAGGCGATGACGCGTTTCGCGAGCATTTCTGGCTTCCTTCTGTCGTCAATTATGACCGTATAAGCCGGGAGACCTATACCGATTAAGCGGGCATGCGGCTCGAAGGTTTCCGGCTTACCTCTACGAAATTGCGTAGCATCTGCAGTCCCAGTTCGCCGGATTTCTCGGGATGGAATTGCACCCCATAAATATTGCTTTTCTCCACCGCTGCGACAAAGGGGACGCCATAGTCGGCCAAAGCTGCTGCGTGAAAATTTTTCTCGTTCGAGGATGGAATCTCCTCTGTCGGCAGATAGTAAGAATGCGCAAAATAGACAAACGGTCCCGCCGCAATATTCTGAAACAGACGGCTTCCCGGCGCGATCCGCAGTTGGTTCCATCCCATGTGCGGTACCTTTAATCCCGGCTCAAAGCGGCGAATGGTTCCCCGCAGAAGGCCCAAGCCGGGCCAGGAAGGAGCTTCCTCGCTCCTCTCATACAAGGCATGCATCCCCAGGCAAATGCCGAGGTATGGCAAACCGCGGTTTAGCGCTTGCCGCAGCACGGGCACCAGGCCCAGCACATCCAGGGACCGAATCATCTGGCCGAAATGTCCGACGCCCGGCAACAAAATTGCCGATGCCTGGGCTACGTCGCTGGCTTGGGAAGTAACCTGAAAGGGAGTCTCCAAATACCGGAGCGCGTTTTCGACAGAGCGCAAATTTCCGGCACCATAATCAATGACCGTAATCATAACAAGTTCTTATTGTACAGACCTGGAGGCTGTACCTATAAATGTAGTTATAACAATCCTTTTGTGCTCGGCAGCTCTTTTTTGAGACGCGAGTCCCTCGAAACTGCCATCTTCATGGCGCGCGCAAACGTTTTGAAGACCGCCTCCACACCATGATGCGTGGAACGCCCGTACAGAAGCCGTAAATGCACATTTGCCTGGGCATGATTTGCAAAGCCCTGGAAGAAATCTTCTACCAGTTCTGTTTGCAGGTCGCCGACCTTGGAGGACCGGAAGCGGGCATTAAAGACCAAACAAGGCCTGCCGGAGAGGTCTATGGCGGCGACAGCAAGCGACTCATCGAGCGGCATCAGGAAATAACCGGCGCGATTGATGCCGCGCTTGTCTCCCAGGGATTGCTTGAAACATTCTCCGAGGACAATGCCCACGTCCTCGACCGAGTGGTGCTGATCCACGTCGAGGTCACCTTTGGCGCGCAGTTCCAGATCAAAGCCTCCATGCTTGGTAAAAAGTTCCAGCATGTGATCCAGGAAGCGGATGCCGGTCTGAACCTTGTACCGCCCTTTTCCTTCCAGGGTGAGCTGCGCCCGGATTTGCGTCTCGGTGGTGTGGCGTACGACAACGGCCGCACGGCGGCGCGACAGTTTTTTCTTTCGAGTAACGCTCATGGCAAAACTTTCTCCAATTCATCCACATGACCGCGTGCTGACGCGCGCGGCTCGGT
>JACQGE010000132.1 GCA_016199675.1 Acidobacteriota bacterium | reverse complement strand
TATCACGACCGCTCATTACGTATTCCTGAGCGCGGCCCTGTTCACCATCGGGACCATCGGGGTGCTCACCCGCCGCAATGTGGTGATCATCCTGATGTCCATTGAGCTGATCCTGAACGCTGTCAACATTAATTTGGTGGCCTTTTCCAATCAACTGATGAATGTCAACGGACAGGTCTTTGCCATCTTTGTGATTGTGGACGCGGCGGCGGAAGCGGCGGTGGGGCTGGGCATCATCATCGCGTTGTTCCGCAACAAGGAAACGGTGAACGCGGATGAAATTGACCTGATGAAGTGGTGAGACGATGAATTTTCTGGAGTCCATCTGGCTGATTCCTTTGTTCCCGGCCCTCGGAGCCCTGCTGATGCTGCTGTTCGGCAGGAAGTTCCCCAAGGCGCTGGTAAGCTTGCTATGTCCGGGCCTGGTGCTGGTCTCCTTCCTGTTTTCACTCGGCGCGGTCATTCAGCTAGCCGGGCTTTCAGAACGCCATTACGAAAAAATTCTCTATACCTGGCTCCCAGGCGCGCCCTTCCAGATGGCGGACGGAAGGATGTCCCAGATCGGAGCCGATTGGGGTTTTCTACTCGATCCGTTGTCGGCAGTGATGATTTTGGTGGTCACCGGCGTGGGATTCCTGATCCATGTGTATTCGGTCGGCTACATGGCCCATGAGGGCGGTTATTACCGCTTCTTCGGTTACCTCAACCTGTTTCTGTTTTTCATGCTGATGCTGGTGCTGGCGAACAATTACCTCCTGTTGTTTGTGGGTTGGGAGGGGGTGGGGCTGTGCTCCTACCTGCTGATCGGGTTTTATTTTTTGCGGAAATCAGCGAGCACCGCCGGGAATAAGGCATTCATTGTGAACCGCATTGGGGACGGGGGCTTCGTTCTGGGAATGCTGCTGATGCTCCAGACGTTCGGCACGCTCAATTTCCTCCAGGTGAACGAGCAAGCCGCCAGCGGCAGTTTTTCGATGGGCAATTCCACCATCACGGTTATGACCCTCCTGCTCTTTATCGGCGCAACCGGCAAATCCGCCCAGATCCCCTTGTATGTCTGGCTGCCCGACGCCATGGAAGGCCCCACTCCCGTGAGCGCGCTGATCCATGCGGCAACAATGGTGACTGCCGGTGTTTATATGATCGCCCGCTCCAATGCTCTTTATGTTCTGGCTCCCGACACCATGTCGGTGGTGGCGGGCGTGGGGGCTTTCACCGCGCTTTTTGCGGCCACCATCGGCATCGCCCAGAATGACATCAAGCGTGTCCTGGCCTACTCGACGGTCAGCCAGTTGGGCTACATGGTGATGGCCTGCGGCGTCGGCGCATTCGGGGCCGGAGTTTTCCACCTCTCGACCCACGCCTATTTCAAAGCGCTGCTCTTCTTAGGCTCCGGTTCCGTCATTCACGCGCTTTCTGGCGAGCAGGACATGCGCAAGATGGGAGGGTTGAAAAACAAGATTCCGATCACTTACGCGACGTTTATGGTAGCGTCACTGGCGATTATCGGTTTGCCGCCCTTTGCGGGGTTCTTCAGCAAGGATGAGATTTTGTGGCAAGCATTCACCACGGAAGTAGGAGCGGGTTGGCTATTGTGGCTGGTGGGTTTCCTCACGGCGGGCCTTACCGCTTTTTACATTTGGCGATTGGTCTTTATGACCTTTTTCGGCGAATCGCGGGTGGACCACGAGGTGGCGCACCACATTCATGAGTCTCCCAAAGTGATGACGGTTCCCCTGATGATCCTGGCGGGGCTTTCCATCGTGGGAGGCTGGATTGGCTGGCCGGCGGCGCTTGGCGGTAGCAATCGCTTTGAGCATTGGCTGGAACCGGTCTTTGAGCCTGGCCGCAGAATCCTGGAAGCCGAAGCGGCCCACGCTGCCGAACATTCCGCCAGCCAGGAATACCTCCTGATGACGCTTTCGGTGGCCGTTGCGGGCTTTGGCGTGTGGTTAGCCTATCATTTCTTCCTGAAACGCCGGGAGGCTGCCGAGGGGTTGGCTCAGGCCTACAGCGGCATTCATGGCCTGCTGGCGAACAAATACTATGTGGATGAGGTTTACAACGCGGTTTTTGTCGAAGGCATGGCCAAGGGAGGCGGAAGCGCGCTGGGGCGGTTCGATGCCAATGTGATTGATGGCGGCGT
>JACQGE010000131.1 GCA_016199675.1 Acidobacteriota bacterium | reverse complement strand
TGTTCCTGGGTGATCCGCCTCGACCAGCAGCCTGCCAGAACGAACTTTAGTGGCTCCGGTTTGCCGATACCCGTGAACGGATCTTTCATCGCCGCCTCCACAAGCTCCAGCGTCCGAAGCGCTGCCTTCCGATCCGTTTTCACCCAGTACAGCAGGTCCTCCCGAAACTCTCGATGGAACACAGCCTCGCGCTCACCTCGCCGCGCCAAGTCCCATCTCCCGCCGCAGCTTGTCGACCGATTCCGGTTTTCCTTTCCCCCGCGCAGCCCGCTTTAGCGCCGCTAGCAACCGCTGAGCATTTCTTGACGATCGCAGTAAATGCGCGGTCTCCATCAGGCTGGTCAGCTCCCCCGCAGGAACCAAGGCCACGTCTTTGGCGCCACGACGCCGGACGATCACCACCTCTTGATCGTTGACAACCTGGTCTAGCACCGAAGCGAGCCGCTCCCGCAAGCTTGTGTATGTAGTCTCTACAGGCATGATATTCACCTCCCCAACTGTAGCGTACAGGATTCCTGTACGTTATGTCCAGGGAAAAAGAGGAGCGGGGGTGCGTCATGAACATAGGTGGGAATAAGAAAAAGGTGGCGCGGTAACTTATCCCGAACTTCTCGATTGCAAATATTGGATAGCCGCCGAGGCCGCCGCCGCAGAAGATTGAATGCAATCAGGAATCCCGATGCCTCGGTATCCATTGCCGGCCAGGAAGAGTCCAGGGTGACCGGCTACCAGCGAAGAAATCTCTTCCAGGCGGCTCAAGTGCCCGACGGCGTATTGCGGCATGCATTTTTCCCAGCGGAAAATTCGGACGAATTTCGGCTGGGCGTGGACGCCCATGATCTCTGCCAGTTCGCGGAGAGTGATTTCGAGAATTCGGCTGTCATTCTCTTCCAAAATGGAAGGGTTCCGGGCGCCCCCCAGGAAACAGCGCAATAGCAACTTACCTGGCGCGCTGCGATAGGAAAATTTCGTGTTCACCCAGGTGCAGGCGATCAATGCCCTCCGCTCGCTTCGCGGTACGATGAATCCAAATCCGTTCAATTCCCGGCCAATTTCCCCCTCCTCATATCCCAGCGAGACAATGAGCGAGGAATGGTAGGGGATCTCGGCCAGTTTGCTTGCCAGTTGCCCGTCCAATTCCTGGGTTAGGCGGGCAGCCGCATGAGCCGGAATGGCCAGAATCACAGCCTCGGCCTCCATCTCACCACCTTTCCATTCCACGCGAAAACTCTTTTTACCAAGGCGACCGATTTCCCCAATTTCTCTTTGGGTGTTAACTTGCGTTCGGATCAGATGTTTCTCCAAGGCGGATGTGAGCTCTCCGACCCCGTTACGGAGCGTGACGAATAAGCTGCTCTTTGCACGGGCCTCCCCATTGTTGGCTCTTGCGTGCCGCGCTTCATAGATTCCCCTCCAAAGGCTTCCATGCTTTTCTTCCAAAGCCACCAACTGGGGAAGTGTGGCGCGGGCGCTGAGGGCGTCCACGTCGCCTCCGTACACGGCGGCCAACAGCGGTTCCGCCAGCCGCTCCAATGCCTGTCCGCCGAGCCGTTGACGGACGAAGTCCGCGACAGAAATGTCCATTTCCGCGCGGGATGAGGCCAGCAAAGGCGACAGCGCCAGCCGGAGCTTCCCGGAAAAAGAGAACAGTTCATTATGAAAAATGGGCCAAATTTTCGTCGGCACGACAAACATCAAACCTTCCGGCAATTCCTTGAGTTTTCCTCCCTGCCAGACGTAGGTTTTTCTTCGATGGTCATTGCTGGGAAGCAGTCGGTCCGCTAGGCCGAGTTCGCGGCAGAGTTCGATGGCTGCCGGCTTTTGTGCCAGGAATGAATCTGGACCGCCCTCTACCAAAAATTCGCCATCTTGCTCTGTGAGAATAACCCCGCCCAGGCGGTTTTGCTGTTCCATCAGATGGATCGTGATGTCCAAGCCACTTTTTCGGGCCTGTTTCTCTAAGAAGTACGCTGCCGACAAGCCCGAGATCCCTCCACCGACGATCACGACTTGGTGCATAAAATTTATTCTCGCGTTTCCGGAGAGGCGATTTCTTTTTCGCCGGCAAACTGATGCCTGACGATGAAAGCCAAAGCGCGGATCAAGGTTGGGCTATCATTCAGTGATTCCGTACGACGCAACAAAATTCCATGTTGCTCCGCAAACTGGCAGAAGGCGATATCAATATCGTAGAGAACCTCGACGTGATCGGCTACAAAACCAATGGGAACCAGCAGGGCATGGTGGCAACCCTTCTGCGCGAGCTCCGTCAAAGTAGATTCCACAGTAGGGCCGAGCCAAGCATCGTCGGTGGCTCCCTGGCTTTGGTAGGCGAAACGCCACTCGGTCAGACGACAGCGGTCGGCCACGGCCCGCGCTGTCTCTCGAACCTGCTGATCATAAGGGTCGCCCTCCGATAATATCTTTTGCGGCAAACTGTGGGCGGTGAAAACTATGGCTATGTTGCTACCAGCATCTTTCGAGAATTCTGCCATTGCAGCTTCGACCTTTTCGGAAAAAGCCTCGATTAGCAGCGGCTCCTGGTGCCAGCTTTCCGCAAAAGAAATGGGAATGGTGAGACCCAATTTCTCCTGAGCTTCTCGGACTTTCTGAAAATAGAGACCCACGCTTAAGCGAGAGTTCTGGGGCGCCAGGCACAGAGCCAGCAAGCGGGTGACTCCGTCTAGCGCGATTTCCTCCATCGTTTCGTGAATAAAAGGATGCCAGTTCCGCATTCCCAGATACACGCGAAAGTATATCCCCTCGCTGTTCAGTTCCTGTTCCAAGGCGCGCGTCTGCCGGAGTGAAATTTCCAGCAAAGGAGAACTGCCCCCAATCAACCGATAGCGCTCTTTGATCTCGTGAAGCAGTTGAGGTGAAAAGGGCCTCCCGCTGCGAATGTTCAGAAGAAACGGTTCGATGTCCTCCAGGGAATCGGGCGCTCCATGAGCCAGCAGCAAGACGCCGGAAAGTGCATTAGAAGGTTTCGAGGTCATATTCCATGGCGCTTCGTTGCGGGTCTCTTCGATGAAAACTCGCGGACCAACTCCACAACCCATTGGACGTTCTCGACCGGAGTTTCTGGGAGAATTCCGTGGCCAAGATTGAAAATATGGCCTGCTTGCTCATTCACAGAGCATAGAATGTGCTCGACGCATTCGCGGATTTTTTGCCGCGGCCCTAGCAGTACAGCCGGGTCCAAGTTGCCTTGCACCGCTACATCCTGGCCGACCCGTTGCCAGGCATCGGCCAGTTCAATCCGCCAGTCCACTCCGATGACGCTTCCACCGGCCTGGCGCATCAACTCGAGCAGAGTTGCCGTGCCGGTTCCAAAATGGATGACAGGCACTTCCGTCGCGGTTGCATTGGCAATCAACTCTCGGGAATAAGGCAGAACATAAATGCGGTAATCTGCCGGGGACAAACAACCTACCCAACTGTCGAAAATTTGTACCGCATTAGCCCCAGCGGCCACTTGGCTCCGCAAGAACTCACTCAAGACCTTTACCAACTTCTGCATCAGTTCCCGCCAAAGTTCCGGGTGCTGGTACATCAGGTGCTTTGTTTGAGCAAAATTACGGCTGCCCCTCCCTTCTACCATGTAGCTAGCTACGGTGAATGGAGCGCCACAGAAACCGATAAGTGGGACTTTCCCATTCAATTCCCGACAGACAATCCGGATTGCTTCCGCTACATAAGACAGTTCACCATCGGAGACTTGCCGCAGCCGTCGAACTGCATCCGCCGTACGCACTGGATCGGAAAGAACCGGGCCTTCGCCTTCGGCAAACCTTAGTTTCAACCCCATGGCCTGGGCCGGCAGAAGAAGATCGGCGAAGATAATCGCCGCATCTACCGTGAGCTTTTCAATCGGCTGGAGGGTAATTTGGGCAGCCAGTTCTGGTGTTTGGCAAAGCTCCAGCATGGAATAGCGGGCGCGCAACTCGCGGTACTCTTTTAAATAACGGCCCGCCTGCCGCATGAACCAGACCGGTGTGCGTTCCACAGGTTGTCGCCGACAGGCCCTCAAAAATAGGTCAGATGAGTTAGTTTGACCCATAATGGAATGTTGAGGCATCCTGAGATAATCCTAACACGGCGAGCGAGCAAGAGACATTCACCGCTGGGTAGTGCGCTAAAAGTGCGTTGTTGGGAGGATGCAACTAGTGATAGTAAGCGGAACTGACAACGTTTACCCTCTGTGGCGGGAGTTCTGCGCCCTCGATTTCGCCGGCTGGATGAATCTCAATGCCGAAATCGTGGCACGCCAAGACGGCACATTCGTTGAAGAAAAGAATTTCGGAGGTCTGCTCATTTCCGAACTGTTGCCTGATTTTCTCAAAGACTTCGTGATTAATGAAATCAACGAGACCGAACACTTCCATGAAGCATTGTTGCCTGGGTATGCGGTGCTCCTGCTGCTGAATTTCAATGCCACGCTGTACCGACTTAATAGGCAGCTCCGCGAGTTGGTAAAGCACACCGGCAATTACTTCTTGACGCGTCAGTGTTACGACTTGGTAGGGCATTGGCGTCAGGATAACAGACAAATGCCCTACTGGCAAGCAGTTGTACTCGCTGCGCAAATGGGCCCGACCCAGCCGCGAACTTCTCTACTCTGTTGTAGAATGACAGAAGGCACACGCGGCAATCCGGAAACCGACCTGAATGTAACTGGAATTCAAAAATGGGACAACCTCATCCCCAACAATTAATGGGGGCCTATCTCCGGCGAATCGCCACCGGACCGGAGTTGAGCAAGCCGATTTCGGAGGAGGAAGCCTGCACGGCGATGCGACTGATTCTGGAACAAAAAGTGGACCCCGTGCAGGCAGGGGTATTCCTGATCGCCTTGCGAATGAAGCGGGAAACTGACGAGGAAAATCTCGGAATCCTGGAAGCGATTCGCGAAGCGACCCGATTTGCGGTGGCCTCGGTGGAAGACCTGGTGGACCTGGCGGACCCCTACGATGGCTTCAGCCGTCATTTACCCGCTTCCCCATTCCTGCCCGCTTTGCTGGCTGCCTGTGGCTTGCCGGCCGTTTCGCACGGTTGTGAGCGGCTTGGCCCTAAGTTTGGCGTAACTCACCGGCAGGTTCTGGCGGCAGCAGACGCTACAGTGGACCTTTCTCCAGAGCTGGCTGCCGCCCGCATTGAGAACCCACAGGCTGGCTGGGCCTACGTGGATCAGAAACATTTCTGTCCTGCGCTTCACCGCCTGGTAGAGTTGCGGACCTTGATCGTCAAGCGCCCCTGCCTCTCCACGCTTGAAAAAATGGCGGGGCCCGTTCGAGCGCGTGGTGGAGGAAGCCATTTGATCATTGGCTTTGTTCACGAAGGATATGAGCGACTGCTCCCCGCGATGGCGCGCCCCGCCGGCTACACTTCCATGTTAGCAGTGCGGGGTGTGGAAGGAGGGATTGCTCCTCCTCTGCGCGGTCTCGCTACGTGTGTAGGCTATCGGGGTCAGGGCAAGGAAGAAGCGTTTCGGTTGGACCCGGCAGAGGCGGGGGTGGTAACTACGCTCCGGGCGCCAGCCCTTCCCAGGGGGCGATCAGAGGGCGGAGAAGAAGTTGAGGAGGAATTCCCTTCCCTAGATATCGAAGGGATTGCCCGCGCCGCAGCGGAAGTCGGCCTGGAGGCTCTTCGGGGGAAATCGGGCCCCACACACGATAGCCTTCTCTACGCTGCCGGAGCTATTCTATGGCATCTCAAACGATTTGATACGTTGCGCGCCGCCGCCAATTTTGCTCGACAAACACTTGATTCCGGCCAGGCTCTTTCCCACTTCCGCATCTGAAGGTTGGCTTGGATATTCTCTGTTGTTCTAAGAGCGATGAAGTTTCCATTCTCTGGCCTGCACACTCTGTGTTCAGAGCTTCCGCGTTTTGGGCGCTGAACGTTGCAGTTCCTCCGGTTTTTCTTCCTGCTGTTTTTGTTGTTCGAAGACTTCTTTGCTGACGTAGATCTTAGCGTTGTAGCGAAGCCCGATCGCCATGGCGTCGCTCGGCCGCGCGTCGTAGATTTGCTCTTCGCCATTGTGTTCGACCGTGAGATCTGCCAAGAAAGTTCCGGCGGACAGTTCGCGGATCAGGACTTTCCGCACCTGCCACCCATTGCGATCCAAGAATGTTTTAAAGAGATCATGGGTCATGGGACGAGGTGCTTTCCGATTTCCTAAGGCTTGAGCAATGGATTGCCCTTCGGCAAACCCGATGACCATCTGAATTTGTTCGGAGGAGTTGACGTCTTGCAAGGTAATGTTGATTCCGAGAGGAGTAGCGCTCAGATTCCCCACTTTCACCTCCACCGCCGATCTATCGCGCTGCTGCGCCTTGACTGGAAAGCAAAGGCTGATTACCAAAAGCAGGAGGAGAGAAACCTTTCGATACATAATCCCTTCCTTCTTGGACGCTGCTGTGGCAAGCCAGAACAGCGTCCATCTGCGAATTCGCGGTCATCCTGTCGATTGTGACCTGTCCAGACAAAAATACCCCATGCACCTGTTCCTGGAATCGTGAACACCCTTCGCGATCATCTGGAAGTCATTGTACCGCGACATTGTGGCTTGGAAAGAAGAACTTTTATATAGCAGTCGATTCCAACAAAATTGCGCAAACGATACCAGAATTGAGTGAATTTACGCAATCATCTATTTCTTTTTATAATGATTGTTCCGCATAAACTTGACAAGCAGGTGATCTTGCCAGCCATCGGCAACTGGCCCCTGAATTGCATTGTTTGAGACCTTTGGTTTACGATAGAAAACAGTTCCTGGAGGTTTTTTTTTAGAGCATCCAGGAGGAGAAGGCCGTGGAGAATTGGAATCGCAGGCGCCTGTTGCGGTATCTGTTGGGCACCGGCATTGGAGCGTCCTTCCTTTCTTTTCTCTATCCTATTATCGGGTTCATTCTCCCTCCCCGCAGCCGGGCGTCAGGCCCGCAGTACGTTGAGGCAGGAAAGCCGGAGGAATTCCAACCGAATTCCGGGAAGGTCTTTCAGTTCGGGAATCAACCCGCGCTGCTGATCCGCACCGCCGAAGGAGAACTGCGAGCCTTCAGCGCAGTATGCACTCACTTAGGGTGCACCGTACAATACACGCCAGAATCGAAAGTGATCTGGTGTCCCTGCCACAATGGGATGTTTGATCTCCATGGGCGGAACATTGGCGGGCCGCCTCCCCGCCCGCTTGCGGAGTACAAGGTCAATGTCCTCGAAGGAAAAATTATTGTCAGCCAAGCCTGAAGCGCCTCCGCAGCCGCGCAAGTCTTTTCTCTCTGTCTGGGTCGAGGAGCGAGTTGATCTGGGACCCCTACGCCAGTTCATCCAGCACAAGATGGTCCCGATGCATCGGCACTCCTATTGGTATTACTTGGGCGGGATGGTGCTGTTCCTGTTCATCATCCAGGCCTTCACCGGAATCCTTCTGCTCCTGTATTACCAGCCATCGGAGAGCAATGCTTTTGAGAGCGTGCGATTCATCATGACCCAGGTGCGTTTCGGGTGGCTAATCCGTTCGGTGCACGCCTGGGGGGCTAATTTGCTGATCGCTTTGGCCTTTGGCCATATGTTCAGCACATTCTTTATGAAGGCCTACCGCAAGCCACGAGAGATGACCTGGATGAGCGGCGTGCTGCTGTTGTTTCTGATGCTGGGGTTCGGGTTCAGCGGCTACTTGCTTCCGTGGAACACCCTTTCTTATTTCGCCACGGCGGTGGGGACCAATATTGTCGGGGTACTGCCATTCATCGGAGAGTTTTCCTTGCGCTTCCTTCGAGGAGGCGACAGCGTCTCGGGGGCTACCCTGACTCGATTTTTCGGTTTCCATGTAGCTATATTGCCAGCGGTGACAGGGTTATTGTTGGTGTTACACCTGTGGTTAGTCCAGAAACAGGGGATGAGTGTTCCCCCGTCAATAGAAATCGAGTGTCAACAGCGAGGGACCAAGCCGCGGGCGATTCCCTTTTCCCCCGATTTCATGCTGCGCGACCTGATGGCTTGGTATCTCGTGCTGGGAGTGTTGAGTTGGATCGCCACCCTGTATCCCTGGGAGTTGGGCGTCAAAGCAGACCCATTTGCTTCCGCTCCTCCGGGCATCAAACCCGAATGGTATTTCCTGTTCATGTTTCAGACCCTGAAATATATCCCCGCCAAGGTGCTGGCATTCGATGGCGAGGTGCTGGGAATTCTAGCGTTTGGGTTGGGAGGACTTTTGTGGCTCTTGGTTCCTTTTCTGGATCGGAATCCGTCGTCGGGTCGGATGAGCCGGATCATCACAAAGGCTGGCATTTGGATTGTAATTTATATCCTTGTCATGACGGTGGTCGCTTATGTGGCTAAGTAATCGGCACGGGCTTCTTGGAATTTTTTTCGCCTTCGGAATTGGTGTGACGCCCCTGGCCGCTGCCGTGCAAGCAGAGGGGCAGCCCGCCGAAAAACCGGCCGCTCAAAATACCTGTCTGGTTTGCCACTCTCATTTGGGTGGGCAGTTGGCCAGTCCTACAGGACCGTTTCCGACGGACGTCCACGCGGAAAAGGGGCTGACCTGCGCTTCGTGCCATGGAGGCGATCCTACCAGCATGGACATCCGGGTGGCCATGAATCCGGCCAGGGGATTTCGGGGAAGGCCCTCGCGCCAGGAGATTCCCGCTTTTTGTGGCCGGTGCCACAGCAATGCCGACTATATGCACAGGTTCAACCCTACCGCTAAAACGGATCAGGTGGCCCAATATAATACCAGCGTCCACGGCAAACGGCTTCGCGAAGGGGACCGGAGGGTGGCGGTTTGTATTAACTGCCACAGCGTCCATGACATCAAGATGGTTAATGACCCTACTTCCCCCGTTTATCCTACCAACGTTCCAGATACCTGCGGCAAGTGCCATAGTGATCGGGAGTATATGCAAGGGTATAATCTGCCGAACCTGTCCCAGGTAGAGGATTATCAAAACAGTGTCCATTACCGTGCTCTGACGGTCGAGGGGAATCTGGCTGCACCCACCTGCCAGTCCTGCCATGGTAGTCATGGCGCCACGCCACCCGGAGTAACCTCTGTAGCCGATGTTTGTGGGACTTGTCATGCTCATAACCGGGATCTTTTTGAAAAGAGTCCGCATCGGGATGCCTTTGCGTCGCTGGGGGCTCCGGGCTGCGTGCAATGTCATAGCAATCATGCGATCCAGCCTGCCGGGGAGCATATGCTGGTGGGTCCAGGTAGTATTTGCCTGACCTGTCATGCACCGGATGACAACGGCGGCCAGCGCGCTCAGGAAATGGCGGCCAGCATTCAGAAACTGGACTCCACGATCCAGCAGACGCGGGACACGCTGGAGCAGGCTGAACGCGCTGGCGTTGATATGAGTTTGGCCATGTCCGAATTAACCAATGCGCACAGCCGCCTGGTGATGGCGCGCACCACGGTTCACAGCCTGGATAGTACCAAGGTCGCTGCAGAAACGACCGGCGGCCTTCGCATCGCTTCGGAAATCGCGGAAGAAGGAAAACAAAAGCTGGCAGAACTGCGCCGCTTTCGGGAAGGCCTGGCCTTATCCACGGTGTTCATTTTGGGGGTTGTACTTACCCTTTATTTCTACATCCGCCAAAATGGATACCTTCGGAAAGAACCGGGCGGTGAGACGGACGAATGATTGATCCACAGCTTGAACCGGGACCGCTCATCGAACGAGCTCCGTTCATAAAAGACTCTAGCTTTTTGACGTCGCGTATTTCTCTGGGTTTTTTTCAAATGTTTGCTTGCAAGCAAAAGCACAAAAATAGTAGGTTTTGCCCTGATAAGTAGCCGTTGCGGCTGCCTTCGCTTCATCTACCTGCATCTTGCAGACAGGATCTGTAGCCATTGTTCTTCCTCCTATTTCTTCTGGACTAGCATAGCATCTCCTCATCTTCCTAATTCTTCGGTTTTTTTAGGGGTGGGTGAATTTCCCCAATTATTGAGCATTGCCCCATTGGTTCTTCTAAATTACTCCGCTATCTATCAATATTTTCAATAGTTAGACTTGGCCTCTGAATTGCGAGAATTGGCTGCTCCCAGGTGAGCGGAGAGGCAACCATGGACTTTCAGAAATCAATTCTGGAAATTCGGCAACGCAATATCATTATGATCGGCATAGGAGCCTTGATTGCTTTCTTTGTAGCTTTGGTGTGGCCTTTTACCCCTTCGATAGAACAACCCATCCAATACAATCACCAGAAGCACATCCAAGCCGGACTCGAGTGTTCTACGTGCCACACTTTGTATGAGAACTCGGCGTTTGCGGGCCTTCCACAATTGGATACATGCTCAACTTGTCACCAGGAGCCATTGACGGAGAGCCGGGAAGAAGCGAAGTTGCTGGCACTGATCCAACAAGCCAAACCTCTGGAATGGAAACAGATCAATCGTGTCCCCGATCACGTGTACTTCTCGCACAGAACGCACACGGTGGATCGGGAGATTGGCTGTGCGACCTGCCACGGGCCGATGGAGGAGCGCACTAGCCCTCCGACGAAGCCATTTTTCAAATGGACGATGGATGCTTGCATCAACTGCCACGAGCAACGAAGCGCCACCGTGGACTGTAATGGGTGCCACCGATGAAGATGAAAATTCATCAACGATTTACTGTGTTGCTGGGAAGCTTATTGTTCTTGGCGGCAGCAGTAGTGCTGCCGATTGCCCTGGGTCGCGCTCCTGATCCGAGAGCCGGCATGATCGTCTTTCGCGAAAAGGGATGCGCGGGATGCCATTCCGTTCTGGGCGAAGGTGGAAAGCTAGGCCCGGACCTGAGCCGGGCTCCTTCCACCAGCAACCCCTTGGATTTGTCCGCCGCCATGTGGAGCCACGCTCCACAGATGTGGCAGCGCATGCAGCAAGAACACCTCCAGCTTCCCACTTTTACCATCGAGGAGATGGCGGACTTGTTTTCCTTCCTGGCAATGTCCCGTTCCTTTGACGAACCGGGTAACGCGGAGGCCGGTCGAGAGTTGTTTCGGTCCAAAGGATGTGCAGATTGCCATGCCATCCGGGGACAAGGAGCGCGGGTAGGGCCTGACTTGGTTGGCGTTGCCAGCCTTCGGAATCCGGTCGCCTGGGTGGCTGCGATGTGGAATCATGCGCCGGGCATGTTCCGGGCCTTGCAGGCAAAAGGTCGTGAGTTCCCCAGATTCCAAGGCGCCGAAATGGTGGATTTGCAAAGTTATATTCGACTGCAAGCCGGTGGGTTAGCCCAGGAGCGCTCCTACCTGCGTCCTCCTTCGGCGGAGCATGGCGCCACTTTGTTTCAAACGAAGCAGTGTGTCCGATGCCACAGCATTGACGGCCGGGGCGGAACGATTGGTCCCGACCTAACCCGCGTCGTGTTGCCGAAGCGGTACGGCGAAATCGCCGCATTCATGTGGGATCATGCGCCGCAAATGAACCGCCAGGCGGCAGCCGTGTCTGTTCCCTATCCCCGCTTGGAGGCTCAGGAATTAGCCGATATTCTCGCCTACTTGGATTCCTTGTCCATGCGGTGGGCAGGAAGCTCTGCGGCTGGCGCAACGATTTTCGCCACCAAGGGTTGTGCTAACTGCCACGCCGTCACGCCGGGGGAGAAAAGCCCAGGTCCTAACCTCACAACCCTCCAGCAGGAACTGACTCCCGTCGGCGTGGCCACCATCATGTGGAATCATGGACCGCGGATGCTGCAACAGATGGAAAGTTCTGCGATTCCCTGGCCGGTATTCACCAGCAAAGAATTGGCGGACACCATCGTGTTTATTGAAAGTCTTCAGAAACATTCCACCCAAGCCTCTGGGGCTACTTCTTCCGGAGGAACGCCATGAAGCTGGCGCGACGCGATTTTCTTGGTTTGGCTGGAGGAGCCGTGGGCGGCGCAGCGCTGGGCCGGGTAACTCTACGCGGCATCAGCCGTCTGAATGAAGCTTTAGCTCCAGAGCCTGCCCTGTATCCAGGAGAGGAAAAGTGGACCCATTCGATTTGTTCGATGTGTTCCGGAGGGTGCGGCCTGCGCGTGCGCACCGTCGGTGGGCGAGTCATCAAAGTGGACGGCAACCCACTCTACCCGGTCAATCGCGGTGGAGTTTGCCCCAAAGCCCAGGCTCTGCCTCAATGGCTATACCATCCTGACCGGATTCTCGCCCCCCGCCAGCGGAGCAAGTCCAATCAACCCTGGCAAACAATTTCCTGGGATGAAGCCGTGAACACGCTGGGCTCTGCCCTTCGGCGTCTCCGCCAAGCCGATCAGCAGAACCGGTTACTGGTGATCTCTGGCCGTGGAAATGGTCTTGTTAGCCAGCTTTGTTCCACTTTCCTCTCTGTTTATGGAGGGAACCCCCTGTTTTGTCTTCCATCGGGAATGGAGACAAGCCAACAAGCCCTGGAGCTGATGGCTGGACACCCGGAGGCGAACGGAACAGAGACGGTTCGGTTGGCTTATGACCTGGAAAACTCCCGTTACATACTGAATTTTGGATGTGATTTGTTGGAGGGTTGGGCAACGCCCGGGCATACCCTATCGTTGTTCGGACGATGGCGCGACAGCAATCGTGGAAGACGAACAACTCTGATCCATTTTGGCTCTCGTCTTTCGGTCTCGGCAGCCCGGGCGGATGAATGGGTGCCGATGGAGGTGGGAACGTTCGGCGCGGCTGCTTTGGGGATTGCTTTTGTGCTCATCTCGGAGGATTTGTACAACCGGGAATATGTCACAAATTCCACCTCAGGATTCGAGGACTGGACGGACGCGGCTGGCCGACCGCATATCGGATTTCGCCGATGGGTTCGGGAACAATACCGCCTGTCGCAGGTCACCGATTGGACGGGAATTCCTTCCGAAACATTGGTGCGCGTTGCTCGGGAATTTGCCGCCGGGCCGGGGGCCCTGGCTCTTGGACCTCAACAATCTCCCACCCAACCGGGCAGACTCTCCGATGCCATGGCAGTTCAAGCGCTGAATGCGCTGGTGGGAAGTGTCGGAGCGCGCGGAGGCGTTGCCCTGTTGCTAAATCGCGGCTGGCCCTTCCCAACAAAGGATGCAGGGAAAAAAGAGTTTTCCACCTCCTTGGAAAGAATGCTGTCCCTCTTGGAGCAATCGCCGGAAGTGTTAATTCTGGATGATGCCGCCTGGTTGTTCGATGTCCTGGATACGGCCCATCTGGAAATGCTGCGACGCATTCCGCTCGTAGTTACGACATCCTCTTTGGAGGATGCCACCACCACAATGGCAACCTTGGCGCTGCCTGATTGCACGCCGCTGGAAAAATGGGCGGAGGGACAAACTCCAACGGCTTATCCCCAGGAACTGCTCGGTTTGACCGAACCCGTACTCTCCCCGCGCGGCGAATCGCGGCCTTGGCTGGAAGTTCTCCTGGCATTGGCGCAGGCAACCGATCCAGCAATTGCAGCAAATCTTCCGTGGAAAGATCTGCCCGAATTGCTCCGTGCCAGCGCCGATCAGGTAGCCAGTCGCCAAAGCGGGTATCTGTTCGGCAGCGAGGTGGATGAGCAGTGGCAGCGCCTGCTGGAACGCAGCGGCTGGTGGGGACCGGATTGGAATTCGGCAGAGCAATTCTGGGAAGGGCTCCTCGCCAAAGGAGGCTGGTGGGACCCCGTCGGTTGGCCAGCCGAACCGCAACGTTCTTTTTCCACACCCTCGGGCCGGTTCGAGTTCTATTCCATGAAACTGGACGAACTGCTGCGAGCGAAAGGAGGAATCCGCGCCGCTTCGCAGTTGCCGCTGGATTGGGACCGCCAAATCTTGCCTCACCATGCGGCTTTGCTGCCATCGACCGATCCGAAACAATTCGAACTGGTACTCGAACCGTATGAGCCGCTGGCGTTCTTTGGAGGGGGAATGCGCGAGCTACCCTTCCTGCAACAGATTTCCGCTCCGTACGGGGGACCGAAAGGGTGGCAAAGTTGGATCGAACTGAGTGAGGAAGATGCCCGCCATCGGAAGATTAAGAATGGAGATCCAGTGTGGGTGGAATCGGCCCGCGGTCGCATTCGGCGGCGGGCGCGGGTCATCGAAGGAGCAATGCCAGGAATTGTAGGCGCTCCCCTGGGTGGTTCCCCTCAGGCGGGGCGCTGGGCTGTTCCAGAGGATTCCCTGGCCGAAATCCTGGTCCCAATCACAGATCCGGTCTTGGATGTTCGGAGCCATACGGCGACACGGGTCAACATTTATAAGGTTTGAGGACGAGAGGCAGGTGAAGAATGGCACGGTGGGGAATGGTCATTGATCTGGACAAATGCACGGCCTGTCAGGCCTGTGTTGTCGCCTGCCAGGTGGAAAATAACGTCCCGTTCAATAAACCAGAAGAAGCCGAGAAAGGACGGAACATCTTTTGGATTAAGCTGGTTCCCTTTGAGGAAGGCCGCTTCCCGGAAGCGAAGGTCCGTTTTCTCCCACTGCCCTGCATGCACTGCGACGAGCCGCCTTGCGTCGAGGTCTGCCCTGTGGATGCGACGAACATCACACCGGAAGGGATTGTGCGGCAGATCTTCGCCCGTTGTATTGGATGCCGCTATTGCACGACGGCCTGCCCCTATACGGTTCGCTACTTCAACTGGTATCCTCCGGATTTTCCCGCTCCGATGCAGGAGGCCCACAATCCAGACGTTTCAGTGCGACCCAAAGGCGTTGTGGAGAAATGTACCTTATGCCACCACCGGTTGCAGAAAGCGCGCGCCAACGCCATCGCCGAAAACCGCCCCTTGCTTCCCGGAGAATATACACCCGCCTGCGTGGAAAGTTGTCCTCCCAAGGCAATGGTTTTTGGGGATTTGGATGATCCGAATTCTGAAGTGGCTCAACTGGCCCGGAGTCCTCGCGCCTTTCGTTTGCTCGAGGAACTGGGCACCAAGCCGAAAGTGATTTACCTGGCAGAAGGAGAACGAAGTGCCACAACAACTGGCTGAAACCGATTTCGAGCCTGCTGAGGTGCAGGATGAGCTCCTCTTCCGTCCCATCGAGAAGACGACCCGGCGTTTTTACATCACGGTGGCCATCCTGCTGTCGTTTACCTTCTTGATGCTCATTGCCTATATCACACAGTTGCGCAAGGGACTGGGTGTGACGGGCCTGACCATCCCGGTTTACTGGGGAATCTATATCACCAACTTTGTTTTTTTCATCGGGATCAGCCATGCGGGTACGTTGATTTCGGCGATCCTGAGGATTTGCCACGCGGAGTGGCGCCGCTCGATTACGCGCTCGGCGGAGGTCATCACGGTGATGGTGATACTCTTCGGTGCGGG
>JACQGE010000126.1 GCA_016199675.1 Acidobacteriota bacterium | reverse complement strand
GGTTCGAATCCCACCCTCACCGCCAGTTCATAGCTCTCTGATTTTCATTTCACAAAAACCTTCCTAGAGGATTTAGTTTATGTTAATTACGTCTGTGTGTAGGAAAGCCAGTAAAATTGTATTTGGCACAGACAAGATTGAACTTTGCTCCACCCAAAAATGACCTCATCTTTGAATAAATATAATTTTTAACTACTTTTATCTTAGTCAGATACATAACACGGTAAAAATCTTTGATTAAAGACCTTCTCAGATTGGAGAGGACAGTGTAAAATCCCTGGAATACCGAATGTCGGTTTCCGGAATTTATGAATTTGGCGGGAGTGTTTTTCTATTTTTGATCGGAATTTTTCTCATTCGGCGGTTCAGCCATGATCAAATGGATTGACCAGGCGGGCGTGCATTTTTATAAAGCAGGCGCTGAGATTGTCGGTACCTTAAATCTTCTCGCCAGCTCTCTTCGTTCCAAAGACATGTCCCGGATACGGGAATTTTACTCTCCCCGCTTCCGGGGAAGCTCGCTAGGATTAACAAGCCCTCGGCTGGCAGAAGAAAAAGATGGTATCTGTCGATTCAGGCTTCAATCCGACTCCAAACCTCTAGACTGCTCAGGCGCTTTGGCGGAATGGTATGCCTATCTGGACTCATTTGAAGCTATTGAGGAAGTCGGACTCCATATCCATCGCCTTGAAGAATGGAAAGCCCGTTCTCAAAAGACAGCCACCATCCGATTTGAGTTGATTGGAAAACCCAAAGGCTCTCCGCGTTTCGGTATTGACCGCGCCTATTTTCGATGGAAATTTCAAGTTACGGAGGACCGTTTGCAAATCAGCGAATCCTCTCTTATTGAAGGGGATCGCAGCATCGGTAACCGGCGCTTTTTTACGGATGTGGCAGGGGAGGCTGGAATCGATTTCGAGAACCAGTACTATCCTCCATTTCTGAATCAACCTCTCTGGTTCGGAATGATTCGTTATGGCCCCGCTGGTATCACCGCCGTGGACTACGACAACGACGGTTATTATGATTTGTTCATTCCGGATGGAGTTGAATCGAAACTGTTTCGCAACCGCGGGGACGGGACTTTCGAAGATGTGACTGCCGCAGCGGGCCTGTCTGGATTGGATGGGGTCAGCGTAGCAGTGTTTGCGGATTACGATAATGACGGCTACAAGGATCTCTTTGTCAGCCGCACCTTTCAGCCGAATCAGCTATTCCATAACAACGGCGATGGCACGTTCACGGATGTGACCAAAGAGGCCGGTATTGGCGAGGATAGTTGTACCACAGTCGCTTCCTGGGCCGACTACGACAACGACGGTTATCTTGATTTGTATGTAGGTCGGTATCTCGATCCCCGGAAGTGTATTCCTACAACATTTTACGCCCGCAATGGGGAGCCGAATCAGCTCTATCACAATAACGGGGATGGCACCTTCACGAATGTCACGCACAAGGCGGGCGTGGGTGAGATCGGTTTGTGCTTGGGAACCGTGTGGGGCGACTATGACGATGACGGCTATCCTGATCTCTATGTCGTCAACGATTTTGGGCGTAACACCCTGTATCACAACAACGGCGATGGCACCTTCACCGATGTCACTATACGCACCAACACGCTGGCCTATGGTGCGGGGATGAACGCGTCGATAGCCGACTACAATAACGACGGCAAGTTGGATATCTATGTGACCAACATCCGCTCAGAAGAAGCTTGGTTTGCTGAGGCGCCCACGGTCCGTCGTTACATCCTGAACTCTTTCCGGCAGGGTGTTTGGAAGACGGACATGCCACTGTATTTTGAAATGTTCCGGCAGTCAGGGTTCGGGTTTGTGGGGATATTTCAGCAGATGGCCTCCGGGAACACTCTGCTCCGGAACAAAGGGGATGGAACGTTTGAAGACGTCACGTGGGCGGCAGGCGCCAACCCGGTTGGCTGGTTTTGGGGGGCCTCCTTTGCCGACTTCGACAATGATGGCTGGCAGGACATCTACATGGCGGATGGGTGGGTTTACAACGATCCAGGCACGGAAATCGAGATGGAATTTCTCAACAACGTGGTCAGCCGCCAGAATGAGTACAAGACCGGGATCTTTTTTGACCCCAAGCATTTCGGAAGGAATTCCTGGCATGGCCACGAGAGAAACCGCTATCTACGGAACAACGGAGATGGAACATTTGTCGAAATTGGCCGCGCCACTGGCACCGATCTATTGCTCAATAGCCGTGGCGTAGCCGTCGCCGATTTTTGGAATCGTGGCGTTTTGGACATCGCCATTTCCGCCTCCGGAGACCGCCATGCGTTGTTGAAAAACGAGATTGGCCAGAAGCGGAACTGGCTGGCTGTTGAGTTGATCGGAACAAAATCCAACCGCGATGCAGTGGGAGCACGTATAACGATTCACGTCAAGGGTCAGTTACAGATGCGAGAAGTCGTGCTCGGCGATGGCTACGGTTCCCAGAACACGTTGCGTCAACATTTTGGCCTCAATGAGGAAGGCATGGTAGACGAGATCATAGTGAAATGGCCGCGCTCCGGCATTACACAGCGATTCCAGAATATTGCGGCAAACCGTATCGTTGAGATCACCGAGGGCAGTGACACATTGGCGGAAAAAGTTTACTCGAAGGTTTACTCGCGGAGTGCGCAATGAGGCTGCATTTCATCGCGGTGTTGCTGGCGGCTGGCTTAGGTTTGGCCTGGGCCCCGAATGACCCCGCCGCCGGCCGCTGGTTCGAGGACATTACCCAATCAGCTGGTGTTGCACACAAGCACACCAACCGCACTTTCAAAAATCCTTACTCGCACATCATGTCCGGCTACACGGCTTTGGGAGCAGCTGCCTGCGTGGCGGACTTCGATGGCGACGGCTTCGAGGACATTTTCGTCACGGATTCGAAAGAAGACGGCAAAAATCGTTTGTATCGCAATAACGGCGACTTGACCTTTACGGATGTGGCGCAATCGGCGGGCGTGGCGGATGGAAATGACGCTGAAAACGCCTCAGCCGATTGTTTATGGTTTGATTTCAACAACAATGGGCGGCCTGATCTTCTGATCATCCGGTTCGGTTACAGCCAATTGTTTGAGAATCTGGGCAATGGGAAGTTCCAAGAGGTTGCCGAGAAAGCCGGACTTCTTCATTATATGAATGCCATTTCCGCCATCGCTTTTGATTATGACCGCGATAAGGATCTGGATCTGTTTTTGGGCGCTTACTTTCAGCCCGTCAATATCTTCCATCCGGAAACCCCCCGCTTTTTTCCGGAGAGTTTTGAGACAGCAAACAACGGTGGAGGAGTGATGGCCTTCCGTAACAATGGGGACGGAACTTTCACCAACGTTACAAAAGAAATCGGCCTGGAGCAAAGCGGCTGGGTACTCGACCTGGGCCATACTGACGCCAACAACGACGGCTGGGATGATCTCTATGTGGCCTGCGATTTCGGAACAGATCGTTTCTTTGTCAATAACGGCGACGGTACCTTCAGCGACATCACTGAGAAGGCCTTGGGAGGCTTCGACACCAAGAAAGGGATGAATGCCGAGTGGGGCGACTATGACAATGATGGCTTCTTCGATGTTTTTGTCACCAACATTACCGACGACTACATGAGGGAGGGCAATTTTCTCTGGCATAACAACGGCAATCTCACTTTTACTGATGTCGCGCGGGAAACAGGCACCTACGATACGGGCTGGGGATGGGGCGGGAAGTTTTTTGACTATGACAATGATGGCTGGCTGGACCTATACGTGGTCAACGGATGGGTCTCTGCGGGGAAAGAGAACTACGTTCCCGATATTTTCGAGATGATTATGCGACCCAACGTGGACTTGGCGGATCTGCGGAATTGGCCGCCGATGGAGGACAAGAGTCTCAGCGGGTATCAGAAAAAGAAACTGTTTCACAACGAAGGCAGGCATTCCTTCAAGGAAGAGGCGGGCCGCCATGCGTTGGATTCACAGCGGGACGGTCGTGGAATTGCCGTTGCCGATTTTGACAATGACGGCAGGCTGGACTTGTTTGTGACCAATGCCAACGCTGCTCCATTCCTCTATCACAACAGCCTGCCGACCGGTGCGCACTGGGCGGAGTTTCTGCTGGAAGGGACGGTGTCTAATCGTATGGCCGTGGGGGCCCAGGTCCGGATCATCGCCAATGGAGAGACACGTTTGAGCTTTGTCAATGGTGGTAACGGGTTTGCCGCGCAAAGCACGCCGCGAATCCACTTTGGCCTGGGGAAGATCACTACCGTGGATCGAGTGGAAGTGCGGTGGCCATCCGGGGGGCGGCAGATTTTCGAGAATCTTGCAGCGGACAAAATCTACAAACTGCGCGAGGGGGATCAAACAACCAGCATCCTCGCCGTAAAGTTGAGGAAACCATGAAAAGGCGAAATTCGATCCTTGCCAAGATGATCTCATTCCTGTTCGCCATTGTCTTCGCCATGGCGCTTCATCCACGGGCAATCGCCGAAGATGTCTCGGCCGCCACTGCGCTTGAGGCTGCATTAGAAAAAGATCCAGATAATCTGCGCCTTGGCAGCGAGTATCGGCAACTTATTATCCGAACATCCCAATATGATCGCGCGCTCAAATTCTTCGAAAAACTCGTCCAGGAGCACGACAATGCGGCCAGCGCTCACTTGAACTACGCTTTCGCTTATGTGGACAAGATCCCTATAGCTGGCTCGATCACCCAGGTGCTCTTGGCTAATAGCGCCCTTGCCCAGTTCAGCCGGTCCCTGGAATTGGGGCCAAGTTGGATCGGCTACTACAGCCGGGGAAACAGCTATCTGTATTGGCCGAAGATTTTTGGCCGTACACCGCTAGGGATAGACGACCTGAAAGAAGCGATGAGACTTCAAAGGGGAGAATCTAAAAAGGCGTATTACGTGCGCACCTATATTGCTCTGGGAGATGGTTATTGGAAAATGGATGAATTGAACAAAGCGAAGGCGATCTGGAACGAAGGCCTGTCGTTGTTTCCCGGTAATCCCGCCTTGAAAGCACGTCTCTCCACGCAAGGGGATGAACTGAAAGCCGTGATGGACGATGCCTATGACATCACGAAACGCATTGATACCTCCTTGCAGGAATTGTGGGCTGATCAAGGAACACAAGGAAGATGAAAACCAGCAGCCAATCCAATCGAAGCCGTAAAGAAACGGCGATTTCCAAGCGACGGAAAACGGGATTCCGCATCGCGAGCAGCCTCAGCATCCTGGCAGTGGGACTACTTGCCTTTTCGATGGCGCTGTCGGCTGTGAACGAGTCAGAGTCCGCGATCCGTTTTGAGGAAGTCAGCCAAAAAGCAGGGGTGCAGCATCTTCACCATACACGAAAATTTCAAGGAAAAAGCGCCGACGTGCTGGGCATGTTCACTTCCGGCGGTTCTTCGGTTGCCGTCGGCGACTTTGATAACGATGGCTGGGACGATCTGTTCGTGACAGATTCCGATACCAACAGGCCGAATCGTCTCTTTCGCAGCAACGGCGACGGGACTTTCACGGACCTCACTGTGTCGGCAGAAGTTGGAAGCGGTAACGATTCCCGCTCCATCGTCTCCGATGCATTATGGTTCGATTATGACAACGACGGATGGCGCGACCTGCTGGTGGCGCGCTTCGGCACGCCCATTCTGTACCATAACGAGGGCAACCACAAATTCCGCGATGTAACGATTCGATCCGGGCTCAACGAGTTCGCCAACACGATCGCTGTCATCGCTTTTGATTACGATAATGACGGATATCTCGATCTCCTATTCGGGAATTATTTCCAACCCGAGAATCTGATCAGCCTCAAAAACCCAAAAGTGCTGCCGAATGATCTCGACAACGCCGTGAACGGCGGCGGCGTGGGCTTGTGGCGCAACAACGGCAACGGCACTTTCGCCAATGTGACGGCCAAAGCGGGCTTGGACAACCAGAAGGGCTGGATTCTGGACGTCGGCCATGGCGACCTCAACAATAATGGTTTTCAGGATATCTACCTGGCCGGGGACTACGGCACTGACCGCATGTACCTCAATAATGGCGACGGCACCTTCACCGACGTTACCGAAAAGGCTCTGGGAGGCTTTGACACTAAAAAAGGGATGAACGCCGAATTTGGAGACTACGACAATGACGGCCTCCTTGATATCTACGTTACCAATATCACTGATGAGTACATGAAAGAGTGCAATATGCTCTGGCACAACGACGGTGGAACATTTACGGACCTCTCTAAAGAAACCGGCACCTGCGATACCCTCTGGGGATGGGCGGCCAAATTCGGGGATTTCGATAATGACGGCTGGGTGGACCTGATTGCAGTCAACGGCCTGCGCTCGGCGGGGAAAGAAAATTACATTCCGGTACTGTTCCAGATGATGGTGACTCCAGGCATTGATTTTTCCGACGTCAACAACTGGCCCAACATCGGCAACATGTCCTGGAGCGGCTATCAAAAAAAGAAGTTGTTTCACAACCTGAGAGGCCAGGTTTTCAAAGAAATATCCGCTGAGGCGGGCGTGGATAATGATTCGGACGGGCGGGGAATTGGCATTACTGATTTTGACAATGATGGCCGACTCGATTTTTATCAGACGAATGCGGATCAGCCGTCCCAACTTTACTGGAATCGGAGTGCCGGAGCCGGAAACTGGGTGGAGTTGAAATTGGAGGGCACGAAATCAAATCGCGATGCAATCGGAGCCCGGATTGCCCTCCAGACCGATGAGTTGACCCTGTTGCGCATGGTGGACGGTGGCAATGGCTATGCCGGCCAAGGTTCGACCCGAGTTCATTTCGGGTTGGGGCGTGCAACAAAAGTCAATTCAGTGGAAATCCGCTGGCCAAGCGGGCACGTGGATAAGTTAGCGATTCCCATCAACAAGATCAGCTACATCCGTGAAGGAGGGACCATCAGGAAGTGAGGCACGCCGCCCTGTTGTTGATCCTGGTGGGACTAGCGATTTTCCTGGTGCGATTCCCGGCCCCGAAAGCCCAGGAAATTCCAGTCGAAGAGCAGCTCTGGATCCATCGCAACCTGGGAAAAGCGTTCTACGAAAATCCGACCACCCACGCCCAAGCTGTGGATGAGTTCCAGAAAGCGCTGGCCTTGGCGCCGAATTCGGCGCGCGAACGGCTCAATTACGGTTTGGCTCTATTGCGCAATGGGAAAACCGCGGAAGGGATTGCGGAGTTAGTGAAGGTGCAGCAACAGGACCCCAGCATTCCTCATACGTGGTTCAACTTGGGGATTGCCTTCAAGAAGGAATCGGAATACGGTCGCGCCCTCCAACAGTTCGAGCAAATGGTGAAGCTTGTGACCAACGATGCGGTTTCGTATTACAACCTGGGTTATCTGTACAAACTGGAAGGGAACGTTGACCAGTCGCTCCAGGCTTTCGAGACAGCTGCTAAGTTGGACCCGAATCTTGCTGGCCCACACTTCCAACTTTATAACGCCTATCGCGCGGCTGGCCGTGCGGCCGACGCGGATCGGGAGTTACAGATTTTCCAGGAGATTAAGAAACTGCAAGCGGGAGCCGTCATCCCGGAAGACCTCGATTGGAGCGCCTACGCTGAAATATACGATCCTATCGAGCCTTCGCCTGTTCCAGACCGAGAGATAACTGTGAACGAGCTCAAATTCGACGAACAACAAATCGCGGCGAACTTCGATGTGAAGAACGCCGGCCTGGCGCTGCTTGATTACGATGGCGACAGGCGTCCAGATGTGATTGTCTGGTCTGCTACGGGAGTCCGGATTTTCAAAAACGGCTCGGTCCTGGTACAGGATGCCGGGCTCAACGATTTGAAGGAGGTTCTGTCGGTTGCGCCTGGTGACTTCAACAACGACGGTTGGCCGGACCTTGCAGTGCTTACGGAATCCGGAGCCTCGCTTTACGCAAATCAGAATGGGGTTTTCCAGAAGTCCTCAGTTTCCTTGCCGGGCGGAACGTTTGCCCAGCCTATCTGGCTTGATTTCGATCACGACTACGACCTGGATCTGTTTCTGCTCGGCCAAAACTCCATCCTGATGCGCAATAACGGTAATGGTGGATTCAGCGATGAGACTGCGACGTTTCCCTTTGTGAAGAGGCGTGCTTCGGGCGGTGTTGTAACCGATTTGGATGCTTTGGGAAACGGCATGGATCTTGTAGTCGCATACCAGGATGGCAGTGGTGTGGTTTATCGAGATCATTTGTTGGGAAAATACGAGGCGGAACCATTGGAAGCTCTCCCGCCGGCCACACAATCTCTGCTGGCTCGCGACCTTAACAATGATGGATGGACAGATCTTGTCGCCAGCAAATCTTCCGGCATATCGCTCCTGATCAATAATGGGAAGGGTAAATTGGAAGGGGCTGCGTTTCCTGCATCCGCCAAAGGTCCTCCTGCATTGGCGGATTTTGAAAACCGTGGATTAATAGAGGTAATGGCCGGAGAGTTAGTCTTCCGCAATCAGGGACTCGGCCGATTCCAGGAAGGCAAGGCTGTTACTTCCGGTGTGCCCGCAGTCGCGATGGTAGCATCGGACTTTGATGGCGACGGCCAGACCGACCTAATGGCAATCAATTCAGATGGAACCGTGCGTCGGTTAAAGAATCAAACCAACACGCGAAACTCCTGGGTGGAGATAGGACTGGAGGGGATCAAAAACCTGAAATTGGCGCCGGGGGCCAGAGTAGAAGTCAAAGCCGGATCGTTGTATCAAAAGCAGACCTATAATGGGACACCCCTTACATTCGGATTGCAAGCTCACGTAGAAGTCGATACGGTACGAATTACTTGGCCGAATGGTCTAGTGCAAAATGAAATGAAACAGACCGTCGGCAAATCTCTGACCTATAAGGAAGCCCAGCGGCTTTCCGGCTCCTGCCCGATGATCTTCACTTGGGACGGCAAAAAATTCGATTTCATTACCGATGTTCTGGGAGTGGCTCCCTTGGGAGCCAGTTCAGGTGATGGACAATATTTCCCGGTGGACCATGACGAATACATCCAGATTCCGGGCAGCGTGTTGGCTCTGGAAAATGGACACTATGAAATTCGGATTACCGAAGAACTTCGTGAAGTATCTTACATTGACGCCATTCGCTTGATCGCGGTGGATCATCCAGCAGATGTGGCGATATTTACAAATGAAAAGTTCAAAGCTCCCCCGTTCCCTGAGTTTCGCTTGTTTGGGGTTCGGCGCCGAATCTACCCCATAGCTGCAAACGATGATCGAGGAAGCAATGTTTTGCCACAACTCTTGCAGCGCGACCACCGGTACCCGGACGGGTTCCAGCGTGATTACGCCGGTGTCGCAGAATTACATCACTTGGACCTGGATTTTGGAAGCGCCGCGCCGCAGAACCGGGCCGTACTCGTTCTGAGTGGATGGCTCGATTGGGCGGACGGTAGCACCTACCGGGCTGTGTCCCAGGAGCGCAAGGAAGGGCTTGTTATGCCGTACTTGCAAGTCAAGGACGCGCAGGGTCGCTGGCAAACGGTCATCGAGGATATGGGCATCCCCGCCGGAAAGCCGAAGACAATCGTGGTGGACCTAACGGACAAGTTTCTTTCTGCTTCGCGCGAAATTCGTATTGTCACCGACCTCTGTCTCTATTGGGATGAAATCTTTCTGGGCGAAGAGACCGCGCCCCCTCCCGTGGTTTTGACCGACCTGGAACTTGCAGTCGCGGACTTGCGTTTCCGAGGATTTTCCAAGCCCATTATTCATCCCCAGCGCAAACAGCCGGAATCTTTTCTTTATGCGGATTGGATGCCCTTCAGCATGTGGAACCCCACTCCCGGCAATTACACGCGGTACGGGGGGGTCAACCCTTTGCTAGCTTCCGTAGACGATCATTTGGTCATCATGGGTTCCGGCGACGAGATGCAGTTGCGATTCTCTGCTATGAGTCTTCCCCCACTTCCGCGAGGTTGGCAGCGGGATTTCCTGCTGCTTGTGGATGGCTGGGCCAAGGACCAAGACGCCAACACGGCCTTTGCGCAGTCAGTGGAACCTTTACCCTTTCATGGCATGAGCGCCTATCCCTATCCCGCAACAGAACATTTCCCGGACGATGACGCACACCAGCTATATCGAGAGCAATACAACACTCGGCCAGCGTTGCGCCTGCTGCACCCGTTGCCGGAGTTATTGTCGAAAGTCAGGTGACTATGAAGAACCTTGCAAAATGGACGGGAATCTTTTTCATAATACTGTTGATCAACACCGCCTATGTGTCGGCATTTTCCTCAGCGACTATCTTCTACATGGTCAATGTCTTGTTCCACCTGGGATTGGGCTTGGCCCTTGCGGTCGCGCTGGCGTTTTTGCTGAAACGCGACCTGCAATTACGCCGGGGAATTCCCGCCGCCACAATCTTGTTCATAGTCGCTTTGGGTTGCGGAATCTTTCTGGCTGGGTGGGGGAATACAATGGACCACCGCTGGGCGCTCCGTGCGCACATTGTGGCCGCAGCACTTGGAATTGCTGCGCTGGTTCCTTATGTTTGGAAGCAGGCGGCCCGCCACAGCGGGGAATGGCTGCGGTTCCGGCAAACTCTTATGGCTGCCGTGGCGCTGCTCGTTTTGTTGCCTTCCTCCACGGCGGTGTACCGCAAGCTCTTTCCGAATCCGATGGATTCCATACGAAATCCGCTGGTCGTGCCGACTTCGATGGATGGCGAAGGAGCCGGGCCGAATTCTCCTTTTTTCCCATCCTCGGCGAACACCGACCGGAACGGGATCATCCCTTCCAATTTCTTCATGGATTCCGCGACGTGCGGGGAATGCCATAAAGACATCTATCAGCAATGGAACAGTTCGGCTCACCACTTCGCTTCTTTTAATAACCAGTTTTATCGGAAGTCGGTGGAGTATATGCAGGACGTGGTCGGAACACAGCCGAGCAAATGGTGCGCGGGGTGCCACGACCATGCCGTATTCTTCAATGGCCGATTCGACCGGCCGATCCAGGAGCAGATTGATACGCCGGAAGCGCACGCCGGCCTGGCCTGCACCTCGTGCCATGCAATCATTCACGTCGACAGCTCGATGGGAAACGGTGGTTTCCTCATCCAGTATCCGCCGCTCCATGAATTGGCCACCAGCAAAAATAAGTTCATGAAATCGCTCGACCACTTTTTGACCTATCTCAATCCCGCTCCCCACCGGAAGTCCTTCATGAAGCCCTTCATGCGTGAGGACACTGCTGAATTCTGTTCCTCGTGCCACAAAGTCCACCTGGATGTTCCGGTAAACCAGTATCGCTGGTTCCGTGGTTTCAACGAATACGATGCCTGGCAGGCCAGCGGGGTGTCCTGGGAAGGGGCGAGGTCATTCTATTATCCAGAGAAGAGCAGCCACTGCGCGGACTGTCACATGCCGTTGGTGCCTTCGAAGGATCCCGGCAATCAGAACGGCATGGTGCATTCGCATCGCTTCCCGGGGGCTAATACGGCCGTGGCGTTTGTTAATCAGGATAAAGAGCAACTGAAGGTTCAGGAAGACTTCCTGAAGTCTGGATTTATCACGGTTGACATTTTTGCCGCCAGTCCGGCAGAAGTTCCGTCAGAGGGCACTCCGATGGTGCGGCGGACAGGAGATAATCTGCAAGCGATGTCCAGTTTTGCGGTCGGGGAGGAAGCCGAGCAGCCTGTGACCGGCATTATTCGGGAGGTGGGGAAGCTGTCAGCGCCGCTTGACAAAGCAGGCTTGCAATTGAAACCCGGTTCGACCACCCGTGTAGACGTGGTCGTGCGAACCCGTAAGATCGGGCATTTTTTCCCGGGAGGGACCGTAGATGCTTTTGATGTGTGGCTAGAATTACAAGGAAAAGATTCGACCGGCAGGATCATATTCTGGAGCGGTATGGTGGAAGGCGATGGTCAAGGGCCCGTAGAGCGGGGAGCCCATTTTTATCGTTCTTACCTGCTCGACGGCGAAGGAAACATGGTCAATAAGCGCAATGCCTGGCAAGCCCGCAGTCTCCTTTATGTACGGCTGATTCCTCCGGGTGCGGCGGATCTGGCTCATTATCGCGTCCATATCCCCGACGATGCGAAGGGGCCGATTACCTTGACCGCCAAACTTAATTACCGCAAGTTTTCCCATTACTACACGCACTGGGCTTACGCTGGCCAGCCGAAGTCCAATCAGGACCCATCGCTGCTAAGCGCCAGTCACAACAGCCTGGAATATTCCTTTGATCCATCGAATATTCCCCAGAATGTTTCGGGGCAGATCAAAGGCGAGATTCCGAATTTACCGATCATAACTCTCGCAGAGGATGAGGTCACGCTCCCCCTGGGCGATAAAAAAACCGAGCCCGTTTGGAACCCGGTCGTTCAGGAGACGGACCGAGAGCGATGGAATGATTGGGGGATCGGTTTACTCCTGCAAGGCGATTTGAAAGGCGCGGAGTATGCGTTCAAACGGGTTACTGAAGCGCAACCAGACTATGCCGACGGCTGGCTGAATGCGGCGCGGGCGCTGATTCAGGAAGGCGAGACGGAGGCGGCCAAGCCCCATATCGAGAAAGCTTTGGCGATTAATTCCAGCCTCGGACGAATTCACTATTTCAAGGCATTGATCCAAAAGGCTGACGGCGACTACGATGGCGCTCTGGCTTCGCTTCGCACGGTGGAGCGAAGCTATCCGCGCGACCGGGTAGTCCTCAATCAAATCGCCCGCATCCTCTTTCTCAAGCGCCAGTACGCCGAGGCGCTCCTGGTCCTCGATCGCGTCT
Source organism: Acidobacteriota bacterium (assembly GCA_016199675.1). Taxonomy (GTDB): domain Bacteria; phylum Acidobacteriota; class Terriglobia; order 2-12-FULL-54-10; family 2-12-FULL-54-10; genus JACQGE01. The sequence continues at coordinate 54,385 of JACQGE010000126.1, read as the reverse complement.
GCCTGATCGACCCGGAAGACCTCCAGATGCACTACACAAGGATGTTGTGCTACCGGGGGCTACAAGACAAAGAAAATGCCGCTCGGGAGCAGCAACTCTTTTTGCGCTTCAAGGCTGAAGAGTCATCGCAGGCTATCACCGCCAAGCCTCGCATGTTGAGTCCGGAGGACAACAATGAGCGCCAGCAGATTCACGAGCATGAGAGCGTTCCATTGGGAGCTTCCGAAGGATCCAGGAAAGCCGGAACCGATCCCACACCCAGGAATCGCACCGAGGATAATGGCCGCGCCATTGTTGCTTTGAGGGAACCATGAGGAGAAGACTGCTGCTATTAACCCTGGCAAGTTACATGATATGGTTGAGCGTTCCGGGCCATTCCCAGGGCGTAACTTTTTCGGATGTCACGACTGCGGCTGGCATCAAGTTTATTCACAATAATGGTCGTTCGGGGAAAAAGTATTTACCGGAGACGCTGGGATCGGGCGCCGCATTTTTCGACGCGGACGGAAACGGCTGGCTCGACATCATCCTGATCAATGGCAAAGATTGGCAACCCCGTGGCCGAAAGTCGCTGCTGGCTTTGTACCGCAACAACCGCGATGGGACGTTCACGGACGTAACCGCCGGCAGCGGCCTGGATATTGAAATGTACGGCATGGGCGTTGCCATCGGCGATTACGACAATGACGGCAAGGACGATGTTTATATTACAGCCCTCGACGGCGATCATCTCTTCCACAACGAAGGAAGCTACAAATTCCGGGACGTGACGAAGACATCCGGAATCCAGAACGCTTCCTTCGGAACCAGCGCCGCCTGGCTGGACTATGATCGTGATGGGAACCTCGATCTATTCGTGGCGAATTACGTGCAATGGACCCTCCCGGGAGATTTGTGGTGCTCGTTGGATGGGACGACCAAGTCGTATTGCACTCCGGAGTCTTACAAAGGCACCTCTTCGAAGCTCTACCATAATCTGAGTGGCGGCAAGTTTGAGGATGCCAGCCAGAAGGCGGGAGTGGGGGACCCGACCAGTAAATCGCTGGGGGTCGCCGTATTTGACTATGACGGAGATGGATGGCCCGACCTGTTTGTTGCGAATGACACGCAGCCCAACAAACTGTATCGCAACAACCAAAAAGGGACTTTCACCGAAGTCGGCATCGAAGCGGGCGTGGCTTTCGGCGAGGATGGAGTGGCGAGGGGCGCTATGGGAGTGGATGCGGCTGATTACGACCGCTTCGGAAAAGCTTCTCTGGTCGTCGGCAACTTTTCGAATCAGATGCTCGGCCTGTATCACAACGAAGGCACGGGGCTGTTCGTGGACGAAGCTCCGACTTCCACCGTTGGTCGCGCCAGTCTTTTGACGCTCGCCTTTGCGGTGTTTTTCTTCGATTACGATCTGGATGGTTTTCTCGATATCTTTGTCGCGAACGGACATATCGAAGACGAGATTGAGCGAGTGCAGCCGAAAGTGAAGTATGCACAGCCACCCCATCTATTCCGCAATCTCGGCCGTGGCAGGTTCGAAGAAGTTACGGCTGCCATGGGAGCGGCGTTCAGCCGTCCGAAGGTCGCGCGGGGCGCAGCCTATGGGGATTTCGACCGGGATGGCGACCTGGATATCCTGACAACCACCAATAACGGCCAGGCTTATTTGTTTCGCAATGATGGCGGCAATCGCAACCACTGGATCACCGTGAAGACCGTGGGCACGAAGTCCAATCGCAATGGAATCGGTACGGTGGTACGCGTGGAATCCGCTTCGGGAAAACAATGGCAGATGCTGCGCAGCGGGTCGAGTTACCTTTCCCAGAGCGATTTGGCCCTTACGTTCGGCCTGGGAGCGGATTCAACGGTCCGGTCCTTGGAAATCGAATGGCCCAGCGGCGCCAAACACAAGCTCGCCAACATTCCGGCCGGCCAGTCCATTACGGTGGAAGAGGGCAAAGGAATCATTTCCCGATGGGAACCGGAGAAAACAAAGGCACCGGCGGCAACGGCGTCCCGCAAATAACGGTAGACAACGAGTTCGACATTTTGTAAGTAAATGAATTCCCCCAAGAGCACACACCAATAGGATTCAGGAGAGTATGACAAATCAACAAGTAACAGCAGAAGAGATACGCAATGCAGTCAGACAATTAGTTGCCGAAATTACGGAACGTGAACCGCAGGAAGTTTCTGAAAAGGCGGATTTCATCGAAGAGCTGGGCATTGACTCTCTAATGGCGATCGAGATACTGGTCGCTGTGGACAAAAAATACAAGATCGAAATTCCGGAAGAGGAGTTCGGAAAGATCCGGAACGTGTATGACGCTGTGGAGGTTGTGCAGCGGCATTTAGGCGGCGCGGCCAAAGCACAGTAAGTGCCAGAGCATTGCGCAGGTCTTTCCGATTGATCCTTATGAGACGCGTTGTCATCACAGGTCTTGGAGTGGTCACGCCCATTGGCTCGGGATGGAGAAATTTCTGGGAAGCACTGCTGGCAGGAAAATCCGGCATCGGACCTGTTACTTCCTTTGACACCTCCTCCTTTCCAGTGCATATCGGCGCGGAAGTTAGAGATTTTGTGCCGGAACAGTATATCCACCGCCAGACCCCGGAAAATTTAGGAAGAGCATCACAACTTGCCGTGGCCGCAGCGCTACTGGCGCTCCAGGACTCGGAAGCGAATCTGGCCCGCTACGATCGTCACCGCGTGGGTGTTTCCATGGGAACGACATCGGGGGAGCCGCTTTTCGTGGAACGCTATAACAACATTCGGAAAGCGGACGGCTTGAAAGCCATTCCGGGTGAAATGCTGCCCAAATATCCCTGCAACGTGATTCCTAGCAACATTGCCATTGAGTTTGAACTCCGCGGGCCCAACCTAATGATACCGACGGCCTGTGCGGCCGGGAATTATGCCATTGGGTACGGATTCGATCTCATCCGCGCCGGACGTGCGGATTTGATGCTGGCGGGGGGTGCGGACGCTTTTTCACGGATCCCGTACATGGGATTTGCCAGGTTGGGGGCGATCGCCCGCGAGCGCTGCCAGCCGTTTGATAAGAATCGGCAGGGCATGGTTCCGGGAGAAGGAGCCGCCGTCCTGGTGCTGGAATCGCTGGAGGCGGCTGTCCGACGCGAGGCTCAGGTGTACGCTGAAGTGCTTGGCTACGGTCTGAGTTGCGATTCCCATCACATGACGGCGGCGCATCCGCAAGGTGACGGCGCGGTCCGGGCAATGGCCATGGCGATAGACGAAAGCAAGGTTGGCATCGAGGACATTGATTACATCAGCGCGCACGGCACGGGAACACCCACCAATGACCGGGCAGAATCCATTGCGGTGCGGGCTCTGTTCGGGAACCGTGCGGGGAAAGTGCCCATGAGTTCCATCAAATCCATGCTGGGCCACACTATGGGCGCAGCCAGCGCTATCGAAGCTGTGGCCTGCGCCTTGGCGCTTCGCACCGGAATGATTCCCCCGACGATTAACTACGAAGAACCGGACCCGGAATGCGATCTGGATTACGTCCCCAATCAGGCACGGGAAACCCATCCGCGGGTCGTGCTCAACAATGCTTACGCTTTTGGAGGCAATAACGCCTCTTTGTGCTTGGCGCGGTACGCGGTCTAGAGGACGGAGCGGCAAGATCCATGCATGAGCGGATTGTGATAACCGGCGCGGGAGTCATTTCTTGCCTGGGAGTAGGGGTAGAGGAATTTGAGGGGTCACTTTATAGCGGTGCCTCGGGTGTGAAGCCCAGTGAATTATTCGGAGAGCACGAAATTACAGCCGAAATTCGGAACTTTACGCCCCAGCAATGGCTGGGCAATAAAGGGATCCGAGTTCTCGACCGCAGCGCCCGCCTGCTTTGTGTTGCCGTACATCAGGCTCTTTGTGGATCCGACCTGCGGCTGGATGATTCCGGCCAGGGCGATCCAGGTTTAGGGATGATCTGCGGTACGATGTTTGGCAGCCTCCACAGCATCACTTCGTTTGACTGGAGCGGATTAGTGGAGGGGCCAAACTATGTGAACCCCATGGAGTTTCCCAATACGGTCATCAATTCTCCAGCCGGGCAGGCAGCGATCAAGTACAAGCTGCGCGGCATCAACTCGACCGTTTGCGCCGGTCTGGCGTCCGGCCTGTACGCGCTGCATTGCGGGGCAGAGTTCTTGCGGTTCGGGAGGGCGCGCATCTTGCTTGCTGGCGGCATGGAGGAGCTTTGCGAAGAGTCTGTCCTTGGGTTCGGAAAATCGGGACTCATTTCGCCCTCCGGCTCTCTACGCCCTTTCGGCAAGAATCGGGATGGAACAATATTGGGAGAGGGTTCTGCCTTGTTAGTGCTTGAAGGAGAAGAGTCGGCTGCGGCGCGCCATGCAAAACCTTGGATGGAAATTAGCGGTTTTGGGTGCGCTCATGATGCTCAGAGCGTCAGCGCTTTCCGAGTCCGCGCGGAAGGGGCAACGGCATCCATCCAGGAGGCGCTGGCGTCGGCCGGAATCGGCCCCGAGCAGATTGGCTGTATTGTTTCTGGAGCAAGCGGAAGCCGGACCGGGGATGAAATGGAAGTTCGGGCGCTTCAGAATGTTTTTCAGGATCGCCTTGGAAAGATTGTCATTTGCGCCCCGAAGGCCGCTGTGGGAGAAACCATGGGGGCCTCCGGCGCAATCTGCGCCCTGGTAGCGGGGATTGCGCTTCGAAGACAAGCCACACCGCCGACCGCTGGTTTAATGGACGGAGATACGAGCCTTCTGCTTTCTAAAGACCCACAACCCTTCGACGGCGAATATGCTCTTGTAACGGCTTTCGGGTGTGATGGAAATAATACGTCTATGGTGTTGCGACGTTGGATGCAGTAAGGAAGAGAACAAGAAATCCGGTCGGAGTCGCTTTCAAGGAAAGCCATTATGAAGAAGGCTGAAGAATTCACGGGTCAGGAACAAAGCTCCATGGGAAGGGTCCTGGAAGAGGAATCCGCCTTGAAAGAATTCGGTCTTTCCGATCTTCTTCCACGCCTTCAAAACCAGGGATACTCTGCCGAGCGAGTGGCTCGACGACGCCGCTGGTTGGAAGAAAAGACGAAAGTTTCTCTTCGCCATATCGGTGATTGTTCCTTCGACACGGAAGAGTTGCGAGGCAACATCGAGAACCCGATCGGCGTAGCCCAAGTCCCGATGGGAGTGGCCGGCCCTGTTCTGGTGCACGGACGGCATGCCAACGGTCTTTTTTATGTCCCTATGGCTACTACTGAAGGTGCTTTAATTCGCAGTTACGAGCGCGGGATGGTAGCGCTGACCAGGGGGGGCGGGGTACAGACCGCTTTGCTGGAGGACGAGAATCAGATTACTCCGACCTTCTTTTTTGATGATGTGTCCTCCGCCTTGGAATTCAGTGAATGGGCGCCGCAGCATCTTATGCAGATGCAGGCGGAGGCCGCGCGGTCAACCCAACACGGGAAGCTAACGAGTCTCAAATGCTACCAAGTGGGACGGCAGGTACTGGTGAATTTTGGTTTTTCTACCGGCGACGCGCAAGGAATGAACATGATCGTGAAAGCAGCGGACGCGGTTTGCCGATGGGTTCAGGCAAACTATCGGATTTCCAGCTATCTGATTTTTAGCGGGATGTGTTCGGAAAAGAGAGCGAGTGGATTCCTAATGAGTCGCGGCAAAGGCAAGAGGGTGACGGCGGGCGCTCTCTTGCCGCACGACGTGCTGAAGATGTATCTGCACGCAACCGCGGAACAGATGTTCCGGGTATGGCAATCGACCGTGATTGGTCACCTGCAGGCGGGTACGATTGGTTATAACGGGCATTATGCCAATGGACTTACGGCCATCTTCATCGCGACGGGACAGGACGTGGCCAATGTGGTTAACGCCGCTTGTGGAGTAACCTCATTCGAACTGCTCCCTGAAGGGCTGTTTGTCAGCGCTACTCTACCAGCCCTTTCCGTGGCCACTGTGGGCGGGGGCACGGGTCTGCCCACCCAACGAGAGGCCATTAGCATGATGGGATGTTACGGGTCGGGAAAGGTGAAGAAGCTTGCGGAAATCATAGCGGCGGCGGTCTTAGGAGGCGAAGTTTCCATGGCCGCCGCCATTGCTACGAGAGAGTTCGTGGCAGCCCATGAGCATTACGGAAGGAACCGGCCGAAATGAGTACGGTTCTGGTTACCGGCGGCAGTCGAGGAATTGGCCGGGCAATCGTGGAAGAATTTGGCCGCGTCGGGCATGCAGTCGCATTCACTTATGTGCAGAACCGGGAGTCGGCAGAAGCGCAGGTCGCCAGCCTGATGGAAAACGGAACGCGGGCGGTAGCCTATCAGGCGGATGTGAGGGATTTCCAGCGGGCCCAAGAGGTCGTGAAACAAGTACAAGAATTGCTAGGCCCCGTGGAGGTACTGGTGAATAATGCTGGAATCCGGCGGGACCGGGCTTTGCTCAATATGGATCCTGCTGTCTGGCAGGAGGTGATCGAAACCAATCTCACCGGCACTTTTAATTATTCACGATCTATAATCCCGGATTTGATTCGGCGGGGCGGAGTGATTCTTAACATAGCCAGTGTCAGCGGCATGATGGGCATCGCCGGACAGACCAACTATAGCGCATCTAAAGCCGGTATTATTGGGTTTACTAAAGCGCTCTCGAGAGAAGTGGCGCGGCTGGGCGTCCGGGTGAATGCCATTGTTCCTGGCGCTATCGAGACAGATATGACTATCTCAATGGAAGAATCGGCCCGCAGGAAGTTATATGCGCAGATACCTTCTGGACGCCCCGGTTGTGCCCAGCAGGTAGCGCGACTGGCGTTATATTTGGCGAGTCAGGATGCGACCTACATCACAGGCCAAGTCTTTGTTATTGATGGAGGATTAACTTAAAGGATTTAAAGGGATCGCTAAAAGGCGGTAGAAATGGCCTATGCTATTTTTGGCCGGGAATACCCGGAACAATTTGACGCTATTATAATTGGCAGCGGCATCGGGGGACTTTTTTGCGCTAATCTGCTGGCTCAGAACGGAGTGAAGGTTTTGCTGCTCGAGCGGCATTATATGCTGGGCGGATTTTGTTCTACATTTCGCAGAAAAGGTTTTATATTTGACGCAGCAACCCATTTCTATCCTTTGCTCGGAAACGAAACCACACTTACAGGCAAGTTATTGAAACAACTGAAGATTCAAACGCAATGGATAAAGATGGAACCTGTTGACCAGTTCCATTTTCCTTCTTTGCCACCTTTTTCGGTTCCAGCCGATTTCGGAAAATATCTTGAGAAGCTGAAAGCATGGTTTCCAGAGGAGGCAACGGCGATTGACCGATATTTTTCGGAACTACGGCAAGCCTATTTGTATGGCTTGCTGTTTTATTTCAAGGGCGTGGATAACGAACCCGCTCGTCGCTTTGAGAAATACACAGTGATGGATAAGCTAGATGAACACTTTCACGACCCGCGATTGAAGGCACTCCTCATGGCGGACACGCCGCATTGGGGTTCTTTGCCGAACCAAACTTCGTATTTATTCGACGCCATGCTCCGCCTCTCCTATTTCCTGGGAAACTACTATCCTCGCGGCAGTTCCCAGAAATTCGCCAACGATCTGGGCCAGGCACTGGAACTGCGCGGAGGTAAGATTCTGAAATGTGCATCAGCCGAGCATATTCTCATCGAAAGCGGAAAAGTTCAAGGAGTGCGAATCCGCACAATCTCCAAGCGGCCGTCGCAAGAATATGTGTTTCGTGCCCCGGTGGTAGTCTCCAACGCTGATGCGATTCACACGTACCGTGACTTGATCGGTGAGAAATCTTGTGGACGGTGGTTGATTGATTACATGGAATCGCTACGGCCCAGTTACCCTTGTTTTCTGATACACATTGGCTTACGGGGCATGGATCCAGAAAAACTTGCGGAGGCGGAAGGGTATTATTGGAGTTCCTATGAGGCGGAAGATGCTATCCGCAATGTATTCAAAATCTTCATTCCAACTCGTTTCGATCCGGACGTGGCCCCATCCGGCTGCCAAATTTTGATTGTCCAAAAACTATCGCCGGTGCGCTTGGAAGAAATCACCGACTGGGCGGCGCATAAGGAGGCAGTAGAAAACCGGATTCTGGAGCGCCTGCGCGAAATCCTGCCAGGAATTGAGGATCATATTGTGGTCAAATTGAGCGCTTCGGCAATGACATCGTACCAGTTCACCAACAACTGGCAGGGGGCAATGCTGGGTTGGGAAATGTCGCCGGGGCAACTGGGTTCGGCACGGCTGCCGAACGCGACTCCTATTGAGAACCTGTACTTGGTGGGACACTGGACGCAACCGGGAGGCGGCATCACACCGGTTATTATCTCGGCGCAGCGGGTCGCACAGATGATCTTGACGGGGAAGGAAGACGGGGCTCGCCTGGCGTCCGAATACTTCGCTTTTCGGTCGGCGGCCCATCTAACCCCAACCGAAGTGCGGCAGTGAAGGTAGAGTTCATGGGTTCCGGCGTACTGACTCCCGAACAGCAGCGACTTGTGTTGGAAACAGCGATGCAGTTGATGTCCAGCCACAGTCCCTCCGAAATTACTCTGGAGCAGTTGACGCATGCCTGCGGGGTGACCGCATTCGATATCGTGCGACACTATCACTCCAAAGAAAACATCCTGGCGGCTCTGCTGGAACGCGAATTGGAATTGATCGCCGGGGCGGTGGCTTCTCCAGAACTGCGTTTTCCGAGCGAGACGCTTCAAGATGAACTCCAAGTGCTTGCCAAGATCATGCTCCAGGAGTACCGGAACCGGGTTCCTTTTTTGGGCAATCTGCTGGGCGAGGCGATGCGGAATCCGGAGATCGGGGCCCTGTTCTACAGAAAGTTCATTTTGCAGGGGCGGTTACTGTTTACCGAGTTCCTGAATGTCCGAAAACGGCGAGGAGAATTGCGCGATGATGTGGATGTGGAGGCGGCCGCCGCTCTGTTTCTGGCAGCGTTGACCGGCATTCTCCTCATCGTGGAGTTGTTTGGTGGCAAGCAGGTAGAACCCCTCGATGAAGAGCGTGTCGTGCGCGAGATGTCCGACATTCTCTTGCGGGGAATCGTGAATTCATGAAGATCGCCGTCCTGGGTTTTGAGGGTCCGCTGGCGCAGGCAACGCGGGCGGAACTTGCCCGCCGAGGGCATCTAGCATCAGAAGATGGCGCCGACCGAATTATTTATCTACCGGGATCATTGGAGAATCTCAAAGCTTTAGTGGAGCGAGGTGGCTTTCGACGATTGGTGTTGCGAAGTCATTCCTGCGCGTATGGCTCTAACGCAAAGAATCCCGGCTTGATGACCGAGGAACGGGTCTCCCTGCTGCCTGAAAATGCGCCCGAGCAACGCTGGCTACGAGCCGAACAAATTGCTTGCCGATTTTCAAACTGGGCTGCGGTGCGGCTAACCAATGTATTGTCAACTGAAGAAGGCGACCTACTCGTACGACAATTGGCCGGGAAAGCTGCGGTATCGCTCGCCGGTCGCGATCCCAGTATCCAATTCATCAGCCTGAAGGATGCGGCGCGCGCCCTGGTGGCAGCGGCGGAATCGGACGCAACGGGTGTTTTCAATGCCGCCGGAGAAGGCACGATTCCGCTTAAAAAGGCACTTCGCGCTTCGGGAACGATGCGCATACCTCTGTTGAAGGCGTTTCATTTTCCTTTCGGCAATGAGACGATTGAGGAACTGGAGTATAACTGGACAGTTTCTGGCGACCGGGCGATGCGGGAGTTGGGATTCAAGCCGGAGCTCACGACGATAGGGGCGCTTGCGGAATTTGTGAGAAGCAAACCCGGCGCTCGGCTGGAATTGCTCGGGAAGCCATACGATGAATGGGGTCTTGACGTGGACTACATTCGCGCCTGGGGTTGGTGGTTTGCATTTCTCCGGAAAGTCTATTGGCGAATCGAATTCGAGGGAATGGAAAATATTCCCCGCACCGGCCCGGCCATGTTCATCAGCAATCATCGCGGTTTCATGCCACTAGACGCTGTGATGCACCTGTCACTGGTCCTGACGCACACAGGACGAATCATCCGGTTTATCATTATCCCCGGCTTGCTGAAAATGCCGTTTCTGTGCAACTTTTTGACCAAATTGGGTGGAGTAGTGGCTACCCAGCGAAACGTGGAATTATTATTCCGCCGAGGAAATCTGGTAGGCACTTTCCCGGAAGGAATCCGAGGGACCTTCACGCCATACAAATCTGCGTACCGGCTCCGCAATTTTTCTAAAAGTGCGTTTGCTCGGATGGCGATCGAGAACCAGTCGCCCATCGTGCCTGCGGCTGTGATTGGACACGCAGAGATATTTCCGATTATTGGCCGGATTCATTGGGGTTATGTAACGAAAGAATTTGACTGGCCCTATTTCCCCATTGCTCCTCCCTTCCCGTTCCTTCCGGTCGTCCCAAATCCGTCGAAGTGGCATGTGCGGATTCTGAAGCCAATATCGCTGGCGGGATTGAAGCCGGAGGATGCTGAGAACGACAAACTGGTCAGGGATTTGAGCCGTTACGTGCAAGATATCGTGCAGCAAAACATCAACCACATGCTGGCGCGGAGGAAAAGCATCTACTGGGGACGAGTGCTGGACGGCACGGCGCCCGTCATTCCACCCTTCCAGCGGGCGGTCTCTCCGGTAAGAGCTTAAACTAAAATTTTGGAACGAACTAACCGCCTGGAGTTTATTGCGATTCCGGAGAATTACCGGAGAGAGAGGTCACAACGTTCAGGGGACTGCTCTGAAGGTTTCTTTCGATCCAATTTTGGTTTTCCCAGACTTCTTTCATTCCGTCCAATAAGTTCTGATATATTTTCGCATGCATCGCCAGCGAGAAAGAATCTACTCGGTCGTGAACTCGCCGCTTGAGATTAAAAACCCCAAACGTTAATGCATTCAGCAGATGAATCGAGGAATAAATGGGATCAAATCCCCGCAAAGAAAGTATCTTCTCGCTCCGGGGGCAAACCAGGAAAAACATTTTGATTCCGATGTTGCCATTCTCCAAAAGGGCGAACTGAAATTGCTTTACTGCAGCAGTAAACTGCCCCGGCCCATATCCGAAAACCGACTGAACGACGGGGCACGGCAGGAATGAATAACCAAAACAGCATTCGTCTTTCGCTCCTTCCAGGGAAGGATTGAGGGGAGAGAAGTAATCCCTATGCACTAAAACGTAAGAAGCCATTTTGGGCAACCGGGAAAGGATTTTGGGACCAAAATTGAATCGCGGCATATTCCGGAAAAAATCGTGAACGACAGCCTCTAGAATTACCCATTCATAGTCTTTACCAATCTGGCTCAGGTCGAGGGACGGCTCTTTTTTTGTGAAGACGCCATATTCCCCGGTTGCCCGCATCTTGTACTGAAGGGGGATGAACCCAAAACCTCCAGGAAGTGTATCGGGGTGAGCCCACCGACAACAATCCAGAAATTGAGTCTGGATAAAGGATTCCAGAGTCAATGGGAGGCTTATTTCCGCGCTTCGGTTTCGCGGATACTGCGATTTCCACACACAACCCATTAAAGCGGTCTGTTTCCCATGGAGAACAAACGTATCGTAAAAACACTCCACTTGAAGGGAAGGTGAGTCAGGGACGCCAGCGAGAAAGGTCTTTAGAGTTCCGTTGGCCTGTTTCTCCTTCCACCACGAAAGTAATAAGGAAGCATCACGGTAGGCAATTTCCGCGTTGCTGGCCAGAAAGGAGGATTTGTCCGTAAGGTGGTTTGGAACGCTCATAGATTATTTTCGGGGGGAAAACGTCTTCAGGACCAAAAAAGCGACATGCCGGAAATCCCTCGGCGTTTTTGCGGCGATCCTTGGTAGCGAATTGCTAGTATCTAACTTGGATATCAATGGTTTTGCCATTGTCATCCAGGGTGATCTTGCACTCATCAAACGAGGGCGGAAGAAATTTCTTAATGTTGTTCGAAACGCCGTATCCTTCTTTTGGCCTGCCCATAAAGCCCGTGTCCATCTTGCCGCTGCTATTTTCGTCGTGGGTCACGCTAACCGCATAGTCGCCCGGAGCAATATCGGTGAAGGTGACCTTCGCAGATGTCCCCTCGATCGGAACGGGCTTCTGCTGAAAGGATTTGGTCGTATCCCGCGGGAAACCCGATTTGCCATTCCAAAGGTAGATAATCGCGCTGCCCTTGTCATTGCGGAAACCGCTCACTTGAACTGTGATTTCCGCAGCGTACATGGACTGGGATATGCCGCACAATGTAGCCACAAAGCCGGAAAGCATGCAAACCCGCATTCCTGTCATAACCCCGCACCTCCTTACCGGTATTTGGTAAGTCTCATTCTGGTACACTCTGGCGTCCCGTGTCCAGAGATTTCCAACCGATCACGGGAAAGTTGTTGCGTCCGGCTTTGTATTCGCCTGCGAAGTGAACCCAGCGTCAATCATGATGTAGACATAGGGAGAATCCGGCGCAACAGAAAACTGCACCGACGCAGCGTGTGGCTGCGAGTCCTTGCTCCACGTGCCAAAGCCCGTGAAGGTCACCGTGTCATAGTCGCCAGGCGCTGCGCGAGAGTTTCGCGAATTGGTACAGCTTACGGCAGCGATGCTTTGCATTCGGAAGGTTCCCCCATTGGAGGGATTATTGTTAGTGTATTCAAAGGACGCGTCCTCCGAAGGCGCATTGCAGCGAATGAAGTAGTTGTAGGAAAAAAGGTCTCCGGCTGACGACAGAACATTGCTGGCTGAGCCACTTTTGGTTGTCCGGGGCGGATCAACAGGATGCATGGCTTGCAAGCGGAGAAACACATCGAATTTAGAATCCGGACCCGTTGCAAATCCCGAATTCAAATCCGGTCGTGGGAATATGATCCCCGGCAAAGAAACCAGGATCTCGCCGTTATAGCGAAAGACAGTCTGGCCGTTGGCGCCCTGTTCGAAGCTCAGCGGTCCCCGAACGACCTGTGCTGCTGGCGCGAGACCGGGATTAATCTCGAGAATGGCTTGAAACATGTTCTGGCTGAAAATAAACCGATAGTTGAAATCGCCGACGGAATGTCCAGTCTTCAGATTCAATTGGCCCACGGCAACCTCGAAGGGATCATCCGCTGTGATGACATCCCGGAAAAAGTACGTCGATTTCGGAAACCGCAAGAACTCGGATTGCCCCAACAGGCCCAACGAAAAACCGGGGAACGGCGCCTCTCCAGGAGGCTCGGCCAGCAACGCCTCCGGCGGCAGCATCGAAACGGAGAAGGGAACGAAGTCCCCCGTTCGTTCGCCAAACTGAATCTGAATGCGGCCGGAAATATGCGAACGCGCCTCGGCGGGGCCGCCCAACTCCGGAGCGTTCAGTTGGAAATTATCGCCAAGGGTCGTGTTGTAGGAATACGCGGTATAAAGCTGCACGGAATTGGGCGAAATCGCCGGGCAGTTGTCTCCGCATTCGGGATCAGACAGCGGGCCCGTGCTGATGCGCACATGGGGATGAAAACTGGTGCCCGGAGCCTCGATACTGCCACATTGCAACAACGGCCCGCAAAATGGCAGAGGCATGCGAACCGGGTCTTCAAGAATTTTGTTGCCGAGCGGAAGAAAAGTAGTCGCGGTCAACGTAAAGTCCAGCAGTCCGTCGGGACGCTGCTGGAATTCCGCTTTGGCCGATCCGTAAAGCCCGGGGAAAACGAAGGCTGATGCTTTAAGGTTGGGGTTCACGTTCTGGAATGCCGTATAGAAGCTATTAAAAACCAGTACCGTGTAGCGCAAATTGGTCACTTCGCCGGTGAGCAAATTTAAATCGCCGCTGGAGACGTCTGCAATGGGATCAATAATGAAGTTTTCCTGCACCGGGAGTTCATAAAAGACCGGGGCTTTCAATACGGCATCCTCACCTCGCAGATTGGCCGGATGGGTCAGTTCGAAGTGAGCAATGTTGTTGACCGGCGGAAAAAATCGAATCTGGATCATTCCTTCCAGATGGCTGTCCATCAACGCCAGACCGCCGAACAGAAAATTGCCGCAAGCCCCGAAAGGATTGTCTTCATCCCTGGGACAATCGGCCACGCGGATTGCATCGCCCACATAGCTGGCATCCTTGTTGATAGGAAGGATTTGCGTCAGGCCGGGCGGCAGCTTCAGCGGTGTCTGAGCTTGCAGATAAGACGGCAGAAGCACAAGAGCCAAGGAGACAAACCAGCCGCAGCGATTCATTGTGCCTCTCCTTCGGTTGGATTCAGGAGTTGCGGAAAGATCTGCTGCCATTCCTCAAGTTCGTATTTTTTCCCGCGCTGCGGTGCGGCCCGGACGGCGGGATCTTCAGCAAGAGCTGCTGCCGGATCCACCAGCGGGAATGACGAGCCAAAAGTTCTGTTGAGAAAACCGATCAGTTCATTAGCAATGACGGCATGGCCCGTCATGCCGGGGTAATAGCCATTTAGAGAATAGATTCCACCCTGATAATCTGCGCTTAACGGGCGGTTTCCGATGGTTATCCCTTGAGACTTAAAGCGAGCAAAGAGCGCATTCAAGTCGAATACAACGGCGCCGTTCTGTTGCGCCAAGGTATTGATCTCGCTATTCAAGGCGCGCACTCGAGCGCGGATTTGATCAGCCGTCTGCTGGTCCAGCACCTCCCCGGCAGCCAGTGGGAGGATAGACCTCTTCTGAATCTGGCTTCCGACCGCCATAATCCCAGGGACGGTGAATAAATCGCCGGACCTCAAATTGTAGAGGCGAACCAACACCGATTCCGGAGCTCCCAGCAGCCTGGTGGCCGCCGCGGGAGAGGTGAAATAGGCCGTGTCGAACGGATCGGGAATTGTCGTTACGATGATATCGGCGAAGGTTCCTTTCAGTTCGTTCAGAATCTGGGCGTAATCCGATCGGAACGCTGCCACATCTGGCAGCAAACTAGCGTTCCCTCTGACGGCGGCATCGAGTACATCATAATAACCAAGCTCGATCAGGACCATCGTCGGGCGCATTTGCTGGGCGTATTCCAATTGCGTCCACAACGGGACCGTCTTATCCAACAAGAGCGCGGGGTAGCCCAGCGTCATGTTAATCATCGTCTGCCGGGGATTGTCGCTCTGCACCAGGGGCCGAGCCGGGCGGGCTCGAATAGCATCCGAGACGCGAAAGCCAGGGACCGAAAGATTAAAGATGAACAGGCCTGGGGGGAATCCTTTCCGAACGGTCGTTTGTTGTTTGCCCGGAATCGCTGCCGGTAATTCCGAGAAGCCAACGGCATTGCCGATTCCTGGCGGCTGGATCAGAGGCTGCGGGAACGCGGTTTTCATCTGCTGTGCCAGAAGAGCCGGAAAACTCCTCGTCTGGTATGTCTCCTTCAGCGTGAAGTCCGCCATTCCTGCCGCGAGCCCCTCCCCGAGGACAACGAATGTGGTGACGTCAAGCCGACCCGTCTGCGCTGCCGCTTCGAGACAGGGCATCAGGATGAGTAACAAGAGGATCGTTCGTTTTCTTCTCATATCTGCCACTAATCGGGTCCGTCGTACGGCTTGGGATTCGAGAGCCTGAATGCATAGCCTGGGGGAAGAAAGGCGTAATCGTTTCGGACCAGAGGAACGGCTCCGGAACCGGCTGGCAAAAGTTCCATCTGCCCCTGCAAGACGAACAAGTGCGTGTGTCCCCCCATCCGCAAAATAGGCGTGCGTCTGCCAGGGCGCAAACGCAACAGCCTTGCGGTGATTCCGACGCTGGGGTCCGTATCCAGCATCTTCAGATCAATACCCTGCTGCCAGCCTGCACCGCTGCTCCGCCGCAGGGGCGTCCACGGAACCAGGAACGGAACCTTAATCCCCACCGCATTTCCGAAGAACCATTCCAAGCCTGAGACATTTGGATCGCCAATCGGACCTCGCTTGTCAACCACTGCAAGAATGGGCCACTTCATGGGAGTCCACGCCAGAAACTGGAGGTCCTCCAGCACGATTTCGCCTTCAACGTCCAGGTCACCGGGGAACGACGCGTAGGTAGGAAACGACGTAACGAAGCTTCCGAAAGTATTGTCGGAGCCATGTACGACGAATACCTTGGTCGTTTTCAGAAAGACCCGGTGCAGGCCGATAGCGGCCTCCGGGTCCGTGACGAACTGGAAGATCTCATCATCCACTTCGTAAAAAACCTGACGAAAAATCGGGAACGGAGGGGAGGCGACGGCCGAAACCGAGTCCAGGGGAATGATGCGGAAAGCAGCCGACGCTGCTGCGCTGTTTGTCGTGCCTGCGGGCAGGACTTGGAATTCGCCGCTGCCTTTGGCCGTCAGTAAATACAGCACGACATCGCCCTGGCGTCCTCCAAACTGCGCCAGTGCCGTAGAGCAAAATAGCAGCGCACCAATGAACGCTAGCTTTGCTACGCGCATATCGACTCTACCGACCCTTCTTAATCCGATTCTTTGCCGATGCATTTTCATCTTACTGTGCGTCTGGACCATCATACGGTTTGGGATTTGAGAGTTTGACCACGAAATTTCCTGGAAGGAATGCATAATCATTTGCCTTTAGCGTCACCGGGCTGGAATTCGCTGGAGCAAGCTCCGTCTGGCCCTGCAATACGTACAAGTGTGTGTGTCCAGGCACTCGGAACAACGGCGTTTTGGTTCCCGGACGCAGACGCAGCAGACGAATCGTGCTGCCTGCGGCGGCGTCGGCTTCCAGCAATTTCAGATCGACGCCGTTGGGCCAGCCGCTGCCGGGGTAAATTTTTCTCATGCTTACCCACCGAATAAAATTGGCCAATTTCGCCAGACCGCTCGAGGCGGCATACTCGAATCCGTTCATCTCCGGCGGACCAATCGGTCCCCTACGGTCGGTGGGCACGATGGGTGGCCAGTTTTTCGGAGCCCAAAACAGAAACCCAAATCGTTCCAGCGAAATTTCCCCTTCCAGGTCCAAATCCTTCGGGATCGTCAGAAAGGAAGTGGGGGGTCCGATCGCATCTTTCACCAGGAGGCTCATCCCATGGAGGATCAAAAATTTTGCCGGGGTTACAAAAATCCGGTGAGGGCCGACCGCTCCCTCCGGTTCGGAGAATTTAATGAAAACTTCGTCGGAGGCTTCGTGGAGCATCTGACGAAGAAAATGGAAGGGTTCGCTGGTCAGTACCGGCACGGAGTCCAGGCTAGTTACCCGAAAGGCCGCGACGGTGCTACTGTCGTTTGCTGTGCCGGGTAGGACGGTCTGGAAATCGGCGCTTCCTTTCGCAGTTACCAGATACAGGACCGCATCACCTGGGCGTCCCCCGAACTGCGCATCGGCGGAGGTGGAGCAGAAGATCAGAATCGCAAAAAGGGTGAGGTGTCTCATAGATAGGGGTTCTTCGGATCCACGCCCGGCAAGATTTCGGCGTCCATGTACTTTGCGCGCAACGCGTTTTCTTCTTCCGGCCCGATCGGCCCCTTGAAATTCATGATCTCCCAGCCCGTCTTTTGCGGGCCGGAGGGTCGCACCTGAAATTCTGCGCCAGGGATCGCCAGGTGATTCGGGAAATTCGAAAAGAAGACCGCTTTGGTCGAGAAGATCCCGACGAAAGCCGCCAGGAACAGGATGTCCTGAACGCCGTCGTTTTCGAACTGGCCCGTGAAGATGTCGCCCAGGTACTTGGCCTGAAGCGTCTGGGACATCTGCAAAAACTGTATTGTGGCGTAGTTGATCATGGGCGGAATCTCATTCATCACTCGAAACGTGTCAAGAACCCCCTGGAATGCCAGTTCATTGCCACGCAAGAAAACCTGTTTGACCATGACATCGAGAGCGTACTGGGAGATTTCCGGCTCAAAGGTGGCCCAGCCGGGGTCCTCGTCAACAGGAATGACGATGTTGCCGATCGCGCTAAAAACAGCCTTCGGATCGGTCGTACTGCTTTGGGCGCTTGCGAATTTCATCCCGAAGCGCTCCCAGAAAAAAGCAATCCCCGCGCCGGTGGCGGCTTTTTTCAGGAAGGCGCGTCGCGACAGTTCGCGTTCCAGGTGTTCAATCGCTTCTCTCATCATGGTCCCACCCGCTTCGTACGAATCCTTGCGTTGCTCTACTCACTGCCCTTCGTGATCCGCCGAAGCGCGATCCAAAACTTGACTCTTGACGAAGTCAGCAGCGCGGCTCGCGACCGCCATAACCATCGCATTGCTGTTGGCGCCAATGTGATTCGGAATCACACTGGCGTCGCATATCATCAGATTTTCAATATCATGAGACATGCAATTGGAATTCACAACCGAAGTTCCCGGATCGCTCCCAGCGCGGCAGCTTCCCTGCGAATGAAAGATTCCGGCCGCCGGCAGGCGGAGCGCCAGTCCCTGGCGAAAGATCGCTTCTGGCTGGTTGGGGTTTGGCTCCGTAAAGGTCGCGCCCATCCGCTGGAACACTTCTGCCACTTGCCGCACTGTGATGCTCACGTCATTCAAAAGCTTAGGCTCGGGCAATCCGTCCGTGGTGATGATCGAATATCTCACCACGGGGGCATGCACGCGGCCCAGCACGCGCCCTGAAATATTTGGCTTGAGCGCGAAAATCCAGGCGCCGATGCGGTAGCGAAACCGCCGCATCAGGTCTTTATACGGTTTGCCGAAACCATCCACTTGGGCGGCCAGCCACGGCGTGGTTGGAAAGGAGGTGCTGAGAAAAACGATCGTGTCCACCGGCTGGTCTTCGTGCATTCCGTAATGGAAGCAATTCCACTGATACCCTCGGTCGCTGTTCCATTCGCCACCGGGCATGAACGCTTCTACCGAAGTGCCCGGGTGAGCCTTCAGATATTTTCCGACATTCGGATTGATGAGGTGGATATCGGAATTAAAAAGAATTAACGGGGTGCCGATGGCTCCCGCCGCTAGTACCACCAGTTTGCGTGCGTTGGCCGTGATCGTCTGGCCGTCTTTGATGTAGGTGATCCCAGTGGCTTTGCCGTTGGTGATTTGAATGCCAGTGACGGTGGCGTTGTCCACCAACTGGGTTCCGTTTTCGATAGCTTTTGGAATCTGGGTGATCGCTGTGCTCATCAGCGCGTCGTACTTGCAAGGCACCCCCGCGTTGACTCTCTGCCCGCAGAAGATGCAGTTTGACCGGTTCGAGGCGTTTTCAAATACCGGGATGCCCATCGAGACAGCCGTTGTCTCGTAGAGAACGCTCGCGGGGTTCCAGTTCTCCCGTTTGTCTCGATGAACGGTCAGGATCCGCTCGGCTTTCTGGAAGTGCGGTTCGAAGGCTTCTTTGGTCCACCCGACCACGCCGGTGGCCTCCTCAAAACCAGCCCAATCCACGGCCCGTGGCCGCACCCACGCGCCCACATTAATGAATGAGCCGCCGCCGACCACGCGTGCTTCGCGCGTCACGCCCGCAAAAGCCGGGTTCGACTCGTCCGCGTACAGCGGATATTGGAAAGTGCACAGCCCTTGGTTTTTCGAGTTGACGCCATCGGGAATGTAAAGGCCGAGATTGATTTGAGTGGAGAATCGTCTGCGTTCCGCCGAACCAAAGCCAGGCCGAGGAGCACCACCAATATGAGGCCCCGCGTCCAAGAGGAGCACCGAAGCATCGGAGGCAATCTCTCCGGCTAAAAAACCGCCGCCCGAGCCCGCTCCGCAGATGATTACGTCGTAAGTATCAGCCATGAGACCTTCCGCCGCTTTCGCTCTTCACTGCTCACTAATCCGTTCGAATTGTTTCCCCACCCATGCGCATGCGAAATCCAAAGCCGAACAAGTGGAAAAACGTTTTGTACGTGCCGTTGGTCCACAGGTTTGCATTTTCCGGGACTTGCACGTCGCGGGCCAGCAACTTCGCGCCCTGGTAGAAAAACGAAATCTCCTTGTTGCCTATCTGCCACGAAGCACCCACCGTGCCTACATGTTTGGAGCTGTCCGGGAAGAACGGCCCAACGCTTTTTTCCGGAACCGCAGACTTGTCGTAGTAGTAGCCCGCCCGCACAATCGTCTTTTCGGTCAGGCGCTTCTCCCAACCGGTTCGCAGGAAGAAGGCGTTCTGAAAATCGAACTGAAACCGAACTTCCGGCGGTGTCGCCGTGCCCTCTGTCTGGGTAAAGTTGATGGGGATGTCCTTGAACCGGGCATAGTTTTGGAACAGCAAGTCAACGGCAAAAGTGCTGCCCCAGTATGCGGAATTAGCTACGCCGACCGCCCAGGTATAGGGAGTGGTAAACGCCCCCTTGATGGCCTGTTTCGGAAATAAGTTGGGAATCGTATCGGCGCCCACAAACGCTCTCAGGGGATAATCGTCGGTAAAAGCAAACGAGGCGTCGCCCTTGAGGTGAAACGTAACCGGACTGCGCCACATTGCTCCCAAGTTCGTTTTCGAGGCGGTGTGTTTGTAGAGGTAGCCAAAACTGATTCCTGGTGCAAAATCCTTGGCGGCGAAACGGGCGCGCCCTTCCGGCAGCAGGCGGGCAATGGAACGACCAGCCAACACGGGGTCCTGGTCGGGAAGGATTAATGGTGCTAGTGCTTCCCCAAAGACTTTCGCATCGTCCAGCGGATTCAAAATGCTCTGCTCCAGCATGATGTGCAGATAAACCAGGGCAGGACCTATGGCGAAACTGCTGTTGTCCGTCAATTTGTAGGATAGGGTCGGTTGGAGCCAGATGTTTTCCATGCGGCCGCGGTTCCCAGCATAGCGTCCCACGAATTTTTCGCCCGGAGGATCGGAATCATTGAAATTCGTCCAGTTATCGCCCAAGCCGTTCGGAGAATACATCCCGAATCCGGCTGTCCATCTTGAGCTGAGCTCCTTCGTCATGTACATATTTCCGAGGAACTGCACCTTGGGTGACACAATCCCGTTGTATCCCTCTTCTGGCACAATGGTGCCGCGCGGCGTAGCCGTCGGAAAAAAATGAGAGATGCCTTTTACGACAAAGCCATCCATTTCGAAGCGCGTTCCCCGCTGGAAGGAAATGCCGGCAGGGTTATAGAAAAGGGCAGAACCATCGTCGGCCACTGCCGCGAAAGCCCCTCCCATCCCGGCGGCTCGTCCTCCCAATTCCAGTATGCTAAAACCAGAGGCGTATGATTGCTGACTACTCAAGAACCAGATGGCGAACCACCATACAAATTTTTTCAAATGCATAAAGTCGATGCTTTCTGGGTTCCGCGCAAGGGACACAAGATAGCATCCGCATTATTAAGTGTCAATAGCGACGGCTAAAAATCGACCCGCTCCCATCATTTCTGGATGAGGGAAATCACAAACTGCGGAAACTAACGGCAAAGGATTTTCGGCTACCGGCTATCTCTCCATCTCTTCAACGATGTTATACAGCGCCGGCAGGCCGTCCACGTCCCTAGAAAGCTCCGGCAAAGGGATCAGCTTCGGAATGTCGCCGGAGAACTGTCGGGAAACCTCCTGCCAGGCCCTTTGATGGGCGTCGCAGACATTCTGATACCAGCCGACCAGTTCCTGAAGCGGCGAGGGGAAACCCGGCGGCAGTGTTCCCGGATAGGCCGGCCAAAGGCGATTGACCACCAGGCTGTTCACGTAAAACTTTCTGCGTTTCAGCTCGTGCAAGAAATACTCGCCATCACGTTTGGCCTTGAACGGCGTGGTAACGATAGTAAACGAAGTCGTGTGGGGGTCCCGGAGCAACGCTAAAGTTTGCTGGGCGCGGTCCGAATAACCCTCGGCTATTTTGCGAAAGATGGAGAAGAACTCCAATATCTGATGGACTAATGCGGTCCCCAAAATTTCTTCCACTCGGGAATACAACTCGAACGACATCTTGCTAATCAATGTGAGCGGAGAAGCCATCCATAATTTGTAGGTCCGTCCGACCAGTTTCACAAGAGGAGTTGAGACCAGGTGAGTGAAAAATTCCGGCTTGTCCAGGAACTCTAACGCGTGGCGGGAGGGAGCTGTATCTATGACGATAGAGGTGAAACCGTCTTCTAATGCCTGATGAATGCGCTCAATCGCTAACAGTTCCTGCATTCCGGCGAGGGAAGTGATCAGGATCTGGTAGACCGGATGTTCGAGAATGGTCTTTGCTTCTTGCGGTTTGGCGTAGCGTAGCACGGCCCGGTCCAGGCTGGCGCGTACATCCAGCAGAGCAGCCCAGAGTTCCCCTTTTCCCTCTAGAAGATCGAGCGGGACCCTTTGCTCTAATCCGTTGGAATCAATCCCTAAAGCCGTTTGAAGCCGCCTCGCTGGATCAATCGTGAGCACCAGGCATTTGCTGCCGGCCAGCGCGGCTTTCAGGGCGGTGGCGGCTGCTACCGAGGTTTTTCCCACCCCTCCGGTTCCCAAAAAGATTTCTATGGGCATGGAATCAATTTCGGATCATCCCACCAAGCTGGCGTGACAAATCCCAAAGAAGTCCTAGGTCCGAGCTCCAAGAGGGTTTCCGTTGGATGGCGTAGAATTCCGTGTCCAGCGAAGAGCGTAATCTTTGGAACAGGGAGCGCTCAATTGCATGGCGATCGAGGATGAATTGTAAATCTTTCGATGCTTCTCCCTCGGCTGCCTGGCGGCGAAGATCGTCGAAATCGAAATCCGACGCCACGAGCAACGGGGAGACCATATTGCTCACTAAACCCGAAGGCCGCATCGTCAATTCCGCCGCCAGCTTCCCGCAGAGTTCGAGCGTCTCGTCCACAGCCATCTCCTCCAGCGTCGTTACCGGAATGACGGCGAAATTGGAAAAATCCGCAAAGAACTCCGCGACTTCTTTTCCCAGAAGAGCGAAAGGGCCGGATAAATACATTTCGAAGCTTTGTGAAACTTTCATGGTCTGAAGAAAATGGCCGGTAGCTGGAGCGTCCCAGACCAGTAAATCAAAATTCCCGGTCGTCTCTCCGACGGAGCGCTCTTCCGACAACTGGTGCAAACGTCCCAGAAACGCGATTTCTTTCAGGCCGGGCGCCACTTCGATGAGGCTCTTGTAGATCGGGCTATCCAGCACCTTTTTCACGATCCGTTCCGAGGGAATGACTTGCTTCACCTTGTTAGCCAGGATTTCGAACGGGTCCAGATGGCTAATAAACAGATTGGCTGCGGCCTGGGGATGAGCTTCTTGGAGGCCGGCCAGCGACACAGAGACTGCGAGTTCCCGCAACGGATGTGAAGTGACAACCAAAACGGCCCGTCCCTGGTCCGCATGCCACAAGGCGAAGGCGAGCGCCATGGAAGTTTTCCCCACGCCGCCTTTACCGCAAAAAATTGTGAGCGGAAATGCCTTGGAAGGTAGGGCATTCATACTACGATCCCCATCGGGCAAAAAATTTCATTTCGGGGATGCTGACCGTTTGTGGGATTTCGTGGATTCAAGGCAAGCCGCTTTTCCGGTCTCAGCTTCCCTGGCTCTTTATTGTAAAGGTTTGGCCAAGAAGCCAAACGTTGTATCCGGCAGGCATCTTGACGATCCGCAGAATCCGCCGGGCGCGACGTGGCTTCGCTTCGGGCGCTTTCTGAGCCGACGCGCGAGCGATCGCCGTGGGAATGGTTAGGGTGGCAATGTGCTTCCGCAGGGCGCTTCCGGTATCGTCCATCATCTTTCTGCTGATCTTGTCCACCATGAACTTCGGGACCATGAAACCGGCATCAATTTCCAGTTCAGCAATCACCACGGTCCCGTTCCCGTCCGCCGCGTTCATCAGACGGTAGGTGCCGGAATAGGCTTTGATATCTTTGCCCCGCGTCATCCTGAAATTCAGAACATTGGGAGGAATGGCTTCGAAGCGCAGCGCCAGTTCGATCCTCTTCATGCTGCTGATGATGATATCGGCGTCCGTAACGTTGCCGCTGCGGGAAGTCACGGTGCACTGTTGGCATCCGGGGATCCATTCCTTGTAGCGCGAGAAATCCGTCAGCACATTGAATACATGCGGCGGAGGCGAGTCCACGTTAATGACGGCTTTGATCATATCTCTTCTTTAGGGCGCTGGTGTCAGGATGTACTTCTTTCCCAGCATCCAGCAGATCGTTCCTTCGCTAGTTTCCGCGATCTCTAGGATCTTTTCACCCTCTTCTGGGGCCAGTTCCGGGAGGAACGCCGAGATCTGCATTCGCAGGGCATTCAAGCAGGGGGCTGTCTTCAGAAATCGCGAGTACGCAGGACGGAGAAGGCCCCAGTTCAGATTCGTTTGGAACGTGAGTCTGACCCGGACCTGTCCTCCCTCCGCCGGTTCGATATCCCATTGAGCTTCGGAAAGCGGTATTCTTCCCCGGATCGCCCTCCATAGAACCATTTTATTTTTGGTATGGATGCATTCAACGACAAAAACGTCTTTGGCCGGGTGCAGCAGTTCAAACTCGGCGAGAGCCAGATCTCGCTCCCTGGCCAGCAACTTGGAACGGGCTACGAAAGGCATCCACTCAGCATACGAGTCATAGTCCGTCAGGACCTCGTATAGCAGCCCGGGATCACAAGGCAACAACACAGCGGATTGTTTGGTCAAGAATCCCATGGTCTATTTGATCCGTGCGACTAGAATAAACAGAACCACGCCAGCAATGACAGCGGCGGATTTTGTCAAAAATGCGATGACGGCTCCCCCGGCGCTGTAAGCGAGTTGAACCGAGAACAGGAACGCGACCAGTGCAACCGCCGAACGAATCAAAGACGCCGTCCGCCGGTTCAGTTTGACATTCTGCGAATCGGATTCCCTGGAATCCGGTGCCGCGGATAATTCGCTGCGTGTCTCGCGGACTTGCTCCAGCGCCAGAGATAATTGCCGGGTGGCCGTCATCAGGAGCAACGCCGAACTGACAATCCACTCCTTGCTTTTTTCGGTGGAAAGGATCTCCCCCAAATGAAAACGAATCACGCGGCCTAACACGGGCCAGAGGCCCTCGGCAACCAAGTCCGTCGAAGGGGCCGCCAACCCGTTATAGTGTCCCAGGAGTACAAGATTGCGGTGAAACAGTTGCAGGAAAGGCGGTGGACGCAAAGCAGTCCGGGCCAGAGCGCGCCAATAGTTTTCCAGGGCGGTCACCGATTCTGGAGTCATCACGTTGATCTTCAACTCCGGTTGTAAGGAGGAGAGCCGGTTCAGCAGGTGCAGCTCTCCCCAATGGGGATCGCCATTGGAGCACATCCGGCAAAGCATTTGCAAGGCGCGGGGTGTATGGTCGGCCACGCTTGAGGCAAGATACTGCAGCAATTCATAATGCCATTCGGACGGGACGGAAACCCAAGCGGGCAGCGAACGGAATCCGATTCCTCCGTCCGGCAGCAATACGTAATTTTCCGGCATAGCGTCTGTATCAATTAAGCAGAACAATAGGGATTGCTCCAGAATTGCCTCCACCAGGATTCGCAGCCTTGTGCCGCCGGCGGTTGCTTCGAGGAGGGTCTCCGTCCCTAGGAGAGAGCCTTCCATTTTTTGGTACACAAGACAGCGCGGGGATTGGAGTTCGGATATGAGACTCGGAAACCTGGACACGGAACCTTTAGGAATCTTTTGCAGGTTGCCGAGGATGGTCCGCTTGCGTTCGATGTCCGATTGTACCTGGAGCCAGTTCCAAAATTGTTCCAGCACCGGCTTCCGGGCGATGGCCGCTTCCGGCCCGTTTCCCAACCGACGGATCGTGACGCAGAAATCATCCCAAGACTTCCGGTCAAGGGCTAAATTCTCTTGGTAGACTTCCAGGACGATGGATTGGCCTTGATAGACGGCGCTGAAAACATCGCGCCCGGGAGCATTGCGAATCCCCTGCAAACCAGAGATCTGGCTTGCCAGTTCCCGTTCCAACAAGGGGGGAGTAGATACCCGTTGCAAGGGTTGCAACTTTTGGAGTTCATCCAGATACGAATTGGGCAAGAGATCCACTCGCCCGGCTAGAAATTGGCCGAAGGTGGGAAAAAGTCCCCCCTCCTGCTCCAACGCTAAGCGGAAACGACCTTCGCGCGAAAGTTGTGCAAAACGTGGCTCTCTCGCTCGAGGCCGGTACCAAGCCGGCGCGGTGAGACCATACTTCTCCCACGTTGCCATCGGAATAGTTCCTCCTGCAACTCCGCTCCCCTAAATCTCCGAACTTGTCTAGGGGCCAAGGCCACCGATTTGGGGCCCTTTTGCGTGCTGGATTTAATGGGTTTTGGCGTGTTCCGCATCCTTGGACTTGGCGGCGCCCGTCGTAGCCTTCTCGACGGCCGAAGCTGTTCTAGAAACCCACTCCGATGTTGTTTCGGAGGTTTTCTGCAACAAGTCCGTGGAAGCTTTCAACACCTCGCGCGGGTCGGCGACTTCCATCACATCCAGCGTCCGATTGACGGTATCCTCCGTCATCTTCGTCACCGATTGCAGAGTTTCCCTCATTTTCTTGTCCATCTTGCCGGTCAGGACATCGGTGAGCGAGTTCAAAGTCTTTTCAAAATCCTCCACAGTCTTGGAGAATTCTGCTCCGCCTCCGAACGCGTTCATTGTCTTTTCCATCTGCTCCACGCCGAACAGCGTCATCGCCGTCGAAAATCGGGTGATGGAAGCAATCAAATTACTCATTGGGTTCTCCTTATCTGCTATGAAGTGCTGAACAAGGATGGTCATGGATTCGAAGTGGTTAATATCTCCACGGCCAACCTGGGTTTGTCGTTGTCGTGATCCTCGACCGCTTCCTGCTTGCCGGGCCTTGGGGAGATTGCCTCGGTGGATTTTTGGACTAGATTATTGGCGACCTTGACCATGCGTCGCGGATCCAACAGAGTCATGGTCTCGACCGATTGCTGGACCACTTGTTCCGCAATCTTCGTCGCTGACTTTAGTGCCTCTTGGTTGTTTTGCTCCATTTGATCTGCGAGACATTGAGCCATTGAATCCAACACGGCCTCCAAATTTTCCGCGGCCTTCGGCAAGCCCCCGCCTTTCTGGAAGGAAATAGCCGTTTGCATATTTTCCATCCCGTATAAAGCGAGTGCGCTCGAAAAGCGCACCATGGAAACGACCGCCTTCTGCAAACTGTTTCCTAGGTTCTCGCCAAGCGCCGCAAGAGGCTTACTAGCCATATCGTCCAAGCTCCCCAAGTTCCGATAAAAATATACCCTGAAAAGGGAAGGGCTCCTAAAGAAATCATCTGGCGGTTCCAGAGCGCTGCAATCGCCAGAGTAACCCAGACCGCGCCCGCAGCCAGGGTGCGAGTCCGTATTTCCTCTCCCAGGTCCGAACCTGGGTACTCCCTGGGCTGCGAACGGGCCTGCCGCCGCTCGATCCGTTCCATGGCACGGAGCATCTGCGCTGGATCGGCGGATAACCAGCCGCAGAGGTCCGCCAGAAAACTCAGCGCCGCACCCGGCGACAATAACTTATTTTGCGCTTCTCGTGCGAGGAAGTCCTCACAGACCTTCCGGATTTGGGGTGTCAGGTCCAGCCCTGGCGAGAGACGCGATACTAAACCATCCACCAGCATCAGAGAACGGATGTACTTGATCATCTCGCGGTCCACTAGCAGTCCGTAGCTGCGGCACAGGGCCAGCAGATCGAACATCGCGACGGTCAAGCTTCGCTGCAAATGCGGCACTCCTCCAACCGCGGGTTCCTGATACCATTGTTGGACTCGCCGTTCTAGTTCGCGCCGGAAGCCGGCGAGATCGACTCCCGGGGTCAACGTGGAGACATTGAGAAAGGCCGAGAAAATTTCCTCCGTCTTGCCCCGAGCATAGGCCATGCTCAGTTGAATCTGCTTCCGGCGGGCTTCCGGTGTCAAGTGGCCCACGATGCCGAAATCGACATAACCGACAACGTTATTCTTCAGAATTAATAAATTGGCTGGATGAAGGTCCGCATGGAAGATGCCGTATCGAAAAGCGTCGCTCAGAAAATTGTTAACCACGTTGGCGATAAAGAGGGGCGGATCAAATCCAATCCCTTGCAATTTTCTCTGCGCTTCGCCGCTGCCTTTCTCTGCGAGACGCAGATACTCCATCACGCTGTACCCTTCCAGAAAGTCCATGGTAAGGACGCGGGAGGTGGTCAGGGCCCAGTGGATTCGCGGTACGATTTCGGTGGGAGTTTCCCGGGCATTCCTGCCCAGCGCTTCCCCATAGGCTGCCTCACGGCGATAATCCAGTTCATCTACCAGCCAATCATTGAACTCGTGAACGGGATCGCGCATGAAATAGAGAGTGCGGATTTTGAGAGCAAAAACCACCCGGACAAAAAGCCGCAACAGCGCCGCATCCCGCCGGAAGATTTCTTGAACTTCGGGCCGCTGCACCTTGACGGCGACCACGGTCGAGTCTTTCAGGACAGCACGGTGCACCTGACCGATCGACGCCGACGCTAGGGTCTGATAATTGAACTCTCGGTACAACTCCTCCGGAGGCTTTCCAAACTCTTCCACAAATACTTTCCTGACCGCGTCCCGGCCGAAAGGGGGAACTCGATCCAGGAGATTCAAGAGTGCATCGCAGTATTCTCGCGGCAGGGTATCAACTTGTAAGGAGAGGATTTGACCAAACTTGAGGAAGCTGCCGCCCAGTTCTTCCAGCAGGGAGCGCAAACGTTGGGGACCGGGGACGCCGGGGCTTCTCCGCGCACGCTCCCACAGGATTTCTAGCAGGTGACGGAAGCAGACCCCCACAAGATAGAGGGCTCTCTGAACATACTGAAGTTGGGCCATCATTGCGGATCCAATTCTTGTGACTTTTCGTCGGGACTGGCCCCGTGGGAATCGGATTCGCATTCTGAGAAAAAGACGGAGGCGCTATCCTGGGACTGCTTCAGTCTTTGAGGCCGTATCGAATAAAGCGGAACTTTCTGTGCCGCAGCAGTCTCAAAAAATATCTCTCCGTTTTCCCGTACATGTAGCCGTAGGACTTCGTTCTTAGAGACACGCCCCTTAAAAGCGGCTATCAAAGCTTCTGAGGGATGGTCCCGGCGGGCCGGTTGGAATACAGTTGCGGAAAATTCCCCGTCGTCGAATGCTTCCATGCGTAAAGTCTGGCTCTGGGAAGCAGGGAACAACGCCAGCTTTACCCCCTCGATGGTAGTGTGCAGCGATTCCGAGTGCTGCCTCTCTGGCTGGACCTCGATGGGACAACCCATAATGGCCATAGAAAAACGAGTCATCATTTTCATGAGGTAAAAGGAACCGAATAGATCCACCAGCATATCCCTAGCCTTATTCTTGGTCGAAGTGTAGGTGTGGATGAGCTGGAAACCAGAACCGGACGACCCATTGCCAGCGGCAACTGGTCCGGTTGTCTGTACCGAAGCGGGACCGGGCGCAACTTCCGTCAAAGGCGGCGCAGCAACAGGAACGACTCTTTCGTTTGTCGCGCGAATCCGGGAGACGAGAGATTTGGCAATCTGTAATGCAATTTGAGGGTATTTATTCAGAAGTTTGGTAAAACTGTCGCGGGTGAGCAACATGCAATTCGTGTCTTCCAAACAGATGACGTCAGCGGAACGCTCCTTGTCATCAATCATGGAAATCTCGCCCAGGAAATCCCCGTCCCTTAATTCGGCGACGGCGGCCTTGATGCCGTCGCGGTCAATCTCCACTTTAGCGCGGCCCTGCATGATGAAATAGAGCCCCAGGCCTGACTCCCCCCGCTTGATGATGTAATCACCCGCCGCGAATTCGCGCACGATGCACATCTTGGCGATCTTCTTGATAATTTTGTCTTCGAGGGGTTGAAAAAAATCGAGTTTACGAATCAGCTCTGTGTCGCGCACGTTCAAATCTCCTGACGGTTACTTCCGTTATTAAGGTTAATATCATAACGCATGGACATCGGCATTCCAATACAGAATGGAAGTCCGTGAATAGAGGGGTCCTCACAGAACATAGACATCGTTTCATGACGAATGAAGAAAAATTTGACCGGGCTCTGAACCGAATCCAGCAGGAACGCGCTGCCTTTTTGTCCCGGTTTGACAGCCTCTCGCAAGACCAACTGGACTTTAAGCCTTCTCAAGACTCCTGGTCTGTCGGCGAGACAGCTCATCACGTGAGTCTTACCGAAAAGGTAGTCCAAGAGAATCTGCAGGCACTGCTGCTGGCCGGTCGGGAGGAGCAAGGCGCTACTCGGCGAATTTCGTATCGAGAACTTCCTGTGGCACCACGGATGTTTCCCGGCTTTCTATTGCGGTTGGCGCCCTTCCAGGTCCCCTTCTCGATCATGACTAGCTTCATGCCTTCGGCGCTGCGTTCGTTTTTCCTGGCAAATCCTGTCGTCAAAGTCCGGACAGCCCCGGCAGTCGAGCCTCGGGCGGGAATTCTCCGGGCCGAACTGCTCGATAATCTGCATCAGGTTCGGGATGCAACCCTTCAGCTATTGGAACCAGTTCGCGGTTGGGATCTGTCTTGTTTTCGTTGGACGCATCCCCTGATAGGAACCTACGACATTTACGGAACCCTGGAATTCCTGGCCAATCATGACTTTCGGCATGGCATACAAATCGAGCGAATTAAAAAAAACTCAGAGTTTCCGGCTTCCTGAGGCCGAATCGGGCTCCTCGATATCCCAATTTCGATGTCACCCATTCTGATCACTCGTCAATGTCCTGGTTTCCTGTTAAGATTCTTCCTGTTGAACGAGGCGGGGGGCGTCTGAGGAGAAGACTTCGTTTCCGCGTTGATTCCAAACTCCCTCTGATCCCCTGCAAATGCATAGCGGATCATAATTACGATGCCTGAAAGCACTCTGCGAATCTCGAAAGTGCTCCATTGAAATAGGGGGCGTTATGGAACCCAATC
Organism: Acidobacteriota bacterium; assembly: GCA_016199675.1. Classification (GTDB taxonomy): domain Bacteria; phylum Acidobacteriota; class Terriglobia; order 2-12-FULL-54-10; family 2-12-FULL-54-10; genus JACQGE01. Next base: position 23,742 of record JACQGE010000126.1, on the reverse strand, counting down.
CCAATCTCATGGCTTTTGCGAGTCGTCTATTGCCTCCTGTTACCAGGGTCATTTCGCTCTTCATCCCTGGTAGAGACAGCCGCATCGCTTGGCGGAATGCCAAGAATAATGCGGAGATTATCCAGCTCGTCGCCCATGTCAGCTCGATTCTCCCTCCGCCCGGGAGCGGCGTCTCCTTGACGGAACTGGTCCCAAAGTGCTACGCCCTGGGCAGTTTTCCTGCCCTTTGGGCTATTGAGGGCCTCGGACATTACTATGCGGACTCCTTCTACGAACGTGGCGAAATTCCCAAGAATGTGTTGACCGACCCAAAACTCTTCGCCCTTCCCTCGAGCAGCCTGCTAATGCTGCACGCGGGGATTGGCATGTCTTTCGCCAAACGGAACTTGCAGGGGCTGAACCCGCAAAGCCCGGCTTCGGCTGTTCGAAAAGCTGTTGAAAACATCGTGGCTCTTTGCAAGGATTCCTCTCAGGAAGGTTACTTCGGCGCAGCGATTGAGTCGCTCGGGCTAACGGCGCGATTTCTTCATGGCCTTTCGATGGTCCGCGTGATTGACGAGCAGTTGGCGGCTTTGGATCAGACCTTGGTCGGTTATCTATGGCATGGGGCAGGGCGCGCCGTCTATTTTTCGCCGCCCAACTTTATTCCCGGATACCGCTCCCCGTGGAGGGCCGTACAAATGTGTCGGTTGGAAGCGCCCCACGATCTTGGACGCCGCAACATGGTAGCCGGTTTTGCCTGGGCTGTCACCCTCGTGAATATGCGCTTCCCGGTGATTATGGAGACATTGCTGCAATACCACGGTCAAGAGTTTTCCGAAGACGACGCTTTTTCCAATGGCGTGATGTCATCCGTCATCATGCGGTACGACACGACGCCCGACGATCCACACATTGTGAGGTTTTATCAATACAAGCCCGCTGCCGTGGATCAAAAAATAGCTGCGCTCTGGGAGCGCTTGGTGCAGATGCCGTGCAAACAGGCGTTACAACATCTCGGCCCTGTAATTAAGGACCATAGGCGTATCGGAGAGGTCTTTCACTACCAGGACCTGTCCGCCCTGATAGAGCGTTTGAAAAAAGCTGAATCTGAATCGCGTGCCACTCGCTAGAACTTGGGTCACAAGTTGCGTTCCGAGATTCTTTATCATATGGAGAAGGGGCATATCGTTTCCCCTGGCGTTTCATGGATGACACTGTAACCTTCCTGGCATCATCTCCCATTTTTCAGAGCCTGCCTCCGGAGCAGATCGAAGAAATTGCGCCGCTGTTCCGCTGCGAATCGCATCCAGCCGGCACGATCATCCTCCACCAGGGGGGACATAGCCAGGCCGTTTATTTCATCCGTTCTGGGAGGCTTGCGGCCCGGATCCGCAGAGGAGACTCCCGCGAAACCGTGGCGTATCTGCAACCTCCCGATATTTTCGGAGAACTGTCCTTCATCACGGGCCGCGCTTGCGTCTGTGATGTCGAGGTGGATGTGGACGCCGAAGTCCTGCTGCTCCCCAAGGAAGCCATGGCAAAGCTGCCGAAGCAGAGGGAAGGCATCCTGCGTTCCCTGATGGCTGTGATTGCCGGAAGATTGCAACAGACGGTCACGCAGGGCGCCAAGACCGCGGAGTTGCCGGTCGTGCTGTTGCGGAATCATCCGCACTGGGAAGCGCCCCACAGTTTCGCCGCCGAATTGGCTAGCTCTCTCGCCCGCCAGACTGGGCGGGAAACGCTCTTGGCAAACCTGGGCGCGGACGAAGAAGGGGGAATAAGGTCGTTCGATGACCGAACCAGCTCCTGCGATGTCCCCGCGCAGGTTCGCGATTCCAATTGCCGATCTCAAATTGCGCAGCGGTTGTCCGTCTGGAAGAGCAAATTTGAAAACGTGATTCTGAACCCCGTAGGCCCGGATGGAATGGCCCTGGCGGAAATTGCCGAACCGTTGGTCAACTGGCAGGGCGACTTGTTGGGTCCCGGCGACCCCATTCCCTCGGAGACGGGCCCTTTCCGCTTTGTGCTACAAAACGCGGTAAGCCCCACACTGCCCACGCTCAGCGGATGCCAGCAGTTGGTTTCTGAGGTTTCGGAATCGGAGTCTGCCTATCGCGCGGGCCGTCCGGTTTCCCCCCGCTTCCGCCGCACCGTGGATTCCATGGCTCGTTGCATCGCCGGACTGCAAGTGGGTCTGGCCTTGGGGGGAGGTGCGGCCTGGGGTTGGGCCCACATTGGCGTGCTTTCGGTTCTGGAAGGGGCGGGGTTGCCGATTGACATGGTCTCCGGCTGTTCGATGGGGAGCGTCATTGGCGCGCTGCGCTGCGCGGGGGTCACCGGGACACAATTAGAGGAGATTGCCAACTACTGGAAGACGCGCACCCGGCGCTTTATCGAATGGCGGCTTTGGCGCATGTCTCTGCTTAATGAAAGGAGAGTTCGCGCGACCTTTCGGCAGTATTTTGGTGATCGCTCCGTCAACCAGACCGAGATCCCTTATTGGGCCAATGCCGTAGATATCAAGACCGGCAAGGAATTCACGATTCAATCAGGCTCTCTGGTGGACTGTGTGCGGGCCTCCATCGCTTTGCCCGGTCTCATCTCCCCTTTCACCAGCAACTCCCATCTTTTGGTGGACGCTGGTATCATGGATCCCGTCCCTGTTCGCTTGGTTCGCCGCATGGGCTGTCACTTCGCCATCGGGATCAATGCGATGGCCGCCCTCGAATCCCAAGAGATCAACGCTCGCTATCCGTTTAACGCCTTCGATATCATGACCCGCTGCATGTTTGTCATGGGACATGAAATCGGCCAGGCTCGAGCCGAGCAAAGCGCTGACGTGGTCTTTACACCGGCCCTCGGTGATATCACGATGCTTCAGTTCTCCCGCAGCCAGGAGATTATCGACTGCGGCCGCAGAGCGGCTGAGGAGCACTTGCCTGCGATTCTGGCCAGTTACGACCGCTTGAAAACGCGCTCGTCTTCCGAGCGATCCCAGCCGTAGGTTTGATCGCCTCTCAATCGCGGTCTGCCGCCATCACGAGCCGGTCCGGTTGACCACGGCGCTGACCGAGGAGACCAGGAAGGGAATAACAAAATTCAGGAAGATTTTTGCGCCCCCAGCCGGGCATTGAATGGCTCGTGCAGGATCACATCGTATTGATTGGCTACCGTAAGCAGGCAGCCCACCACCGCTGCAATGAGCAAGCTTCGCTTTAGCACGTTCCAACTCGCCACATAACGCACCGCAGCCCAATTCTTCTCGGTTTTGCTCGTTGTGCGCAAGATTACACCTGCCGCCGCTACTGAAATGGTCGTATCACTTTAGATCAAGACTCATTGAATCTCGCTGACAACGACATGTCAAGCAAAGGGATCGCTGCTAAAGCACGTTGTCCTGCCAGACTCCCGGATATATCTTTGTCAAATAAAAGAGCGTCTTATTTTTTTACTTGACAAAGAAAACAATCAAACAATATGCTCCTTAACCGAGTATCCTACTTCGAAATCCTGGCGGGATATCGGACGGGTGGTTCTGAGGAGGTCAAGATCATGAGGCGCATGAGACAATGGGCAATATCTGTCTTCGTATTGGCTGTTTTTCTGCAAGTCCCTCGCCTGAACGCGCAGGGTTGAGTGGCTGCACGCACAGGGGCGCCCGTGATTGGCGCCATATGCCAAGCTGGACATGATGGGGAACAGGCAGTAGGTGGACCCAGCGTAACGACCACGCTTTCCACTGCATCTCGCTGGCAATTCTCGATGGGCTACCGCTGGCAGGACTCCAACACCCACTTTCGGGGCGACGTGGAGCAGAAACAGCGCGTGGAACTAGACACGCAGATGGAAAATAAGCTGCACCTGTTCGATGTTGCGCTGAGTTACCGCGTTTCGCCGCGTTGGAGTTTGAATGTCGGTGCTCCGTTCATTGTCGTGGATCGAGTCAATCATCGCGCTGAAACGGTGACCCATACGGGCTTGCGTTCACGGGAACGGCGCGGATGGAGGGTGTTCCGGCGCGCGACATCATCGGCCGAGAGGATGGGTTCCGGCGTCCCGGCTATGCTTTCACCCTCGGGCCGGGCGTGATGTATTCACGTGGCCAAAGCACATGGTCGGTCAGCGCCCCCATTGCGGTCTATCGGAACCGCACCCGGAGTGTCCCGGACGTCCGCTCCGGAGGACATGGCGATGCGGCGTTTGCTGACTGGCTCCTCATGTTCGGTTTTTCGAGGGCGTTCTAAATTGGCGGTGTGGCAGGCTATGCGAAAGCTCCCCCTCAAATCGGCTGTGGCGGTTGGGCTTCTGGCGATCCTGCTTGAAACCGCTTTCCTGCGGTCCAGTTGGGCGCAAGACCCCGCGCCCACTTTCGAACTCCCGGACCAGCAGGGACAGTTACACCGCCTGGAAGAGTTTCGTGGCAAGGTCGTGGTCCTCAATTTCTGGGCGACCTGGTGCGCACCATGCGCTGCCGAAATGCCGATTTTCGTCGAGGCGAACCGCCGCTATGGAGCGCGGGGTGTAGCCATCCTGGCCGTCTCTCTGGACGCGGCAGAGACCAAAGGGGCGATCCCGCAATTCATCCAGAAGCGCAAGATCGCATTCCCGGTGCTCGTGGATGCCACCGTTGACAATTTAGAGTTATTCGGACTCGGAGACGCGCTTCCATCAACGGTGTTCTTAGACCCGGAAGGACGAATTATTTACCGCATTTTGGGCGAAGCAAAGAAGAAAGATGTCTTTCAGCGCGTGGAGTGGTTACTAGGGGATCACAAGGGGAAGGAACCACAAGCCCTGCTGAGCAAACTTCCCAAGCCCCGTTAAGTCCGCACCAACTTACCAAATAGCATCCCGTTCAGCACGGAATCTGGCCAAAGCATTTTCGATTTCGTGTATCTGGGGCAGTGCGGGTAGCCACAACGAGTTTTTTCCTCGTCGCTACCAACGGCGAAATAAAACGTTCGCTTGGTCATCCCAGATCAGGCGCCATGCACCGAACCTGAAAATGACTATGTATTTACTGGAGAACCTTTTGAGACTATGTATTTGGCAAAATAGAAAGGGGAACGAATAGCTACTCTTGCCATCGATGTGGCAATGTTCATGCTGTTGCCGATGATCGTTCCTCCATTCCAGAAGAGGTTGACGGGGAGCTCAAGGGAGCGGTCTAGGGCCGTAAATTTTCCACTGCGTTTCCGCCGTTCTTCAGCGACTCTCCGTTCCTGTACAGCTTCACGGATGCATTGCACCATGCGCTGGGCGGTCTTGTACTGAATGCCCAGGTGCAACCTCAATTGATTTACGGATATGTCCGTTTTGGAACCAGCAATGAGGGCAATAGCATCGAACCAAGTCTTCAATGGGAGATGGCTATCGTGGAAAATGGTTCCCGTAGTGGGAGAAAATTGGTACCGGCAGGACTTTTCCAGGCACTGGTAGAGCCGCCGATTTTTGCCGGATTTTCCTTTCGCCAAGATGCGGGAAATTTTCTCGCACCCGCAGGAGGGGCAGGAAACACCCCCCGGCCATCGCAGCTTCTCTAAATAAGCAATGCACTTCTCTTCCGTGTCAAAAGTGCGCTTATTCTTGATGATAGCGTCTATCAGCGCCATCGCAACTCCTTTTGCCATTCTACCACATGAATTTCCGAATGGGGGATAATACCCAATATCGGCGTTCTTGACAAGACTGATACGCTAATATTTCCGGGCCAGCAGGGGGACCGCGCCCGCTCCTTTCTCCATTGAACAGATCAGATCACATCCCCATACTGGTGGATGAACTATTTCTCGGCGGGGAGGTAGAAGCAATGGACACTCTGAGATACTACGCTGCTGCGTGCCAGACGGATTTTCCCAATCCCGTTCGGCGCTCCGAGATGAAGCGGAACACCGCCCGGTTACTCCAGATGATTGATTATGCGGTCGTGGGTTACGCCCCGCTTCTGCCCGTGAAACTGGTCGTCTTTCCTGAATTTGCTCACTCAGCTCCGGTCTATCTGACATCGAAGGAATTGCGGCAAAAGCTCGCCATTCCCATTCCGAACGAACACACTGAAAAAATACGCGAGAAGGCCATGGAATATAATCTCTATGTACAGTCCGGGAGCATGCTGGAAGCCGATCCCCAATGGCCTCACGCCGTCTTTAACACCACCTGTCTCATCGGACCCGAGGGCATTCTCTACAAATACCGCAAGGTAAACCCCTGGATACCGTGGGAGGTGCACGCCAGCCCGCATGATCTGGAGGGCTACCAGGAAGAGCTCTTTCCCGTTGCCCGAACGCCCATCGGAAACATTGGCGTGGCGATCTGCTACGACTGGGTGTTTCCGGAAGTCCTGCGGCAACTGACGGCTAATGGAGCGGAGATTCTGGTCCGCGTTTCAGCCTATATGGACCCGTTCGGGACAGCGGAGCCGATGGACTGGTGGACGGTGGTCAATCGCTGCCGGGCTTTGGAGAACACCGCCTATGTCGTAGCCGCCAATCAAGGCGCCAGCCTCAGGCATTATCCCCCCTTCTCCTGGCCGGGTGGCAGCATGGTGGTTGACTATGACGGCCGCATCCTGGCACAAGCTTCACCAGGTCCGGGAGAGCGGATTGTGGTGGCGCCCCTCGATGTGCAGACGCTGCGTTACGAACGTAAAGCCCGGAGCGCCCACCAAATGTTGGCCCATCTCCGCGCAGAATGTTACCCCATGTACCGTCAGATGTTTTATCCTCCGGGAACTCTGGCTGCTAAAAAGAACGTCACGGTCGTCGATCAGGAACGACAAATTGATGCCGCGAAGCGAAAAATCGGTTATTTGCAGCGCGGGGAATCTTCACCCCTCCAAAGTTTGCAGGATCTTTTGGAACAGCCTATGAAACGCAGGAAGCAGCGGGTTAAAGCGCGCCCCTCTTAAGAGTCCCCTTTCTCTGTTTCATGGCTGCTGTTTCTTTGAACCAAACAAACCGATGCAGCGTTGGGCGGGCCTCCATCGTATCGAATCGTATACGGCAATCGTAATCTTGATGGAACAATAGGTGTCAAACTTCCTGTAGATTATGTATCGTATTCTTGGGAGTTCGGAGCTTCAACATGTTCCATTCCGTCAGCGACGATAGACGCCGACACAAGCGATTCTTGGTAAAAGGTCAGGCAGTTCTACGCACGCCTGCGGGAGTCTCCGGAGATAAGGTTGATGAAGTTGACGAAGTGATAAATGTGAGCGCTGGCGGTCTCCTGGTTCTGAGCAAGATTCCGCCGAGGGTGGGAACGGATGTCGAAACCCGTTTTGCGATTCAAGGTTATAACACGGAGATTCACGCCAGGGGACGCATCATCCGCACGGAGATTGGACTCGCAGGCATTTCATTTCTGGAAGAGCCCGAAGGCCTTCAGGCGCTGATGGCGTGGCTAGAAGCAGGATTGATAGCGGACTTCCTGTCGCCTTGATCGCCCGCCGCTCACTTCCGGATAAACCATTATCTTCCCTCTGTAGCAGGGACAGGCTTGTGCTGGATCGGTTCCGGAACCCGCTCGCGGTCCAGTGATTCCACTTTTAGAGTCCACTCCAGGGGAAGGGTTTCCGGCAAATAGCAGATTTGGTCATCGCAAGCCTGATAGCGGAGCTTCCCGCTGATCTTCAGCTCGCCGTTGCTGGCGATGATGGGCTGGAGGACGCTTCCAGTTGCTATGGTAATATCCTGAGTGACTCGAAACCTTCCTTGATAAACGGGAACTCTTTCCTTTATAGCAGACAGATACAAGATTTCCGCTTTGGGATACTGAACCGGCAGAGCTTTGTAGTTCGGTGAAGCATCGAGCTCCAGACGGATGGAAATGTAGTTTTGATTCCCCGGTGCATAAACGTGCATTTTCGGCGGCAATTGGAAGTCTGCACCTAGGGTTAGGCGTAAGCCCGGATGTACGACGTCGTGCGTGGAGTGGTAATTGAATCGGAGATGCTTGGTTTCCACCGTTGTTTGTCGCGTGCCGGAAACGGAGCCAAATTCGCGCAGCAAAATGGTTGGAGCGGAATATCGTTCCGAGTACAGGTCTTCAAAATATTTAGACTTCACGACTCCATTTTGATCCACGATGAAAGTCCCTGGATAAGGAACGCCGTACCACAGATGGGTCGGGGGGACGGACGTGTTCAGGATTCCGAATGCCCGGATCATTTCCGATTTCGGGTCCGAGAGTAACGGGATAGTGATGTTCCGGCGCGTCGAAAAATCGCGCAGGATTTCGACTGAATCGTAGGTAATCACAACTACCCCGAGGCCCTGTTGGCGAAATCTATTTGCGTTCTGTTGCAACTCGACGAGTTGCGTTTTGCAGTAGGGTCACCAATCCGCAGAGCGGTTGAAGAAGATGGCGGCGCCCTTGGGCCCGCGGATGGAGCTAAAGTTCCGCATTTTGCCGAACTGGTCAACGGCGTTGAAGTCGGGGATCCTTTTCCCGACTGCAATCCCGGTGGAAGTTGGCGGTGCGGTCATCCAGGCGTCGCTGGGAGAACGGCCCTGTTGTGCCTGAGAGAACAACCATACTGGCAGAAAGGCCCCTACGGCGTAGAAAAACACACTCGACGAAATCCAATTTTTTGAAGCAATCATAAAAGTCTTGATAGTCGTCGACCGGAAACTTAGACCCATCCTTTTGCTCTATTGATTTTGAATTGCCTGCTTTGTATTATGCCTGCAAGAAGGGCAACAGGAAATGCTTTTTTGCGCAATTCGGGCAATGTCGCCCAAGGGCGGATGTGTCATTTCTGGCCGCTTGTTTTTAGCGTTAACTCAGGCTATTTTTGTCTAGCCTCACTTGGCGGTGTGCGGAATTTATTTGTTCGCAAAGGGGGAAACAATGGTCGGCAAAGCAGAAATGGGACAATTAAAAGCAAAGCTGCGCGGAGAATTGATCGATCGCGATGCCCCGAATTATGAGGAAGCGTGCAAAGTCTACAATGGGATGATTCACAAGCGCCCCTTGCTGATCGCACGCTGTACCGACGTTGCCGATGTCATTGCCGCCGTGAATTTTGGCCGAGAAAATAACTTGCTGGTTTCGATTCGAGGAGGCGGGCATAACGCAGGAGGGCTGGGCATCTGCGATGATGGTTTGGTAATTGATCTCTCGCGGATTCGATACACCCTTGTTGACCCCAAAGCCAAAACCGTCCGGGTCGGAGGCGGATGCACTTGGGGCGATGTAGACCACGCTACCCACGCCTTCGGCTTGGCTGTGCCTGCCGGGATCATTTCGACAACCGGTGTTGGCGGCCTGACACTCGGCGGCGGCCTCGGCCACCTCACCCGCAAATGTGGCCTGACCATTGACAATCTGATCTCCGCCGACCTCGTTCTCGCCGATGGCCGTTTCCTCACCGCCAGCAACAAGCAAAATGAAGACCTGTTTTGGGCGATTCGGGGGGGCGGAGGGAATTTTGGCGTGGTCACTTCTCTTGTTTTCAAAGCCCATCCCATCCACACCGTCCATGGCGGACCCATGTTTTGGACCCTGGACCAGGCTCCCGAAGTGATGCGATGGTATCGCGAATTCATCACGCAGGCGCCCGAGGAGTTGAATGGCTTTTTCGCTTTTCTCACCGTGCCCCCCGCCCCTCCCTTTCCGGAACATCTTCACAACAAGAAAGTGTGTGGGGTGGTTTGGTGTTACTGCGGCCCGGAGAAAAAGGCGGCGAAAGTATTTAAGCCGGCTCGCAAACTCTTGACCCCCGTCTTGGATTTCGTAGGCCCCATGCCTTATCCGGCGCTGCAAAGCATGTTCGACCCGCTTTACCCGCCGGGTCTCCAGTGGTATTGGAAAGCTGATTTTGTGAATGAGTTAAACGATGAGGCTATTCGGCTCCATGTGGAACATGGCTCCCAACTTCCCTCCATGCATTCGACCATGCACCTCTATCCAGTCAATGGCGCGGTACACCGTGTCAGCAAAAAGGACACTGCTTGGAACTACCGGGATACAACCTGGGCCGAGGTCATCGTTGGAGTTGATCCTGACCCTGCCAACAACGAACGCTTAATAGATTGGGCCAGGAAATATTGGGAAGCTCTGCACCCCTACTCTGCGGGCGGCGCGTATGTCAATTTCATGATGGAAGAAGGCGAGGACCGCGTAAAAGCGACCTACCGCGACAGCTATGACTCTCTGGCGGTCATCAAAGCCAAATATGATCCGAACAATTTTTTCCGAGTGAACCAGAACATCAAGCCAAAGCCTACGGTCTGAGCACGACTTTAGAGTCTGTGGGATAACTGTGTAGGGCAAGCCTTCAGGCGTGCCGTAACTGCCTCAAAATCGATAGAGGCTTCATCCACTGAGGTCCATCTTCCAAGAACTCATCAAAAAACCCTCCATTTTCATCATCTTGCTGAAAGACAACCTAATCGTTCATAAAACGATCAAATTTAATAGACATTTCTCACATTAGAGGAGGAATCTCTCATGAAAAGAAAATTGGTAATCATACAAATTGTCGTAATGGGGATTGTATTGTTTTTGGGAAAACCATTGGCGGCTCAGCATCCGATTACTCCCCGCGGTCAGGCGCGTTTGATGAGGGAAGTGCGTCATGAACTTGTGACGCTACCCTTTTACAGTGTATTCGACAACCTGGAATATCGTTTGGACGGTGACGTCGTAATACTCACGGGCCAAGTGAGGCAGCCGACGCTGAAGTCCAGCGCCGAGCAGGTTGTAGGACGGATTGAAGGCGTCAGCAAGGTCGTCAATAAAATCGAAGTCTTGCCGCTGTCCCCCATGGACGATCAGATACGCCGAATTGCTTATTGGACGCTTTTCTCCCAAGACAGCCCGTTATTTCGCTACGGAATGGGCGCAGTACCGCCGATCCATATCATTGTAAAAAACGGCACGGTTACTCTGGAGGGTGTCGTTAATAGCGAGGCGGATAAGAACATTGCCAACTTACGCGTTCAAGGAATTTCCGGCGTGTTTTCGGTAACGAACAATTTGAGAGTAGGAAGTTAGAACAATTTCACTTTTGGTGTAGACCGTTATGGCATGGGTTCAGCCATGCCATAACCGTGCTATCTTTTCATTCCCATCCGCATCCCCATTCCCATCGGGCAGTAACCATTTGGCTCTGATCCTTCTTCCTTTTCTTTCGCCAGGCTCATGACAAAGCTGGCCACATTCCAGATGTTCTCTTTCCCCAAATCAAATGAAGGCATGGGAGTGCCATCATTGCCGGTGGCTACTACCAAAGCGATATCGGCTAACGTATGGCCCCTTTTGAATTCTGCTGCTCGATGGAAGTTGCGCGGCTCAATTGGATCGCCAAAAGAATCTTCCATATTCAGGGCGGAGGGCCCGTCTCCGTATCCTTCCGGCCCATGGCACTCCACGCAATTTTTACGGAAAATTTCCTTTCCCTCCTGAACCATTCGCCCTGGAGTGATGTCAGAACTGGGAGTTAGGATGATCGGCTTGCCCGCTGCTTCCTCTGCAAAATCCTTGCAAAGCGTTTTCAAGTAGGAGACTACCGCCCACCGTTCTTTTTCCGGAAGAACAAACTGCCACGATGGCATTGCTGTGGCGTTAATACCTGCGGAGATCGTGCGGAAGAGATCATTATCGGTGGGCAATGTGCCGCTGGGAGTGCTTTTAAAACGGAAGATCCCGCGGCTGAAATTGCGTGGCCGGGGTACCAGATAATTGGCCCATCTCCCGTCTCCCTTACCCATATCGCCATGGCAAGCCGCGCAATTGTTGAGATAAACCTTCTTTCCTGTAATCAATAGTTCGGAATCTGCCGCTGGAGGACTACTCATTTTTACCGAAGTCCAGGATTGAAGAGCCCTGGGCATATGCATCCAATGCCACGGCATTCCCTGCTGGCCTTTTACACCACTGACCAAGAGGAATAAATACAACAGAACCATTGCCAGAATAAAAAACCATCGCTTCCAATGGAGATAGACAGAATGCGGTAAATGACTACTTTTCAGGAGCATATAATTATCCTCCTTTCGTGTAGTCCTCCATTTTTTTAAGAGCAATTAATGTTCCAAATACTCAAATGAAAAATTACAATTAACTCTTATTTTTTGAATGTATTACAGATAAAACTCTTATGTCATAAAAGATTTGGGAAGTTTGACCCAACCAAATGTGCGAATTTTTGCTAATGATAATGTTCTTGTCGGGAAGGAAGGCCCCACTTCCACAATAGCCAAAATAAAAGTCCGATTGTTGCACCTCCCAGGTGGCCCAAGAACGAAATCTGCGTAACCCCGCTCAATTGTTGCAAAGCCCCCAGGGATTGGAGAACAATCCACAGAAGCATATACATCCAGGCGCGCAGACGAATCCATCGAAAAATGAAAAGATAGCGGACCAGGAACCCCAATCGCGCTCGTGGATACTGTAAACAATAAAAAACCAGAATGCCTGAAATCCCGGCGCGGGCTCCGACGACAGGGGTTGTGGAATCTGGATGCGCAAGGGAGTGCAGCACGCCACCTGTCACGATCGCTAGCAGCAGAACCAACAGATATCGGCTTTTGCCAAGATATTCTTCGACATCATCGCCGAAGACCAGCAAAAAATAGATATTACCGAGTAGATGAAGCCAGTTGGCATGCAAGAAAAACGCGGTGAGCAGGGTTAGTCCCCAATACCGTCCCACTTCGGCTGGGATCAAAGCAAATTCTCGGACTGCGTTTTCGAAGTCTAGAAACGCCAAAAAGCTGAAAAGGCTGACCACCGTAGCCAGCACCCAAGTCGCCCAAGGCCGATTCTGCAGTACATGGTTTTCATATTCGACAGGCATACCCAAGAAAGCTGGCAATGTTTTCCAATCTGGAGTCGGGGGAACTTCGTCGAGTTCGAGAGGCAGTTGATCGTCAATTTGCTCGATTTCGTATTTCGCCAGCAAGAGGCGCGCCTCCATGGGCAGTTGTTTTTCGTCAACCCTATGGGGCGGGGATGCAGGGGGCAATACTTCGAACTCTTTCGGGTCAAACCAGATGAACTGACAGCGTGTACAGACATCGAGTGACAGCGATTGGACGACCGATTCGTCGGTATGAATGACCACCATCGGCCGCTCACAAGCGGGGCAGGGCCGTCCAGGTTCAGTTTTGCCTTCCCGAACGCATGCCCACAAACGATTAATTTCCTGCCGGGCGACCGTGCGGCGGAGCACGACAATATTGGCCGCCCGTCCCCCGCAGGATGGGCAGACCCAGAAACCCTCATCGCCCTTTTCAGTGCGCACCAGCCGCTCATTACAATTCGGGCAGAGGAACATGAGAGCTTATCTTAGTCGGCTTCAATGGGAGTGGGCAGGAAAAATCGAATGAAAAAGAGCTGTTCGCAGCCGCGATGTGTTCGGCCCTGCGGTCATAAGGCAGGCATTATCTTTGTGTTGTGGGCTTATGGGTTCGCTTACCAGTCCGCTAAGTGCGGTAGCTGGCGTTGATGCGGATGTATTCTTCCGTGAAATCGCAAGTCCAAAAGCGGGTCTGGGCACGGCCTTGTTTAAAGATGACCCGTATGAGGACTTCTTTAGCGCGCAATTGACGCTGGAGAGTCGGTTCGCTGAAATGGGTCGCCACGCCGTTCTTGCAAACCAGGGTGCGATTCAGATAAATGTCAACGTGATGTGGGTCGAACGCCACTCCGGCATTGCCCGCCGCCGCCAGGATCCGGCCCCAGTTCGGATCGGCGCCAGCCAGAGCGGTCTTGACCAAAGAAGAGAGGGCAATGGAGCGGGCGATGGCATCGGCCTGCTTTTCGGTGACGGTTCCTTCCACGCGGATTTCGGCTAGTTTTCGTGCACCTTCCCCGTCCCGGACCATCTCAATGGCCAACTCTTGCGCCACTGCCGTCAGAACCTCTAAGAATTTCTTCCCGGCAGGACTTTTTTCTTGGATGGGTTTGTTGCCAGCCATGCCGTTGGCCAGTACAAAGACGGTGTCGTTCGTCGAGGTGTCGCCATCCACCGAGATGCGGTTGAAGCTCAACTCACCCATGCGGCGCGTGGCGGCCCGCAGAAACGGCGGCTCGACAGCGGCATCTGTAAAAATAAAACCCAGCATGGTCGCCATTCGCGGATAGATCATTCCGGCGCCTTTGGCCATGCCCAGAATGGTGATGCGTCGGCCGGAAATCAGCAGGCTGCGGGCGGCAACTTTGGGCCGGGTATCGGTCGTTAAAATCGCCCGCGATGCGGCTACGTATCCCTCCGGATGCAGTTGACGGGCGAGCGACGGCAGAATGCGGGTGATGACACTCGCATTCAGGGGCACGCCGATGACGCCCGTAGAGGCCAGCAAGACCTGATTCGGGCGTATCTTCAGCAGTCGGGCCGTTTCTGTTGCGCATTGCCGGGCAGCGCGAATCCCCGATTCGCCCGTAGCGCAATTCGCATTGCCAGCGTTGACCACAATGGCTCGCGCCGTCCGGAGACTGCCTCGCAGGTGGTCCTGAGAGACCAGGATCGGAGCGGCTTTCACTCGATTAGCGGTGAACAGTGCGGCTACCCTTGCGGGCGCGACGGTATAAATCAAGGCCACGTCCGGCCCGCTGCCGTGGGTCCGCAAGCCCCCTTCTTCAGCGGCAAAAAGAAAGCCTTGGGGAATACACTCGTTGGGATTCTTCCTCTGGCTCATAAAAGGGGAAGTGTAACGCAACTCCGCAGTTTGATAAGGAGAAATTCTCAAAGAAGAAATTTGAAACTCCGTCAAGCACGGTTTTAACCGTGCCGAAAAACGGTTCGGAGGCTTAATCCAGACTCTGACGAAGCCCGGAGCGCAGTGCTCCGCGCAGCGACTTTTACTCCAACAGCCAGGCCTTACAAAGCCGGAGAGTCTGACCGGCCTATTTCTTGCAATGTTGACGCTCGAACGCAACGAAAGCCTTTTGGTTTATGCTTAGAGACAGGAATTTGGTATGATCCTCGAAAGTCGAACCGTGCAGAAGCTCGATTGATGATGAAACGAATCCAGACGATTTCTCTGTTCAGTGGTTGCGGCGGTTCCGATTTTGCCATAAAGCAACTTGGACATCACATCGTTTGGGCCAATGATATTGACGAGGTGGCGTGCCAGACTTACAAAGATAATATAGGACCGGTAATCGAACAGGGTGACATCCAGGACTTCGACTTCGCTGACTTCCCAGATGCGGATTTTCTCGTGGGCTGCTATCCATGCCAAGGCTTTACACAAGGGGGAAGGCGCAAAACGGGTGATTCGATCAACTTCCTGTATCAGCAGTTTGACCGAGTGCTGCGTGCGGTATTGCCACGGGCGTTCGCGGTAGAAAACGTTAATGGGATGCTTTACGGAGAGAATCGCAAGCTACTGCACAATCAGCTATACCGCTACCGAATGGCCGGTTACCGTGTCAAGTGGCAGGTGCTTGACGCTCAAGATTATGGGGTTGCACAACAGCGCCGACGCATCTTCATTGTTGGCATCCGGTCAGACATCAGTTTCCAGTACACATTTCCGAAGCCTCTCTACGGTAGTGAAACCGGTCGCCGTCCGCTTTCGCAGAAGGAAGTTTTAGCCGGCATGCCGCAGTGGCCGGAAGGGGATTTCAATGACGAACCCTTCCATTGGTATTACCTGTCCAGGAGGCGGCGGCACGACTGGGACGAACCATGTCCCTGCATTGTGGGACACTGGCGGCACGTTCCGCTTCATCCAATGAGCCCTCCCCTGAAACGAATCCACACGGACAAGTGGGTGTTCGCACGAAAGGGACCTGCGCGCAGATTGTCCTACCGTGAATGTGCAGCACTCCAAGGATTCCCGAAAAATTTCAGATGGGAGAGAGGAACGGTGCGCGAACGGTTCCAGTTGATCGGCAACGCTGTTCCGCCACCGTTATTCAAAGCCGTTGTTTCAAACTTGGGAGACCTCTGGTAAATCCGATGGCAAAGTCAGAACAGCCGAGATTGAAGTATTTGTCACCTGACCTTCTCGATTTTGATCCCGAAAACCCCCGGTTTGCCGGTGATGTGTCTGGCAAGAGCCAAGATGAGATTCAGCGGTACGTCTATGGAAAGCCACACTACGCTTCCGAACTAGTAGACTCCCTCCTAGAAAACGGTTTCATTGATTATGAACCTCTCGTTGTCAAGCAGAAAAACGGCAGGTTCGCTGTCGTCGAGGGCAACCGCCGCTTAGCAGCCATAAGGGAAATCCGGGCTAATCTCGACAAGTATCAGGGACGCACCTCAGACTTGGACCAAATCCCTGTCATTGTCTTTCCCAAAAAGCCTGATCCTCAGCTCCGAAACGAGATGCGCGTTTACCTTGGGGTGCGGCATCTGTTTGGATTCCGAGAGTGGCCGCCAAAGAGTAAAGCACAATTCTTAGAGCGAGAAATCAAATCGGTCGGCAATCTCGATCGAGTAATCAAGGAGGTCCGTCTCACCAAGCAACAGGCGCGACGTTTCTTGGTTCCTTATCGGCTGCTTAAGTTGGCGGGGGCGGCTTTGCCACCCGACGAGGACTTCTGGGTACTGGGTGAAGCGCTAGGGCGCACCGGAGTACAGAATTTCCTTCAACTTGACGTTGATTCCACGACGCTGGAGATTCGAGGGTTCAACAAACAGAATTTCAAGGGTCTCCTGGATGACTTGTACGGGCCGAAGAGACCGGGCAGCAACGAACGCGATCCCCAGGGAAAAGTGATCCGCGATACACGTGAATTGGCCAAGCTAGCCAGGGTGTTAGGGTCAGAAAAAGCCAGTTACGTATTGCACAAGCGGAAGAGTTTAGAAGAAGCCGAACTTTATGTGGACACTCTGGAAGAGAGCCTAAAGCGGCTGCACAAACTCACGAAGGATTTAGACCGCCTCTTAAAGAAAATCCTCCGGTCGAAAAAAGACAGCGATGCCGAAAAGCTTCTGAAAACATTCCAGAACTTTGAATCAAGTGTGAAAGCTTTTCTCAAGGCGAAGAATGCCTAGCCCGCTCTTTAAGTTCTTCGAGGTTGTTGCCGAGGAGTTGTGTTCCCAGGAATCCCGCGTGTTGACCCGTTCCAATCTCCAAGTGAACGAGGAGCAAGCACCTCTTCTGGATGACCTCAGAAGGGAACTGAGTGCATCAAGCACAGAAAAGGCTATGCGGCTTGCTACGCAAGAATTGAAGAACCATTTCAAGGGAAAAGGATCGCCCTTGCCATTTGATTACAATCCCCAGGATGGCAGATTTACCGCCGTGGACACGGATTTTCTGAACTTTGTGAAAGCGATGAAAGAAATCCGAACCTTGCGAGATAAATCGAGGGACTTTGAGTGCGGTGTGGCTGAGCGTCTTGCCCGGCGCGCAACGGGATCAATCCATCGAGTTGGAGACCCGAGGGATGTTAGGAGAACAAGAGTGGATTTCAACGATTACCTGCAAACCCTGGGTTTCGATGGCCCCGTGTTGCGCAGGGGAAGAGGAGATGGCGGCTTTGACATTCTCTGGCTTTTGCCAGTTGGGACGATACCCCATCGGCCTATAGTCTCAGTCCAATGCAAGAACAGCGAGTTTAACGTGGGCGATGCCGACAAATCCGTTGCTGCCGGCAGGAGGTCTTTCTCAAAACACGGGGGCTTGCAGCCCCAGGTCCATGTCCCTTGTGTTCTCTTTAACGACTACATTTGCCCCGAAAACCTCCCGGAAAGCCTTACTCAAAAGCAAATGGATTCGTACCCCTCGGCCTGACTGACCTCTCACTAATGACTAACTCTATTTCGATTGAACTGATCTAATACGCATTCCTAGATTCCTGCGTCCTTTGGCCGTCAGGAAGAATTGGAGGCGGCCGATTGCTTTATCAGGTGATCTATTCAACTCATGTTCCCAAATTCGAAGGACTCGCCACCCCTGTGTCTGCAACCGCCGACGATTGCTTTGATCTCTTGCCCGATTGCGCTTAATCTTTTCTCGCCAGTAAGCGGAGTTGTTCCTAACCGGAGCGTGGCAGCAATGGGGACAGCCATGCCAAAAGCAGCCGTCTGCAAAGATGGCAACTCTTCGTTCGGGAAAAACAAAATCCGGGTTTCCAGGCAAACCGCGCGGCCGCACTTTCCAGCCGTGCAATCCTGCCCTCACAAGAGCAAGCCGCAAACACTGCTCAGTAGTAGTGTTCAAACTTCCTTTTATGGCCCGCATGTTTTCGGAACGCTGTCTTGACACATTCTGAAAACAGCCGCTGGGAAGTTTTCGGCGTAAGGCTTTTTCTAGCATTTACCAGGAACACTCCAGCGAGAATCTTAGCACCGTTTGAGGGTTGCGAGTCGCTGCGCCTCCGGCTGCACTCCGGCCTACGGCAGTGCGGAAGTTTATCATCTACCACATGACGAAACCGGGGGAGCAAGCCGTTTTGGTGGTGTGGCATTTTTGCCACAGGTATCAAAGAAGTGACTAACTTTTTAGCTGTTGGCGGCCTGGGAGGCCGTTTCCAAGGCAAGTTCCGGGGCGGAAAGGGATGGCGCAGCGGCAGGTATCTCGTCAGTAACCAACTCCCACAACGAGCGATCCTTGACCAGCTTCAAGACCAAGGCTGTGTGCATGGCATGTCCGGCCCGCTCGGCCACCACGTGCGCTCGGAGCGGATACCCTATCAAAGCCAGATCACCAATCAAATCCAAAACTTTGTGGCGGCAACACTCATCGGAAAAACGCAGCCCTTCGTCATTCATCACCGAGTCGTGTGTGAACACTACAGCGTTGGTCAGCGAGCCGCCCCGGATCAGCCCCATATCTTTCATTTGTGAAAGCTGATCCAGAAAACCAAAGGTCCGCGCCGGCGCGATTTCACGGGCATAAACCTCCGGCGTGATCTCCATCTCCAAGGATTGATGGCCAACCAGCGGATGCGGAAAATCAATGCTGCTGGTGATGCGAAAACTGTCGGCAGAAAAGATGGCGATGCGCTTAGCTCCCTCCACAACCTCTACCGGCCGCAGAATCTTCAAATAAGTCCTCGGAGTGCGTTGTCGCCGCCGCCCTGCTTTTTGGAGCAACTCGAGATACGGCTTGCAACTGCCATCCAGGATCGGCAATTCCAAGGAATTGATTTCGATGACGGCATTGTCAATCTCCATTGCCATCAGTGCGGAAAGGATATGCTCAGTCGTAGAAATCAATACTCCTTTGCGCATCAAGCTGGTCGCATAACTAACGCGCGCAATATGCTTCCAGGAAGCGGGAATTTCAAAATTATCCAAGTCCGTCCTGCGGAAGATAATTCCCTTATTGGCAGTCCCAGGGAGTAATCGAATCCTTACAGAGACAGCACTATGTAACCCAATACCAGAGATTTCAACGGATTTAGCTATAGTATGTTGATAAATCATTTCTTGAGAGGCAAAAGCAATTTCCATTCCTTTATGATAATTTATTTATAATGAATATATTACATATAGTAATGAAAAAGGATGTGTTGTATTTATGCAACAATTTCGAAACTTTTGGAGATTTTTTAGAAATTCATATCTTGTAAGCTTCTTGACTTTGTTAAGTCTTTTGTTATAAAAATTAATCAAAAAACTTTAGATGCATGAAAAAAACTAATTCCGCAAAAAATCATTCCAAAGAAATCCGTAAGCAAACTAATTCGAAAAAAAAATCGCTTAAGACTGCTAAGCCTTTGAAAAAAAAGATTAACATTAAGAAGAATCCGGCTAAGAAGGTCGTTCGAAGCAAAGATTCGTACCAGGAAAAGATTATAAAACCCCTCCCACGGCGACGTCTAACCTCAGAAGAAATTGCTTTCAAAAATGCTTTAGAACAGTTTGCGAATGCCGTAAAGCTCTTCAATAATAATGAGTTTGCTAAGGCGCGCGCGATTCTGGAGCGACTATCTTCGGCCCCGGCGCCTGATTTGGCAGAACGTGCGCGAATCTATTTACATATTTGTAATCAGAGGCTATCGAAATCCACTTTGCATTTGAAAACCGTGGATGATTTCTATAATCACGGAATTCAATTAGCCAATCAAGGAAACTTCGAAGAAGCGGAAGAATCTTTGAAAAAAGCACTAAAATTAGCACCTGAATCTGACTATATACATTACGCATTGGCAACGACACAGGCATTGCGGAAAAATGCTGAAGGTGCATTGGAATATCTTCGGAAGGCGATTGAACTCAATCCTCAGAACCGATTCCTGGCACAAAAAGATCCCGACTTTTCCAATTTGGAGGAGGACCCACGTTTTACCGAGATGATCTACCCTGAAAAGGTCCTCCCTAAGGGGGGTTAGCCTGGGAGCCCCACGAGGAATCGAATGAAATTTGTCGCAATGGGTGGAGGTACTGGCCTCTCCACTCTGCTGAAAGGGCTGAAAAAGTACGTACGGCCCGATAGAAGCAGCGATGGCTTGGTTCCCTCGCTTGAAGAGTTTTCGGGTGCAGAAGAACCTCGGATCAACGAACTAAGTGCAATCGTTACCGTCTCAGACGATGGAGGCAGTTCTGGCCGATTGCGCCGAGAGTTTCAAGTGTTGCCTCCGGGGGACATTCGCAATTGCCTAGTGGCTCTTTCCGAAGACGAAGCACTTCTTTCCCGTCTCTTTCAATTTCGTTTCTCGGGAGGACGAGGTCTCAAAGGGCATAGCTTTGGAAACTTGTTCCTGACCGCCTTGACGGGGGTTACGGGGGATTTCCAGGAAGCGGTAAAAGTTTCGAGCGAAGTACTCGTCATTCGCGGTCGGATCATACCTTCCACAATGGCTGACATCCAATTGGAAGCGGTATTGGAGAATGGTCGGATCGTTCAAGGCGAAACTCAAATCTCCCGCAGTCGCCATCCGATCACCCGCATCCGTTTGGTACCCCCCAACTGCCGACCTTTGCCGCAGACGCTGGAAGCGATCGCGCAGGCAGATGTAATTACCCTGGGCCCAGGTTCCCTGTTCACCAGCCTGCTCCCGAACCTGCTGGTGCGAGACGTGACTCGAAAGATCGCGCAGTCCCGGGCAGCTAAAATCTACATCTGTAACTTGATGACGCAGCCGGGCGAGACGACTGGATTTTCTGCCTCCGACCACCTCCGGACCATCTATGAGCACTGTAGGATGGCATTGTTTGACTACGTACTGCTCGATACGGTACCCATTGCACCCAGACTCCAAAGGCGATACCGGGCACAACGATCTTGCCCTGTAAAAAATGATATCGAGGAACTGGAAAAACTTGGAGTTCAAGTAGTTTTGTCGGAAATCGTCTCTGAAGAAGGGGCCAATCATTCTGCTGCCAAATGGGTTCGCCACGACCCTGATTTGTTGGCACGGGCAGTTCTGGAGATCGCGGAAAAACACCAGAGTTTACCCGCCTCAAAGAGAAAAACCTGAAAGGCATATTCGACTACAATATAAAAACAACCTGGCTATCGCAGGTTTGTTTCTGTCTTCTTTTCTTCTCGCTCCTTTAATGGAACCCCGCTAGAATAAAGCGATGATTGAACCATTTACGATCGCTATTTTAGGCGCAGGTTTGGGAACTCGGTTCAAATCCAAACGCGCAAAGTTGCTACATTCCGCCGGAGGACGGCGGCTAATCGAGCACACCGTCCGCACTGCAACAGAACTGCTTCCTAGAAAAATCTTCGTCATTGTGGGATACCAGGCGAAAGAAATAATCGAGACCCTGTCGGCCCCCCCGGTTCCCTCGGGAGAGAGATTGTTCTTCATTCGACAGACAAAACCTATGGGCACAGGACACGCGTTGCGTTGCGGGCGACAAGAACTGGAGACGGCGGCTCCGCTGCTATTGGTCTTTTATGGAGACACTCCGCTTTTACGAGCCGAGACTTTGCGCCAGTTTCTGGAGTTTCACAGTCAATCAACCGCCGCCGCCAGTGTAATGACAGCAGTGATGGAAGATCCCACCGGCTATGGACGCATCGTGCGCGCGCCCGACGAGAGCGTGAAACAGATTGTGGAACAGAAGTCCGCTTCTCCAGAGCAACAAGCCATTCGTGAAATCAACACAGGAATCTATTGTTTTGAAACGCGCCTACTGTTTGTCGAATTGGAGCGGCTGGTTCCGGATAAGATCACGGGTGAGTACTATCTGACCGACGTCATTCACCTTCTGAACCAGCGGGGCAAGAGAGTAGCAGCCTATCCAATCCCCGACCCCGCGGAGGCAATGGGCGTAAACACCCGCGCAGAATTGGCGCAGGCCGATGCGCTACTGCGGGCGCGTAAGGCGCGGGAACTGATGTTGGCTGGGGTAACGATTTATCAGCCGGAGACGGTGCGAATAGACGCTGATGTGGAGGTAGGGGCCGACACGGTGATTGAACCCGGCGTCTCGCTTCTGGGGAGGACCCGGGTGGGCGAGGATTGCCACATCGGTCCATTTGCAACGATTCAGGATTCCGAACTTGCCGATCATGTAACTGTTAAACAATCGTGCGTGATCGCTGAGTCCAAGATCGCCAGCGGAGCAAGCATTGGGCCGTTTGCGCACCTGCGGCCGGAAGCAGAAGTCGGAGAGGAAGCAAAAATTGGCAATTTTGTGGAGGTGAAGAAGAGCCGAATCGGGCGAGGAAGCAAAGCGCAGCACCTGACGTACCTGGGAGATGCGACGGTTGGAGAAAATGTCAACGTCGGAGCTGGGACCATCACCTGCAATTACGATGGAGAAAAGAAACACCAGACGGTGATCGAAGACAACGTCTTCATTGGCAGCGGTACGGAACTGGTCGCACCGGTCCGAGTGGGAAAGAACGCTTACGTCGGCGCCGGTTCCACGATCACGATGGGAGTACCCCCTGATGCGCTCGCGATTGCCCGCTCGCTGCAGACTAACAAACTCCGTTGGGTCAAAGAACGGAAGAAGAAAACAGAGAAACAGCCAACAGAAGCCATGGAACCGGTAGATGAGATTTTTGCAACGCAGCAACAGAGCGGCGGATCGAAGGGAACCAAACTCGGAAAGGCCGCACCCCGAACGAAAGGAAAAATTAAGAGAAGGTAGTGGTTTTCTTTGCGGAGGGGAAATGGGGGGTGTATGAGGCGGACTATCTTTCATTTGGCGGGGTTGAGTCTGGCGTGGGCAGTCTTGTTTGGCATGGTTCAAGAAATGATGGGGCAGGAAGCGGGGGAGCAGTTAGCGCCAGGGCCGCGTCTGGTGCAATTCAGCGGGACGCTGAAGGATCAATCGGGGCAGCCGCTGACGGGGGTGCAGGGGATCACGTTTGCTTTGTACCGTGAGCAATCGGGCGGGGCGGCGCTGTGGCTGGAGACGCAGAATGTACAACTGGATGAGCAAGGGCGCTACGGCGTATTGCTGGGGAGCACACAGGCGGAAGGGTTGCCGCAGGAGTTATTCAGTTCGAATGAAGCGCGCTGGCTGGGGGTGCAGGTGAATCTACCCGGCGAGCCGGAACAACCCCGCGTTTTGCTGGTGAGCGTGCCCTATGCCTTGAAAGCTGCGGATGCGGAGACGCTGGGCGGGCTACCCGCGTCGGCCTTTGTGCTGGCCAAGACGGCGGTGGCCTCTACGAGCTTACTGGCGGACAAAGGGGGACTGCCGGTGGCGGCGATGAGCGACGGATTCACCACAGCGGCGGTGTCGGGGACGGGGACCACTAATAAGGTGGTGAAATGGACCGACGGCGCTGCGGGCACGCTGGGCGACTCCGCTATTTTCGAGTCCGGTGGCCAAGTCGGCATTGGGACCACGACGCCGGGGAGCCTGCTGAATGTCGTCCAACTGGGCGGGATTTACAATATCGGTCAGTTGCGCATCTTCAACTCGGCGGGAGCGGG
>JACQGE010000125.1 GCA_016199675.1 Acidobacteriota bacterium | reverse complement strand
TACGTCTTGACCCAGTTCAAGAGCCAGTCCCTGCTGCAACATCTGCGGGACGGCTGGCAGTTTGCGAACCTCTTGCAGAAGCAATTCGTCATTCCCGTACCAGCCCAGATGCGGGCGGGGGAAATCTGGTATCAAGGCACGGCCGATGCTGTCTATCAAAATGTGAACCTCATCGAACAATCGCATCCACAGATAGTGGCTATTTTCAGCGCGGATCACATTTACCGCATGGATATCCGGCAAATGGTGGCTTTCCACCAATCCCGGCGGGCAGCGGTGACGGTAGCCTGTTTGCCAGTGCCGAAAGAGCAGTCCGTTGCTTTCGGAGTTGTGGAACAAGACGGCTCGGGACGCATCGTCGGATTTCATGAAAAGCAAGCTTCCGCTCCGGAGATACCGGGAAAGCCTGGCTGGTGCCTGGCTTCGATGGGGAACTATTTGTTTGAAACCGGCATCCTGTTGCAAAAGCTTTACCAGGACGCCGAGCGAGAAGATAGCCGCCATGATTTCGGCTACGATATTCTTCCCCAGATGCTTCAGGAATATCCCATTCTTGCCTACAATTTCCTCGATAACCGGATCGAGGGCGAAACCGAGCGGAATCGCGGATACTGGCGGGATGTGGGAACCGTGGATGCTTATTTTGAAGCCTCCATGGACCTACGGTCTCCTACCGCGCAGCTCAATCTCTATAACCCAAGCTGGCCTCTCCGCACTGCCGAATACAATGATCCTCCCACCAAGGTACTCTATGGCGACGACGACCGCGCTGGTCATGTGGAGAATTCATTGGTGTGTGGCGGTTGCATCATTGAGGGCGGAGTCGTCCGCGATTCCATCCTGGGGCGGAATATTTCCGTCCAGCCTGGGGCAGAAGTAGAGAACAGCATCCTTCTCGATAATTGCCTCGTGCCGCGAGGATGCCGAATCCGCCAGGCAATTCTGGACAAGAATGTTCACCTGGAACCAGACACGCGGATTGGCTACGACCCGGAAGCCGACAGCCAGCGCTATTTCGTCTCCGAAAAAGGCGTAGCAGTGGTGAGTGGCGGTCGGACTCCCGTGGAAATTTCCACCATTGTCCTTTGATCTGACCCCGCCAAAGGGGTGCCCTCAGGATTCATATTCGCGGTAAGCCTGGCTTTTGGAGATGTGGCGCTCGCCGGCGACTGCTTTGAGAGCTTCCATCCGGTTGAGGTTCTGCTCCTGCATCAGCTCGTGCACCCGTTCCTTCAAAGGCTTGGCATGTACGGCATCCGGGGGTTCGTCATGCTCACCGCCGAAAAGCAAGGTGAGCTCGCCAGGAATCTGCGGCCGCTTTCGCAAATTCTCCAGAACTTCCGAGCATCGCCCGCGGAGAAATTCTTCGTGGAGTTTGGTCACTTCCCGCGCTACGACTGTGGGCCGATCTCCCCAGACAGCTAAGGCGTCCTCTAATGCATCAACGACCCGGCGGGAAGATTCAAAAACGATGGTAGTGCCGTTGAAATTTTTTAGCCTCTCCAAAAATTTGCACCGCTGATTCTTCCTGGCAGGAAGAAAACCAAAAAACTGAAAGGCATGGGTAGGCAATCCCGAGGCTGACAGCACAGCCACCACAGCCGACGGTCCTGGCACGGGCACCACGGAAATATTGTGCCGGAGGCAGAGGTGGACCAGTCGGTAGCCCGGGTCCGAGATGCCGGGCATTCCGGCATCGGACACGAGAGCAATTTGCGATCCTTCTTCCAAAAGCAAAATCAGTTCGGGGGCTTTGGTCAGTTCGTTGTGTTCATGGTAGCTCGTGGCTTGTTGTTCAATTTGGAAGTGGTTCAGTAACTTTTGGGTTTGTCGTGTGTCTTCACAAGCAATTAAATCCGCCTCGCGCAGAATTCGCAAAGCGCGCAAAGTGATGTCCTCCAAATTCCCGATGGGAGTGCCTACCAGATAGAGTGTGCCAAGACCTCGTTGGGAAAATCCGCGGACTTCGGCAACACTCCTGCTCTTTTGATTTCTTGGCGCCATGTTCCCGCTTTTATTTTCGATTTAGCATAACATGGCTGGAGGACAAGAGGAGGGGCCAAGGGAGCCCCAGGGAAAAGAGGCCAGTTGACACTTGAAAAGCAGGCTTGCTAGGATGGCACATAGTGGCTTCTGCTTCAGGAATCCCTATCGCCGATCCCCATAAGGAGTAATCGAACCGCTTGGCACGATTAACACGGAAAGAATTGAAAACCGATACGCTGGCGACGCGCCTCGCCTCAGTGACTGAAATTTTCTTGAGTAACCGGAAGAAATTGGCAGTCGGTGGAGCTGTAATCTTGCTCTTGCTGGCTGGGGGGTGGGGGGGGTCTCTCTACCTCCAGAGCCGGGAAGCAGAGGCGTCGGAGGCATTCGGGCAAGCGCTATCCACCTATCACGGACTCGTCTCCCCAACGCCTCCGCCAAACCTGAATCTGCCATCCTTTGCGACGGAAAAGGAAAAATATGAAGAAGCGCAGAAACAGTTTCTAACCGTAGCGGAGCGATTCTCCAGATTTTCTCAAGGGCGCTGGGCGCGATATTACGCGGCCCTGTGCCAGAGGGATCTGGGAAATCTTTCAGGGGCCGAGCAAGAATTGTCTCCCCTTGCGAAGGCAAGCGACCCAGAGTTGGCTGCGCAAGCCAAAATGGCGCTGGCGGGCATTTACCAGCAGGACAACCGCAAAGAAGAAGCGGAAAAGCTCTACCAGGAACTGTTACAAGGCCGTCCAACGGCGACTGTACCCAAAGCGACTGTTCAGATGGCGCTGGCGGATCTGTACCAGGAGACCGATCCTTCGCGGGCTTTGGAAATCTACCAGCAAATGGCCAAGGAATATTCCGGAACGACCATTGGCGATGTAGTGACCGACCTGCTGCAGAACATCCAGTAACCAGCCCGGCGAAAAACCGAGCGCTTTGCTGGACCTAAATCCCATGCAAGAATTCGCTTTACGGTCCGAACGGAGCCGGGGACGCAAGTTTCCGGAAAGTCCTCACCCATTTCGCAATGATTACCAGCGCGACCGGGACCGCATTGTCCACTCGCGGGCATTTCGCCGGCTGGAAGACAAAACCCAGGTTTTCACGACACGATTTTCCGACCATTTCCGCAATCGGCTGACGCATACCATTGAAGTCGCCCAGATTTCGCGCACCCTTGCCGGAGCTATGGGCCTGAATGTAGATCTGGTGGAAGCGCTCGCTTTAGCCCACGACATCGGCCATCCTCCGTTTGGACACTCCGGCGAGAAACGCCTGGATCAGATTATGCGGACATTCGAGGAGCAGTTTGATCACAACCTGCACGCCTTGCGAATCGTCGAATCTTTCGAGCAGCGTTACGCTGCATTTCCGGGACTGAACCTTACCTTTGAAGTGCGAGAGGGAATCATAAAACATTCCCGCGACTACGATCCTCGGCAATATCCGGAGCTTGCCGAGTACTTGCTGGATCAAAAACCACCTCTGGAAGCCCAATTAATTGACCGGACGGACGAAATCGCTTACAACACGGCCGACCTGGACGATGGCTTTGAAGCCAAGTTGTTTGACTTGCCTTCGCTGCGGGAAGGACTTCCGTTATTCGCCAGGTACCACCGCGAAGTCGAACAGCGTTATCCACAGGTGGCTTCCAAGCTACAATTTAACGAGACTCTCAAGCAGATTATCAATTCCCTGGTGACGGACTTGCTAGAAAACTCTCTCGCGCAGGTGGAACGGGCTGGCATAGCTAGCGTGGAGCAGGTTCGGGCATACCCGCAACGGCTCATTGCCTTCAGCCCCGAGGTCGAGCAGCAGAAGAACTGTTTCCGGGAATACCTCAATCGGAACTTGTATTTCCACTCCGCCCTTCTGCCGGAAAAGGAGCAGGGGGCGCAGATCATTGAAGAGCTATTCCGGTTTTACCTGGATCAGCCTGAGAAAATGCCCCGCTGGTATGTGGAACAGACAAGGAAGGCGGCTAAGCACAGGGTTATCTGCGATTATATTGCGGGTATGACCGATCATTATGCTCAGCGACTCCACCAGACATTGCTGGGAACGCCGCCCCCGGTCCCTGTTTCGATCTAAGCACTATTGTTCGGCTTTGACACTTGGGCGGTAAAAGACCACTCTCGCGTATAATAAAAACGAGGGATAAATTTGTCGTGAGGAGGGGCTATGTTTTTAGATATTCATGAACTCCAGCGGCAGAAAATAGTTTTTGACAAATCCTTTCTTCCTGGACGAATTGACTTCGGGGAAGAGATGCGACAAGTAGAGATTTTATCAGTCCAGGGAGTAGCAGAATTAGTGGCTTCTGACATTCACTTGCAGGGAACTCTGCGCA
Source organism: Acidobacteriota bacterium (assembly GCA_016199675.1). GTDB lineage: Bacteria > Acidobacteriota > Terriglobia > 2-12-FULL-54-10 > 2-12-FULL-54-10 > JACQGE01. The sequence continues at coordinate 18,463 of JACQGE010000125.1, read as the reverse complement.
CCATCATGGAATTGCCTTGCGCCCGCTGCCTGGAGCCAACGCGTTGCCCGGTCGAAATGGAATTCGATCTCTTCTACAGCCCCATGGTCACGATTGCCCGCGCGGAAGAGGCGGAAATCAGGACTGCCGATCTGGAAATCGGCTTTTATCAAGGGGATGGGTTGCAGTTGGAGGATACGGTAAGAGAACAGGTCTTGCTCTCCGTTCCGATCAAGAGTATCTGCCGGAGCGATTGCGCAGGACTGTGCCCCCAGTGCGGCCAGAACCGGAATTTCGTCCAGTGCGGTTGCCATCCGCAATCCGAGGATTCCCGCTGGGCTCCCTTGGCGAAATTACAAATTAAATAAGGAGAGTTAATGCCAAATCCAAAACGCAGACATTCCCATTCCCGGCAAGGCAAGCGGCGGGGCCACGATTTCCTAAAGGCACCGCTACTGGAGGATTGCCCACAGTGTCACGAAAAAAAGTTGTCCCATCAAGCCTGTGGGAAGTGTGGCTACTATAAGGGACGGCGAGTCCTCGAGGTAGAGGAAACCTAAGATAGCTATCCTCCGGTTTGCTAAACTTTCTATCGCTTTTTTGATCCATGTCCAATCTTTCCATCCCCATCGCCGTGGACGCCATGGGGGGCGATCATGCGCCTCGCCGTGAGGTGGAAGGTGCTGCCTTGGCGGCGGAGGAATTCGGCATCTCGGTTCTGCTGGTCGGCGATGAAGAGTTGCTACGGAGAGAGCTGAAGCGGTACTCAGCTCGCCATCTCCCTTTGGAAATAACCCACGCCAGACAAATCATCACCATGGAAGACGATGTGGCCCGCTCAATCCGACAAAAGACGGATTCTTCCGTCCACGTAGCCATCCGCCTGGTGCGCGAGGGAAAGGCACAAGGAATAGTCAGTGCGGGAAACACCGGTGCGGTGATGGCCATTGCAAAAATTCTCCTGGGAACATTGCCCAGCGTCGATCGTCCGGCTTTGGCGGCCGTGTTCCCGCCCCTGGGAGGTACGCGAACTGTCCTAATTGATGTGGGCGCGAATGTGGACTGCAAGCCGGAACAACTTCGACAATTTGCGATTATGGGGGCCACTTATTCCCGCCTATTGCTGAGCGTCTCCGATCCCCGCGTTGGTTTGCTTTCTATCGGGACGGAGCAGAGCAAAGGAAATGAGCTGACGCGCGAAGCTTACCAACTCCTCCAGCAGCTACCCTTGAACTTCGTGGGAAATGTGGAGGGCCGGGACCTCTACAATGGCCGCGCCGACGTAATTGTTTGCGATGGCTTTATTGGGAACGTGGCCCTGAAAATCAGTGAAGGATTGGCAGAAGCCATCCAGCACTTGTTGCAGGAAGTTTTTGAGACTCGTTTCCCCCCTTCCAAGGAGGGGGAATCTCTTCCCCGCGAGGCTCTGGAGGCCTTTTCCCGGCGGGTTGATTACTCGGAAACCGGTGGCGCGCCCTTGCTGGGGGTCCGCGGTGTCTGTACCATCTGCCATGGCAGCTCCAACGCTAATGCTATCAAAAACGCGATTCGCAGGACGGCCGAATTCGCCGCTGCGGGTCTCAATGAGAAAATTGAGGCAGAACTTAAGAAACTTGAAATCAGAGTTATACCCAGACACCGAGGACGTCCGGCACCCTGTGCCTAGGTATAGAATATTGTGCCGGCGAGGCATTGAGACCCGAGTTGACAGCAAGGGTTGAAACCATAGGCAAAATGGCATTTCTTTTTCCGGGACAGGGCTCCCAATATGCAGGGATGGGTCGCGATCTGTATGAGAAGTTCGCGATCGCCCGACAGACCTGGCAAGAAACGGACGACGCGGTCGGATTTGCTCTCTCTCGATTGTGTTTTGAAGGCCCGCCCGAAGAACTGCAACTGACCGCGAATACGCAGCCTGCCATTTTGGCTTGTTCCGTAGCTACCTGTCGGGTGCTGGCCCAGGAAGGTATCACGCCTCATTATGTGGCCGGTCACAGCCTGGGGGAATATTCGGCCTTGGTGGTCGCTGGCTCACTGGCTTTTGCGGATGCTTTGCGCCTGGTGCGCCTGCGCGGGCAGTATATGCAAGAGGCAGTGCCCGTGGGGGCTGGCGCGATGGCCGCGTTATTGGGACTCGGCCTGAATCAAGTGGAAGAGTTGTGTCGAGCAGCGGCTGAAGGCGAGGTGGTTGCTCCAGCAAATATCAATGCTCCGGAGCAAATTGTGATCGCGGGCCATGCGAGAGCTGTACAGCGTGCCATCGAGCGAGCACTGGCGGCTGGAGCCAAGCGCGCGGTACCGCTTCCCGTGAGTGCCCCGTTCCATTGTTCGTTAATGGAGCCAGCTCAAAAACGCCTGGCTCCTGAACTGGAGGCCACCCCCTTCCATGATTTGTCTATGCCACTGGTGAACAATGTTCGGGCAGAAGAGGTATGCACGGGCACAGAGGCCCGCGGGGGCATATTGGACCAGATTGCTTCGCCAGTCCTGTGGGAACAAGGGATGCGGCGACTGCTGGCGCTGGGCATACACCAGTTCGTCGAAGTCGGCCCCGGACGCGTTCTTAGCGGCCTGATGCGTCAAATTGACCGCTCGGCAAACTGCGCCAACGTAGAAGATCACAAAAGCCTGGGAAAAACCCTGACTGCTCTAACCAGTAGCGTTTGAAAGGCCGTTTTCTTAGGATGCCTTGGGAAGACAAAGTCGCTTTCATCACCGGCGCTTCGCAGGGAATTGGGCGGGCCTGCGCCCTGGTGCTGGTCGAGACTGGGGCGAAAGTCGTGTTGGCCAGCCGCAATCTCGAAAAGCTGCAGAGTGTCGCGGAAGAAATTCAAAAGCGAGGCGGCGCGACAGGCCTAACGCTACCCCTGGTGATGGATGCCAGTCAGGAAGAAGACATCCGCCAAGCGGTGCGGAATGCGCTGGAACATTTTGGCAAGATTGACATTCTGGTGAATAATGCGGGCATTACGCGAGATGGCCTAGCGCTGCGAATGAAGCGGCAGGATTGGGATGCTGTCCTAAACACTAACTTGACCGCCGCCTACCTGTGTATCCAAGAAGTTCTGCCAGGCATGATCCGCCGTCGCCAGGGGAGGATCATCAATATTACTTCAGTGGTGGCTCAGATGGGGAATGCGGGTCAGGCAAATTATGTGACTTCTAAAGCAGGACTGATCGGTTTGACGAAAGCAATCGCGCAGGAGGTGGCTTCTCGCAATGTTACCGTCAATGCCGTGGCTCCTGGTTTTATTGAAACCGCGATGACGGAGGCTTTGAGTAAGGAAGCCCGGGAAAAACTGGCTTCCCGCATCCCCCTGACTCGCCTGGGGCAGGTGTTTGACGTGGCTCATGCCGTGAAATTCCTAGCCTCTGATGAGGCTGGCTACATCACCGGCCACGTCTTGAATGTGAATGGCGGATTGTATATGTGAAGCCGCCGCAGAATGTAGCTTCCTCAAATCAAGAAATCCGGGAGCCCATGAAAATCGGAATCAGGCGCGATTGTGTGCCGCTTGAGATCGCGCGGAACGAAGCATTTTCGGCGACATTCTGATATTTGAGTTTGTCGTTCCAGCGCAAAAGGAAGCTATTCCTCGATAGATTGCCGCTATTTCTTGACGGTGCGCAAAGCCGCCCAGCGTTTCTTGGCGGCCTCCGAGATGCGACGCCTGGCTTGAGCGGAAAGCCGCCGGTGGCCACGACTTCTCCCTGCTCCGTTTTCAGTCCGCTGTGCCCGGATTCTTTTCAGCATGGAAATAGCTTCTTGCACTTTTTTTACATCTTGTTCAAGCTCGCGGATTGCAGCTTCTACCCCAGAAGGTTGCATTAGTTAGTTTCTCCTTAAACGTATGTTTCTTCCCCCGTTAGCTAGTTAGCTCAACAAAAAATATCTTTACGAACAAAGTAAGAAGAGTTACAACTATGGATTACTAAAGTAACTGCATTTGTTTCTGCTGTCAATAAGTTGTTCAGGAAATAGCCTGGTTATTCACATCATCACTACCACTGGATTTCTGAAGTTTTAAAAACAACATCGGGACCCGGTGTTTTTACATCGCCCTGAGGTTCGGCGGTGATGAAAAGAATAAAGTCTCGCAGAGGAGTCAATGTCTTGATTTCGGCTTTCTTTTTTTCATCTACCCGAAGCTGACCTATATTAACCATATATTGGCGATCTGGAGTCGCCACCCAAAGTACGTAACGAGTATACAGAGGATTCAGCGTAGAAGGTGGCGGGACATTCTCCAACTCAACTTCCAGGGTATTATTCCGATCATAAGTCAATGCTACCCGGGCGGCGGCTTTCCCGCCGTGAGCCTGTGGTAAGGTGTCAAATCGAATTCGTTTAGCACAGCCGCTGCTTAGCAGGATCAGGAGAAATGCCAGCGCCAAGATTCGATGTTGTAACAAATGCCCTGTCATGATTGCCAAAAACAGTATAACGTAATAATCCTAACGTTCGTTTTCTAAGGCTCGGAGAATTTAAGGGCGTTTCTTTTTTACTGCTACAAATCCTTTTGGACAGCATAGAATATAGGAGACTCGTAAAGCTCGGCGAGCTTTTGCGTAACGTTTGGATTCTCGATGGCATACTTTCATCAAACAGCACTCAAAGAAGTTCACGAAGGGAAGCCGGATCGTCTTCTGCGGAGGCTCCTGCACCGGCAACCGGACATCCGTATGTTGCTGATTGGGGGATTCGGAGCCATGCTGCTCTTGATCCTTATTTCTGGATTGGAAGCCGTTCGAATCAGCGAGAAGATTCGGGAGCAGGAGACTGCGAGCCGTACTCGCTTCCTGGAAGGCGAACAGGTTCTATCGAATATAAGGACCAATCTTCTATGGGCCTCGATTTGGATTGGGGATTTTTTGCAAAGCGGCACGGAAAGCACGGACGACTTCTATCGCCGGCAGCTTTGGGGAATCCGGCAGGAATTGCAGATCGCTCATACCCAGCAGGCAATGCTGCCGCTGACCGCAGAGCAGGTCGAAACTTGGAACCGCCTTCAGATCCAGGTGGAAGAATTCTGGAGAACACTGGAACCGGTTTTGGAATGGACTTCGCGGGAGAAGGCCCGCCAGGCAGGACGTTTTCTTCGGGAGGTGGTCATTCCCCGGCGGACCGCGATACTACAGCTCACCGATGAGTTTACGCAATTGAACCATATGGTGCTTGAGAACCAAAACCTGGAGATTACCAAGACGGCTAGCCAGTTTCGGCTGCGCATGATCCTGAATGTGTTGTTGTCCACCTTAGTAGGCGCCATGGTGGCGCTGGGGACAATGCGATATGCCCGGCGGATGGAAATCCGGCTCCAAGAGCAATATCAGGAAAGCATGACGGCGAGAAACAACCTCGAGCGCCTCTCGGCCAAGGTGGTAGAGGCACAAGAGGAAGAACGCCGAGCCATTTCGCGCGAGTTGCACGACCAGATCGGACAAGCCTTGACGGCCATCAAAGTCAATTTGGGAATGATTGAGCAGAAGGCGGCGGTGGGGCCGGAGTTGCGAGAGCGAATTCGAGAGTCGAAGCATTTGGTGGAACAGGCCATGCAGGAAATCCGCGATCTTTCGCGCCTTCTGCGGCCCACGATGCTGGATGATTTGGGACTGGTGCCTGCGTTGGAGTGGTATGTTCGGGGTTTCTCGCGGCGTTTCGGAATTCCGGTGGGTTTAGAAATCGACCGGAGCCTGAGGCGGCTCCCGGAACAATGGGAAACAAGCATTTATCGCAGCGTTCAGGAAGCGCTGACAAACACCATCCGGCATTCCGAGGCCAGCAAGGTTTTCATCCATTTGGAACAGTCCTCAGAAAATCTGATTCTGACGGTGGAGGATAATGGACAAGGTTTTGAGTTTAGTTCCCCGAAGGGTGGCCTGGGCTTGATCGGAATGAGCGAGCGGGCGCGCCAGTTGGGAGGAACTTTGTCGGTGGAGTCCAAACAGCAGGCGGGCACGCGAATCCGAATTATTTTGCCGCTGCCGCCGATGGCTGCCGTGCCAGAAGAAACTCCTTCGGAGGTGATTTCATGAGCGAGTCGATCCGAATTTTACTGGCCGATGACCACCAGATCGTGCGTCAGGGACTTCGCCGCATTTTGGAGGAAAATCCCGACATGGAAGTTGTTGGGGAGGCGAGCGATGGTCGCCAGGCAGTGCAGATGGCTCTAGAAACAAAGCCCCAGGTAGTTGTCATGGATCTTTCCATGCCGCAATTGAGTGGGATCGAAGCCGTTCGTCAACTTTCTAAGCGACTTCCTTCCACCAAGGTATTGGTCCTGAGCATGTATTCCGATGAAAGTTATGTGGTACAGGTACTGGAGGCGGGAGCGACGGGATATTTGCTGAAGGACTCCGCCGATACGGATTTGACGCAGGCAGTTCTGGCCGTCCACAGCGGCAAATCTTTTTTTAGTCCTCGGGTCTCCCGAATTCTTCTCGACGAATACGTCCGGCAACTCCAAGAAAAAGGAGTGACGGATCGTTACGAATTGTTGACGGAACGAGAGCGGGAAATTCTACAACTAATTGCCGAGGGCAAAACCAGTCGCGAAATTGCGGAGTTGTTGAATATCAGCGCCAGCACAGTAGATACGCATCGTGCGCACATTATGGAAAAATTGGATCTGCATAATCCCTACGAAGTAGTCCTCTACGCAGTCCGCAAGGGACTGATTACATAAATCTTATTCAATTCGAGAAGGGTAATCTTTTCGCTGGAGAATTCTTCTGCGAAAAATGGCGGCATTTTCTACTCAAAATACACGCATTCCTGGATGGATTAGGTGTGAGGGATTCGGTACCTTTTATGCTACGGATTTGGAGGGTATGATGTCTAACCGGAATCAAATCGAACAATTTATCCGCTCTACGTTATCCAATTGCCGGTTTGTAGTCGTTTCCAATCGAGAACCGTACGTTCATAGGTACACAGACTCCGGAGAAATCGAATGCAGCCGGCCCACTAGTGGGATGGTTTCTGCATTGGATCCCGTTCTGAAAGCCAGCAGCGGGATTTGGATTGCGCACGGCAGCGGCAATGCAGACCGCGCGGTGGTGGACCGCAGTGGATGCGTCCCCGTTCCGCCGAAGAATCCCCAATATCTTCTCAAGAGGGTGTGGTTAAGTCCCGAGCAAGTGGAGAGTTACTATCAAGGATTTTCCAATCAGGCCTTGTGGCCGTTGTGCCACCAGGCCTATACGCGGCCACGGTTCGACCGCCATCATTGGAGAAACTATCAGCAAGTGAATGAACTGTTTGCCAAAGAGGTTCACCACGCCGTGGGAAATTCCCGGGCGTTGGTGTTTGTACAGGATTACCACTTCGCCTTGTTACCTCGCTTGGTTAAACAGAGATGTCCACAGGCGGTAGTGGCCCACTTTTGGCACATTCCCTGGCCTTCTCCGGAAAGCTTGCAAATCTGCCCCTGGCAGCGGGAGATTGTTTGGGGCCTGTTGGGAAGCGACCTGCTGGGATTTCACATCCCGCAGTACTGCCGGAACTTTACGGCCGCCGCCCGACACCTGTTTCCTCGAATCAAGGCGGATCAACGCAACACGCTTCTGGGCGGAGAACATTCTACCAAGGTCCGGGCATTTCCGATCAGCGTGGATTTCGAAGAGATTGACCGCCTGGCTGCTTCGGCGGAGACCTCCCGGAGGATGGAGGAATTACGACGCTCCTTGAAACTCTCAAAATGGGTGGGGTTGGGAATTGATCGGCTCGACTACATCAAAGGAATTCCTGAACGGTTGCAAGCCGTGGCGCATTTTCTGGAACTCTATCCTCAATATCAGGGTCAATTCTCTTTTGTCCAGGTTGCGGTGCCCAGCCGGACCGAAATTCCCGATTACCAGCAACTCAGCGAAACGGTTGCCTCGCTGGCGAAAGAGATTAATGCGCGGTTCGGCAAGGATGGGTGGGAACCGGTCAAGTTGATCTCTGCCAGTCTTCCGATGGCTGAGATCACGGCGCTTTATCGCTTGGCCGATTTCTGTTTGGTCAGTTCTCTGCACGATGGAATGAATCTAGTCGCCAAAGAGTTCGCCGCCGCTCGTTGCGATAACCAGGGAGTGTTGCTGCTCAGCCGCTTTACGGGAGCCGCTGGACTGCTTCGGGATGCCCTGGCCATTAATCCCTTCGATACGGAAGAAAGCGCCCGCCAGATTCGCAGGGCTCTGGAAATGAGCCCGACCGAAGTTCGTTACCGGATGCGCCGGATGCGGTCTCAGCTCCGACGTAGGAACATCTTCCAGTGGATGGTGGATCTGCTGGCGGCTTCAGTAGAGTGCGGAACGGCTCCACTGGGTGGCACGGAAGAGTCTTTTCCTGCAGCAGCCGCTTTCTAGGCACCGCAGATATTTAATTTATGGCCTCCGCATCCATATCTGCGAGGCCTCTATGCCAAATCTGGTTGGAAGATTTGGACGTGCCCACCTGATTCGCAAACCAGAATTAGCCATTTCGATTCATTGAAAGACTTTCAACCGAAGAGTGTCTCCGCTTGGCTTGCTGAACCCTGCCAGCCTAATGCCCGAAAACTTGACCCTAATAAGCAGCGTTAGGTGACCGCTTGCTAACGTGCGGCTCGGATGGACAGAAAGACGATTCCAAAGAGCGCACGAGAAGTGTAATATTGTCCTTTTAGATAACTTGTGTTCTTTACGAGCCGATTTTTGTGAATCATCATAAATTAGGAGCACGATTATGCAATTCATTCGCGAAAGCTTAATAAAACTTATCACAGAAACTTCGACGAATCTTCCCCCTGATGTGCGCCAGGCGATGGCATGGGCGCTGGCGCAGGAAACGCCGCAAACGCAATCGTCTTTAGCCCTCAATGTCATTGCCGCCAATATTGATATGGCACAGGAGGACGAAGGGCCGATCTGCCAGGACACGGGGATGCCAACTTTTTTGGTGAAAACCCCGGTAGCATTCAACCAGATTGTTCTCCGAGAGGAACTTCGGCAGGCGGTGGCGGAGGCCACGAAACGCGGCAAACTTCGACCCAACTCTGTGGACTCGATCACGGGGAAGAATAGCGGCAACAATCTGGGTCCAGGAACGCCCGTCATCCATTTTGAGCAGTGGGAAAAAGACGACGTGGAGGTGCGGCTGGTTCTCAAGGGCGGCGGCTGCGAAAACAAGAACATCCAATACTCGGTGCCCTGCATGCTAGATCACTTGGGGCGCGCCGACCGCAATTTGGAAGGGGTTCGTAAGTGCATCTTGCACGCAGTATGGCAGGCACAAGGACAGGGGTGCAGCCCGGGAGCCATCGGAGTCTGCGTCGGCGGCGACCGCACATCTGGTTACGAACATGCCAAGCTACAACTGCTTCGCCCGCTCGATGATGTCAACCCGGACACGCAACTGGCCCGCCTGGAGCAGGAAATCATGGACGAAGCCAATCAACTGGGGATTGGCACCATGGGCTTTGGCGGGAAAGTATCCCTCATCGGATGCAAGATCACAGCGCTCAATCGCTTGCCCGCTTCGTTCTTTGTATCCGTCGCTTACGATTGTTGGGCTTTCCGCCGCTTGGGAGTGCTGCTGGATGCCTCGAGCGGAGCCATCAAACAGTGGCTCTATCGCGATCCGGATCGGCCTGTGGAGCGGTTGGCGCGGGAATCGGGATTCCCGCTCACAGGCCGCGAAATTGTCCTGGAGCCACCTCTGACGGAAGACAAGGTCCGCAGCCTCACCGTTGGCGATGTGGTGCTGATCAACGGCCTCATCTATACGGGACGGGATGAAGCTCATGCTTATCTCCTAAAAAATTCCTCGCCGGTCAACTTGCAAGGGGCTGTCCTTTACCATTGCGGTCCCGTGGCACTGAAGCAAGGAGATACCTGGAAGATCAATGCGGCGGGTCCGACCACCAGCATTCGAGAAGAGCCTTACCAGGGCGAGATCATCGGGCGCTACGGTGTCCGTGCCGTGATGGGCAAGGGCGGCATGGGAAAGAAGACGCTGGAAGCGCTGAAGAAATACGGGGCGGTCTATCTGAACGCCATCGGCGGCGCTGCGCAGTACTATGCCCGCGCCATCACCCGTGTGGAAGGGGTGTCGCTGCTGGAGTTGGGCGTGCCGGAGGCGATGTGGCACCTGCAGGTGAAGGACCTGATGGCCCTGGTGACGATGGACGCGCACGGCAACAGTCTCCATGCCAAGGTGGAAGAGGAATCCGGAGAGGCTCTAGAATTGGTCGGCGCGCGAGCCTCTTCCTGAAAACTATCTTCATCGTAAAATTCTTCAGTCACTCTTAAGATGACGCCATGCGGGACGTAAACGTTGGGATTGTGGGTTTGGGGACGGTCGGCGGCAGCGCCCTTCGCATCCTGGATGAGAACGCGGCCGAGATCGAGCGGCGGCTGGGGTTCCGGTTGCAGGTGCGGGCAGCGAGCAGCCTGGAGATCGAGGCTCGCTCGGAGACCAACGGCCGCCTGCTCACGCGCGCCTGGCAAGAGGTGGTGGAGCATCAGGAAGTTGAGATCGTGGCGGAGTTGATCGGCGGGACAACGGTCGCTTTGGAGGTCATTCGCGGCGCATTGGGACGCGGCAAGTCCGTCGTCACAGCCAACAAAGAGTTGTTGGGCTTGCGAGGGGCCGAACTGGCCCAGCTTGCCTCGGAACACAAAGCTTCGCTGAACATGGAGGCCAGCGTGGCGGGAGGAATCCCGATTCTTCAGGTCTTGAAAGAGGGAATCGCCGGGGACCGCATTGAGGCGCTCTACGGGATTCTGAACGGCACCTCGAATTTTATCCTGACGGAGATGGAAAAGAGCGGAGCGCCGCTCACCTCCATTTTGGCGGAGGCCCAAAAACGCGGCTATGCGGAGGCCAATCCGACCGCCGATGTAGAAGGCTACGACGCTCGCTCCAAACTGGCCATCTTGGCTTCCTTTTGCTTTGGCGTGCACGTGCCGACGGAGGCAATCTTCCGCCAGGGCATCACGCGCCTGCTCCCGATAGACTTTGCCTACGCGCACCGGCTCGGCTATACCATCCGCCTGATCGGAGCTGCGACGCCGGGGCCGGACGGGTTGGGACTTTCCGTGCGGCCTGTGCTGGTGCCGGAGAAAGCTATTCTCAGTAAGGTGCTAGGCTCATACAACGCGATATGGATCAAAGGAGCTTATGGCGAGGACACGCTCTATTACGGACGCGGGGCGGGGAAACCGACGGGCGTGGCCGTGGTCTCCGACCTGATGCGGGCGGCTCGCGATCTGCGCCATGGCAGCATGTTGCGCGCTGCAGCTTTCGGTTTCTGGAAACTCCAGGAGGTGAGCCGGGCTGGAATCGAGTCGCAGCTTCGGCCCTATTTTCTGCGCTTCCTGGTGCGCGACCGGGTGGGGATCATCGCGCAACTGGCTTCGGTGCTGGCCGCCAGGAACATTAGCATTGACGCAGTGCTGCAAGAGCCGAGCGCCGAAAAAGACAATCTACCTTTCGTCATCACCGTTGAACCCACTTCGGAAACTGCGCTCGCCGCCGCTCTAGAGGCCATGCAGGGGCTGGACTTCCTGTGCGAGCCGCCGCTGGCGCTGCCCCTGGAAACTGGCCTGAGTCGGTGAGCGCCTGCAGACCAGAGATCAGCCATGAAAAGATCGGCGCACAAGCAAGTGATCCTTGCGGTGGGGCTGCCAGGGTCGGGGAAGTCCACCTACTTCGCCCAGCGGGGAATCCAACCTCTATGTAGCGATACGTTGCGGTTATGGTTGCTGGATGATGAAACGGATCAAAGCGCTCAGGACAAAGTCTTCTCTACTCTTCGATTTCTGTTGCGCCTGCGGCTAGAGGTCGGACGGCCACGAAATTACGTGGACGCCACTAACCTGACCCCTAAAGAAAGACGCCCCTATCTCCGCTTGGCGGCGCGCTATGGGTATCAGGTTCAGGCCATCTATTTTGACATTCCTATAGAAGTTTGCCAGCGGCGAAATCGGCAACGGCATCGCAAGGTGCCGGAGGAGGCCATGGAGAAGATGGCGCGAAAGCTGAAGCCTCCCACCCGGAAAGAAGGATTTTCCAAGATTACTGTGATTCGGCTAAAAAGAAGAGGAGAAAAGCTTGAAGCGGTAATTAGGATGCCAATCCATTAAAACGGCTTGTGGCGTTTGGGTTCCTCGCGACCCTCCAGCCGGTCATAGGTATATCGCGCGGAAACTGTCCCCAAGGCTTCATTGTATAAACGGGTCAGGCCCATCACTGCACGCAGGTCCTGATCAAAACGGTGCAGGGCTACCAGTTGGTCGGCCAAGGCAGGAAAGCGGCGATGGTCAACCTGCCAGAATTTCTGGAAACCTCCATCCACGAGGCACGCAATGACGTTGCCCACCAGCAGGCCCGACCGTATGGCAAACCGCGCCTGGCCTGCGGGGGTTCTCTCCAGCACAGCGCCGCAGCCGTGTTTGCTGACTAAGATAGAATCCTGCCCGTGGTCGGTTACCGTGAAACCTGCATTCTTCAACTGCTCCACGGACGCAGTCCATTCTGTCTTCGTGGTGGAATCGCCTGGTTTGCCCATGAAAGTTAGTTAATCCTTCCCATTCATCCTAAGAGATTATATTTTCCGTGACTACACCATTTTGGAAAAGTCTTCTCCCATGGCTCGCACCGTAGGCTAGAATTTGCCGTCCCTCTGGACTAGAAAGGCGATGAACTTTTTTGTGAAAACGGCATAATTCCAACAAGAAATATACCATGTGGATTATCAGGTAGTTCAACTGGTTGTAGTTGGAGTGAGGGGAAGAATGCAGACGTCAGATATAATGGTTCACTATCGAGCGATGGGAGGTGTTTATGAAGCGGCGTCGGTTCACAGGCTATTTGTCATTCCCGATGACTTTGAGCAGTTATATCATTCTGTGCCTACCGTTGGCCGCACAAGCGCCGCGCCCGAGCCAGCACGGTTCGGTGAGCCAGCAGATCGCCGACACACTTGTGATTCTCGAATACAACCGCCCGGTAGCCCGTGGCCGGGAACTGTTTGGCAAACTGGTACCATGGGGCCGCATCTGGAATCCCGGCGCGGACGATGCGACCAGCATCACGCTGTCCACGGATGTTCAAGTGAACGGGCAAAAGCTAGCATCGGGGACCTATTCACTCTGGGCCGAACCGCAGCCGGACCGCTGGACGATTATTTTCAGCCGGGCACACCCGGTGTTCCATGTACCGTATCCAGCGGGCAAAGATGCTTTGCGGGTGATGGCGACTCCGCGTACCGGCCAGCATATGGAGACACTGGCGTTCTACTTTCCAGCAGTGGATGGGAAAAAAGCGGAACTGGTGCTGCATTGGGGAACGGTGGTCGTGCCCTTGGAGCTAGAAGTGCCTTGAAGGTAGAGGCTTACGGCGAAAAAAAGTCCGTTCGCCGTGGCTTCTCCGGCGTTTAAGGCTTTGGCCGGATTGGGCCTTCAGAGGGGCGTTCCACTTTGTCCACGACTTTTTGATTTTCTTTTTTCCAGTCACGAAGTCCACAGAAGGGGCCAGCAGACTTATAACCCGCTTTCACGAATTTTTCTGCGGCGCGCTCCGCGCGCCCTCCACTCGTTCAATAGAAAACGATCTCGGTATCTTTCGGGATGTCTTTCATCCGTTTGTCGAGATCCGCCATGGGGATATGAATCGCGCCGGGGATTGCGCCGTCCTGTTTCACTTCCCAGTCCTCGCGAACATCAATGAGAAGTAATTTTTCACCGCTATCCAGTTTTTTCTTGAGTTCGGTAACGGCGATCCGCTCTGTTTGTTTGGCATTCTGCTCTTGAGCCGGCGCCCCTAGGCCGAAACTGAGAAGCACCATCAGGGAGATGCCGGCAAACGCAAATTTTCTGGCCATTACGCCTCCTTGGGGATTTCGATCTGAGACTAGTTTATATCAAGATTCTATACAAGTCCTCCCTCCTGTCAAACAACTATCGTCGCTATAAAACGATTCTTCGGAATCACCAATTGGCTTCTTATTAAGATGGAATATACTTAAAATTGTTTTTGCAGTCTCGAGGCGAAAGCGGCGGTAAGCATCTGCGAGGGGTCCAGAGGGTTCGATGACTGCGCCGCACGACATGGTTTCTCCCAAACGCATTGTGGGGATCATCCCCGCGCGCCTGGATTCGCAGCGCTTGCCCGGCAAGGTATTGCTGCCAATTTGCGGGCGGCCCATGCTGCACCGTGTTTTTGAACGAGTCTCCGCCTGCCCGTTACTCACCGAACTGTGCGTAGCGACCGATTCGGAAGAGGTGCGGCGGTATTGCCTCCAGAACCAGATCCCGGTTCGGATGACGGCGGCCACACACGGCAGTGGCACAGAGCGAATCGTCGAGGTGATGCAAAAAATGCCGGCCGACGTGTATGTGAATATTCAAGGGGATGAACCGATGATCCAAGCCAGCCACCTGGACTTGCTGATCGAGCCGTTTTGCACCCGCCCCGGGATCCAAGTCACGACCCTGAAGACGCCGCTCCGCGAGGAGGAAGCGGCGAACCCGCATGTGGTGAAAGTGGTTGCGAACCTGCGCGGGGAGGCTCTGTATTTTTCGCGCTCCCCAATTCCGTTTCGCAGGAACACCAGCCTGCCGCTGCCGTTTTACAAACATCTGGGTTTGTATGCTTACCGCCGAGAGGCTCTGGAGCGTTACGAGGCGCTGCCGCCCACCCCGCTCGAACAGATGGAACAATTGGAGCAACTGCGCTTCCTGGAGCACGGCGTTCCGATTCAGGTGGCGGAAACCGCCGAGGATACTATCGGCGTGGATACGGAAGAAGACCTCCGAGCGGTGACTCGATACTTTGAACGCTTGCGGGCAGAGGTTTGAGAAATCTTTTTGGGTTCCGGGTTGAGACCGGATGTGAGGCTTTGTTGGCCAACGGCCAGGAGTTTGCGGAGGCGCTGGATGGCCAAGGTGTGGATTTGAGACACCCGCGACTCATGAACGCGCAGGATTTGAGCGATGTACTTCATGTTGAGTTCTTGGTAGTAATACAACTGAATCACGCAGCGGTGCCTCCACGGCAAGTCCGCCAAGGCGAGGGCTAATCTTTGCCGGGATTCTTCTCGTTGGTAAATCGTCTCAGGATTTTCTGCGTAGCCGGCTAAAGCCCATCGCAGTCCCAATCGTTCCGAGAGCTTTTCAAAGTCTTCCAGGTTCGTTCCGACATAGATCAGTTCGGAAGCATGGAACCAAGTCGGGGCCGGTGAAGTTGCGTTGTCCGCTTTTGAGGATAGCGACGCGGCAGAGGTTTGCTGGAAATTGGATGGTCTCTGCTGATAAAGCCGTTCTTTTTGACGAGCGCTGCGAGAAAGCCAGTCCATCCCCCGCAAACCATCGAGAATCGCGCCGCGGATGCGATGCTCCGCGTAGGTTTTCAGCAGGATGCCTCGGGAGGGGTCGAAGCGCTCGATGGCTTTCAGCAGTCCAATCACTCCGTAACTCATCAGATCGTCCAGATCAGCCGCGAAGCGCAAGCGTTCCCGAATTTTCTCCGCGATCAGGCGCACCTGGGGCAGATGGGCTATCAGGAGTTTCTCGCGCTCCTGATCCAAAATTGGAGCTGGGGCGGGAATCGGTTGTGGTTGTGGAAGCGGGGTCGGTGAAGTATCAGGGACCACTGCAGTTTGAGGAATGGGACAAAGCTTTACGCCGGTGGCCGTGGAACTCAAGCAGAACCTCCTATTTTTGAACTGCCTTGAATAGAAGCACGGCATTCCCCAAAACATTATCGGGATGAATTACTGTAATTCTTTGAAATACAAGTAGTTGTCGTTAAAGAGTTCTGAAAAGAAAGCGTAGGAAAGGGCCAGATTGGGAAGGAGTTTCAGAATGGGAAGGAAAGTGGCGATTCAGCTCTAGGTTAGCAGGGCGAAGCTTCAGGATTGGCGCTCTGCCATTGGGCTACAGATCAACGACTGTGGTAGGATGAGGAATTGCGCGGAGAAAGGATTTGATTCATGAGGGAGGCAGTCTCGCAAATACAATGGCGGGCGGTGGCCAGTAAGGGAGGATTGCAATTGGGAGTGGTTCGAGGTGGCCCAGGGGGCTTGGGTTCCGTCATCGCTAGTCCAGAAGCGCCGGATTTAATTGATGGGGTCCAAATTGCGGCGCTACGACTGCATCCGGATGATCGCGGTTTTTTTGAGGAGATTTTTCGCTGGGGGCAAGGGCCAGCGAAGGATTTTGCGCCATCGGGAAGCTTGCAGGTTTCGGCGGCGCTCTCCTACCCCGGTACGATCAAGGCAATCCACTACCATCTCCGGCAAACAGACCTGTGGGCGCCAGTCCTGGGTTTATTCCAGGTGATGCTTTATGACTTGCGAGCAGATTCCGCCACTTTTGGGAGATTGAACACGCTATACGTCGGGACCCTACGACCTTGGCAAATCCGAATTCCTCCGGGCGTGGGGCATGGATATAAAGTGATTGGGACGGAATCCGCGCTCCTGGTCTATGCCACCGACCAATGGTACGACCCGACCGATGAGGGGCGACTGCCCTGGAATGATCCCGATGTGAACTACGATTGGGAGACGCAGCGCCGGTAGGCATCTTCATTTCCAAACCAGGGAAAAATCTATCTTTCCGGTCTGACGATCGTAATAAACCAGGCGGGGAGAGAGAGTCCGAGCTTGGTGGAGAATCAATGACTTTGAGGGTGGAGAAATCTTCGCCAAACATATTGGGCATCGCGGGCGGCGATCATGACGCGGCGGCAGCCCTATTGCGGGGCGGGGAGATAGTGGCGGCGCTGGAGGAAGAGAAGTTGGCGCGGGTGCGCCGGGTGCGCGGCCTGCCGTGGCTTGCCATCCGTTATTGCCTGGAGGCGGCCCGACTGAGCACCGAAGAGGTTCACTATGTGGCCCTGGCGCGGCCTTTGTATGAAGAAGCCAGCGAGCAGGGAAGGGGGGAGTCCTGGATCCCGAAGCGATTGAAGCAGGAATTTCCGGCGAGCCGGATCGTGGTGTTAGATCACCATCTCTGTCACGCTGCCGCCGCCTATTATCCTTCCTCCTTTGACAAGGCCGGTGTTTTGACGCTGGACGAAAAAGGCGATCTGAAGACCGGCAGCTTTTGCCTAGCGTACGGCAATTCGCTGCAACCGCTAGAGGATTCTTACTTTCCGGATTCCCTAGGTAATGTTTTCAGTCGCGTCTCGGCGCTAGTGGGTTTCCAGCCCCGGGGGGATGAACACAAGCTGCAATGGCTGAGCGCCTGGGGAAAGCCAGTCTATGCCTCCGTGTTCCGTCAACTGCTGCACCCAAACGGGGAGTCGCTGCTCAGCGTAGACCAGAGTTTTTTTGCCACGGGGCGCGATGAGCGAGGCGGGTTTGCGGAGAAATTTTTCCAGGCGGCAGGACTGGATCCCGCCGCGCCTCTTTCGGAGCAAAGCCGGGTAGAGTTAGCGGCCAGCATGCAGCAGGCGCTGGAAGAAACAGTCGTAGAACTCTGCTGCCGATTGGCCTCCCGCTATCAGGTGGAAAACCTGTGTTTGGCGGGGGGTGTGGGATTAAATTCCTTGCTGGTCGAGAAACTAGAGACGTGCGGGTTATTTCCAGGGGTTTTTGCGCAGCCAGCGGCGGGGAACGCGGGCAACGCGCTGGGAGCAGCGCTTTACTGTGCTCATGCGATGCTGGGGCTTTCGCCTCGCTGTCTCCTGGAGCACTTATACTTTGGCCCTCAGTATTCGAGTTCCGAAATCAAGGATGTGCTGGAGAACTGCAAGTTGCGCTTCCGATATTTTCAGAAGCGCGACGAACTGGTGTCCACGGCAGTGGAAGCGCTGAGACAAGACCACATCGTCGGCTGGTTTGAGGGCCGGGCAGAGTTCGGCCCGCGGGCGCTGGGAGCGCGGAGCATCCTGGCCTCCCCGCTGGGGTCGTATGTCAACGAGAACTTGAATTCTTATGTCAAACACCGCGAGAAGTTCCGTCCCTTTGCAGCCTCAGTGACGGAAGAGCGGGCGGGTGAATTTTTCGAATGTGGGCCGATGGTTCAATATTTGGCTTCCGTGGGCAAAGTGAAGTCGGCTTACAAAGACACCTTTGCTTCCAATTTGCTGCCGAATCGCGAACAGAAAACGGACAGTGCCAGCCCTAGCCGCATCCGGGTACACGTGGTGAGCCGCCGGACAAATCCGCTGTTTTGGGAATTGCTGGATACCTTTGGGAAGGCCACGGGATTGCCGGTTCTGTTCAACACATCGTTTAATCTATTTGGAGAACCGCTGGTCTGCTCGCCTCGCGACGCAGTGCGCAGTTTTTACTGTTCGGGAATTGACCATTTAATCATTGGCAATTTTTCCGTCAGCAAATGATAATTGAGTCTTTGGGATATGAGCATATCCAGACAGGAAATCACTGTAGCGCACAGTCCGGATTCGGACGACGCGTTCATGTTCTACGCTCTGTCGACCAACCGTGTCCGGTCGGAACTTCTCTACTTTCGCCAACGAATGGCGCATATTGAAACACTGAACCGG
>JACQGE010000124.1 GCA_016199675.1 Acidobacteriota bacterium | reverse complement strand
GGAGGAGTATTCGCTTATACCATCGCCTTCCCCGCGTCTTTGCGCTTCCTGCTGAACTTCGGGCACCAGTTCCGGCCCCTCATTACCGTCAACGAATACTTCAGTCTGGCCACCACCATCATTCTGGGGCTTGCATTGGTCTTTGAACTGCCGATCTTGATCCTCTTCCTGACCTTCCTGCGGATCGTAACGCCTCGCTTCCTGCTGCGGAATTTCCGCTATGCCGTTTTGTTGATTTTCATTGTGGCAGCGCTCATCACCCCCACGCCCGACATTCCAACCATGATGTTGTTCGCGACCCCCTTAATTGTGCTCTACCTGTTCGGCATTGGATTGTCCTATCTGGTCTTGCGAAACCGGGGACGGAGCAGGGAATAGCAATGCGCCAGCGACTCATTCACAAACGCCGAAGGAGTCGGCTGGGATTGTTTGTTGGCGGCATTGCCGGAATTGCTCTGTTGTATTGGGGCGCACAATCTCTGACCAAGCCCCCTGCAAACCCTGGTCTGGGCGAGGCCGCGCTGGAACACGTCAAAAGGATGGTCGCCTTCGGCCCGCGGCCTCCCGGCTCGGAGGCGCACCAGCAAACACAGCGCTACATCCAGGAAACGCTCCAATCCGCCGGATGGACCGTCCAGCAGGATTCGTTCACGGCGCAGACCCCGATCGGCTCGGTGCCGATGAACAACATCCTCGGTCGCCTGACCGGTCGCACGGACCGGATTATCGTTATGGCGGCTCATTACGAAACTAAGCTGGAACACGACTTTCCGTTTCTGGGCGCTAACGACGGCGGCTCTGGGACTGGTTTACTGCTGGCCTTAGCTCCGATTTTGGCCAAGCAAAATCACAACCACACCCTTTGGCTGGTCTTCTTCGACGGAGAAGAGGCTTTCAAAGAATGGAGCGAAAAGGATTCATTGTACGGCAGCCGGCATTTGGTTGAGCAACTGAAGGCTTCTGGCGAGCTTTCGAAGATAGGAGCTCTGTTTCTGGTGGACATGATCGGAGACCGCGACCTGGACATCCGCCGCGAGTCCAACTCCACGCCTTGGCTCACCGACCGGGTCTGGAACGCAGCCAAGCGCCTCGGCTACGAGAAAAATTTTCTTCCGGTCTCCTCTTGGGTGGAGGACGATCATCTCCCTTTCCTGAAAGCTGGAGTGCCTGCCGTGGATTTGATTGATTTCAATTACGGCCCTGGCAACCGCTACTGGCACTCTGCAGAGGACACTCTGGATAAGGTCGGTGCGCAGAGCCTGGGAACCGTGGGCGCAGTTCTGCTGGAGGTGATTGCAGAATTGGATCGGACCCAATAAATCTGGTGGCGATTCACATCATTTTAAAAATCACTTGACAAACTTCCTGCAACGCCTGAGACTTCAAACACCAGGTTGTGGTATGGGCTTATGTTTTTAGAAATGATAATACGGGTCAAGGAAAGCGACTCGGGCATTCCCTCCCTCCCCCACCGCTGTTGTTGTTGTAGCCACAGCTAATCTTATTTTTCCCACTTTATTTAATTTTTTTTGAAAGGCGCGGGTTAAAAAGCGTCATTCGCGGCATATCGGAGAAGGGATTTTATGATTCGAGCAAGGTTTTCGTTTTTTGCGATATTAGCAACGGCGCTCCTAGTTTTGCTGATGGCCTGGCCCGGGATTTGGTCATCGAGTTCGCCCGCCAAAAACGGACCGGTGGTCATCCGGGTGGGACATTTCCCCAACATCACCCACGCCCAAGGCGTCATTGGCCAGTCCACGAACTGGTTTGATAAGGCGCTGGGTTCCGAAGCCGGCCTCCAGTGGAAAATTTTCAATGCCGGGCCTGCAGTGATTGAGGCGCTGTTTGCTAATGCAATTGATCTGGCCTATGTCGGGCCGAATCCTGCCATTAACGGCTATGTTCGCTCCCAAGGGGAAGCGCTTCGCATTGTCGCGGGAGCCACCAGCGGCGGAGCCGCTCTGGTCGTGCGCGCCGATGCGAGTATCGCAAAGCCAGAGGACTTTCACGGTAAGAAAATCGCCTCCCCGCAACTCGGCAACACGCAGGATGTAGCGCTGCGCGCCTGGCTCATCGCCCACAATCTGGGACTCCGCGAAAAAGGCGGGGACGTGCAGGTACTTCCGATTGCCAATCCCGATCAGATTACCCTGTTCCTAAAAAAGGAGATTGACGGGGCGTGGGCTCCGGAACCCTGGGCATCGCGCCTGATCCATGAGGCCAACGGCCGGCTCTTTCTCGACGAACGAACTCTTTGGCCCGGCGGCCAGTTCGTCACCACACAATTGATCGTCAGCACGAAGTTCCTGAAGGAGCACCGGAATCTGGTGAAAAAGTGGGTTCAGGCGCACGTCGAACTGACCGAATGGATCAACCAGAATTTGCCGGAAGCCCAGAGTGTCCTGAACCGGGAAATTCAGAAGGAGACCGGCAAAGCGCTGCCGCAGCAAGTTCTGGAGGATTCCTTGTCGCGCCTGCAAATTACTTACGATCCCATCCAGTCTTCTCTGTTCACCTCCGCCCAAAGAGCATTCGAGGCTGGCTTTCTGGGGCGACAGCGGCCAGACCTTTCTGGCATCTACGACCTTTCGATCCTGAACGAAGTATTGCAGGAAAAAGGAGCAAAACCGATTCGCTAGAGTCGTGCTCAGCCTGTTATTTGAGCGCAGCATGACAGCGGCTGAGAAGGTGAGCTACAATGGCAAAATCTTCAATTCTCGGTGGCGGGAAGAACGGAGGAAGGGCCGAAGCGCCGATCATGTCAGAAGTGTCGGAAACCCCGTGGTTGCGAGAGAGCAAACTGATTTTAGAAAATGTTTCGCGTTCGTATTCGTCTTCGAACGGAACCCTAACAGCCCTGGAGAACATCAACCTCGCCGTGAAAGAGGGGGAATTCCTTTGTATTGTAGGACCGTCAGGATGCGGCAAGTCCACTTTGTTGAATTTGATGGCTGGGCTCGATCGGCCCACCTCGGGAACTATCTGGGCGGATGGGCATCCGATGGAGGTTCCCCATAAGGGCCACATTCTCATCTTTCAGGAGCTGGGGCTGTTTCCCTGGCTGACCGTGCGGGAAAATGTGGAATTCGGTCTGCGGATGCAGGGTATTGGCGAGAAGGAGCGCCGGAACCGGGCACGCGACTATCTCCGCATGGTGCACCTGTCCCGGTTTGAGAATAGCTATATCCATCAATTGTCCGGGGGAATGAAGCAGCGGGTTGCTTTGGCTCGCGCCTTCGCCCTGGAACCCGATGTCCTGCTGATGGACGAACCGTTCGCCGCCCTGGATGCCCAGACGCGGGACTTGCTCCATGAGGAACTCGAACGCATCTGGATCGAAACCCACAAGACAATTTTCTTTGTAACTCACAATGTGCGTGAAGCGGTGCGCCTGGGAGATCGTGTAATTCTGCTGACGTTCCGCCCAGGCCGCCTCAAGAGCGGGTTCTTCGTGGACTTGCCACGGCCCCGCCACCTGGAAGATCCGGCGCTTATCAAAACCGCTCGGGAAGTCCTCGAGCAACTCCGGGGAGAAATTAACAAAGCTGTGGAGGCGGAATACAACCGTGATGAGGAAAGCATTTAGACAATTGGCCTTCTATATTTTTCTGATCGGCTCGTGGCAGCTAATTGCTTCGCTGCGAATCTGGCCGCCTTATCTGTTGCCATCGCCGGGCAATGTCCTGGGCGCTTTGCGGGATGGATTGACGGACCAAACTTTCCTGGTCGCCACCGGGATCAGCATGAGGCGCATTGCGCTCGGTTACGGGCTTTCTGTTCTTCTGGGTATTTCTCTGGGTCTCCTTTTGGCGACCAACCGATTCCTGGAGGAGAGTCTCGGCGGATTCGTTTTGAGTTTACAAAGCCTTCCGAGCATTTGTTGGTTGCCCCTCGCTGTGCTTTGGTTTGGACTTACTGAAACGGCCATTTTATTCGTGGTCCTCATGGGATCGCTTCTGGCGGTTACCATCAGCACAGAAATGGGAATTCGGCATGTTCCCAGAATTTATCTGCAGGCCGGTCGAAACCTGGGGGCACGCGGGCCGCGCTTATTCTGGCATGTGCTGCTCCCGGCAAGTTTGCCCCACTTGGTGTCAGGGCTGAAGCAGGGCTGGGCCTTCGCCTGGCGGTCCCTAATTTCTGGAGAGATGATCTTTGTCAGCCTGGGATTGGGACACCTGCTCATGATGGGCCGGGACCTGAATGATATGAGCCAGGTCGTGGCCGTCATGATTTTGATCATGGCCCTTGGGCAGGTGGTGGATCATGTTCTCTTTGGGCGATTGGAACATAGCATTCGGCATAAGTGGGGAATTGTCAGCTTCCGGTGATTTCCCGACTTTTCCCTTGACATCTTCAAGGGGAGAGCGTAACTAATAAAGATACGGAAATGAGTAAAAAATCCCATTTGTGCCGGATTGGTTGTTGTTGTTGACGTTGTGGATGAGGTTCCGGCGGCGGGTCTAAGAATTCTTAATTAGCTGATTTATAAGGAATTACAAGGAACCCCACCACGGAACGTTTTGGTGGGATTTTTCGTTTGGGGGAGACCATGAGTGAACCAGTCATTTCGTTGCCAGAAGCGGAAGTGGATCGTTGGCAGCATCTGCCCGCCACAGTTCGCGAAGAAATTGACGTGTTTGAATCGGAACTGCGGCGGTTCCAGCAAGGCCAGGTCCCGGAAAAGGTTTTCCTGGAATTTCGTCTGCGCCACGGTGTTTATGGCCAGCGGCAGGCGGGTGTGCAGATGCAGCGCATCAAAATCCCTCTGGGAATGCTGACCACGCAGAAGATGGAGCGGTTGGCGGACCTTTCCGAGGAATACTCGGATGGCATCAGTCACATCACCACGCGGCAGGACATCCAGTTCCATTTCGTGGACATCAACGACACGCCAAACCTATTCCGACGCTTGGCGGAGGTAGGCATCACGACCCGAGAGGCTTGCGGAAACACAGTTCGCAATGTAACTGCCTGCCCGTATTCTGGAATCTGCGCTGATGAGACTTTTGACGTAACCCCATACGCTCGCGCCATGGCTTATTTTCTGCTGCGCCACCCGGATACGCAGAACTTCGGGCGGAAATTCAAAATTGCGTTTTCCGGCTGTGCCCAGCATCCCTGCGGCCTGGCCCGAATGCATGATATTGGCGCGATTGCCGCGCTTCGCCAGGAAAACGGGCAACTCCAGCGAGGTTTTACAGTTTATCTTGGCGGGGGGCTTGGTCCCATCCCCCATCAGGCCAAGCTTTACAGCGAATTCGTCCCTGCCGAACAAATGCTGCCGTTGGCGCAGGCTATAGCCCGCGTTTTTGCCCGGCTGGGGGAAAAGAAAAACCGAGCCAGAGCCAGAATGAAATTTCTGGTGACCAAGCTTGGGATGGAGGAATTTCGCAAGCTGATCCAGGAGGAATGGGCAAAGCTCCCGCCAGACCCCCGCTGGACAGCGTGGCTGGAAGAAGCAGAGCGGTTCCAGGAAAAACCGTTGAAGTCTCCTTCCCACTTGGAGTTGGCCGGCACTTCGGAGAAATTTCAGAAGTGGTACCGGACGAATGTGCGTCCCCAGTCCCACGAAGGATACTCGACGGTTACAGTCCTCCTCCCGCTCGGAGACATTGCATCCTGGCAATTGCGCTCGCTAGCTGAGGTCTGCCGCAAGTACGTCTCGGACTCCATCCGCACTACTGTGGAGCAGAACCTGGTAGTTCGGTGGGTCTCGAATGCCGATCTGCCTGCCCTGCACGAAGACTTAGCGGCACTGGACCTGGCTCTGCCAGGGGCTGGGACGATTGCCGACGTGGCCGCGTGCCCCGGCACCGATTCCTGCAAGCTCGGCATTGCCTCCTCGCGAGGGTTGGCGGCCGTGCTTCAACACAAGTTCGATAATGGGATGAAAGATTTGGCGGAGCGGAAGGACCTCCGTATCAAGATCAGCGGTTGCTTTAACGCTTGCGGGCAACACCACGTGGCGGACATCGGCTTCTTTGGCTCCAGTCGCCGGGTAGGGCAGCATGTGGCGCCGATTTTCCAAGTAATTCTTGGGGGGACGACTCAGGACAATGCGGCTGCGTTTGGATTGTCCGTGGGAAAAGTCTCGGCAAAGAACGTGCCGGCCGTGGTTCGGAAGCTGGCAGACTTTTACACTCAGGAGAAAGTTGGCTCGGAAACTTTTGCGCAGTTCACGGAGCGGGTGGGTAAGGCGCGCCTGAAAGATGCGGTGGCTGAGTTTGAACGTTTGCCCGATCACGCCGAGAATCCCGAATTTTACCGGGATAACCGGCAGCCTTGGGATTATTTCATGTCCACCGGAGTCGGCGAATGCGCCGGAGCAGTGGTGTCCCAGGCAGAGTTCCTGCTGGAGGACGCGGGGCGTTTGGTCTTTGAAGCTTCGCTCTATCTGGAGGCAAACCGCCTGGAGCAAGCCGCCGCCACCGCCTTCGAAGCGATGAAGAAAGCAGCCGACGGGCTTCTTTCTACCCGGGGTCTTCTGCTTTCAGACCGCTACGATACCGTGGAAGAGTTCCGCAAGCAGTTTGCCGACCCTGGAAATTTTATGGCGATGTGCTGCGAATACTTCTTCCGCGCCGCCGAGGAAGGCCCTCAAAACCTGGATGCGGAGAAGGCTCACCAGCGGGTCGAGGAAGCCGCCTTGTTCATTGAGGAAGCTCACGGCAGCTACAGCAGGATGTCGGGGATGCTGGGCTGATGTCCCCCCACTGATTTTTCGGAGAAACTGGTGTTATAGGCCCAAAAACTAGCGGAGACGATAGTCGCGAATTGATCCACAACCTGCAAAGAATCCAAATTAAGATTTTTTCCAACGCTCCACGGGACTTATCTCTGGAGCCGTTTCTGGAAATCTTTGCCCGTTGGCGAAAGGAGAAACACCCCGCCGAGTGGGTGGACCTGGCTGACTATGCCCACATCTCCCGCGGCCCGGGAATTGTCTTGATCGGACAGCGGTGCAACTTCGCTTTTGACATGGCAGACCCGGCGCCGGGCATTCTCTACACGGCTAAGAAAGGGTTGACCGGAACGCCTCTGGAAAGGTTGCACTCTGCCCTGCAATGGTTCCTGGAACTTTCCCAGCGATTGGTGGGAGAATCAGAATTTCCTTCGAGCGCCATGCCACGGACCGACTTGCTCGAAATCCGATTCACGGACCGTCTGGAAACTCCGAACGCTGCTTCCACAACTATGGAATTGCGACCTGCCGTTCAGCAAATGCTAGACGTTATCTATGGTTCCTGCGGCTATGAATTAATTCCGCAAACCGATGCCAGGCAGTGCTACGGCTTTTCCGTGCAGGCGAAGCAGGCCCTCCCTCTGGGGGCGCTCTTGGAGCACATCACCAAGGGTTCCGTCCATTTTTAAAGGATTGTTTATTCGCGACGGCCGAGTTTGACCACGGCGCGGATTTCCTTCTCCTCGCGCAGAATTACTATGGGAACCTCGTCGTCGGGTTTCTTGGCGCGCAGGAGGTAAGAGAAATCGTAGAGGTTGCGAACCTCTTTGCCGTCGAACTGGATCAGGATGTCGCCGGCGAGCAGGCCAGCTTTGGCCGCCGGGCTATTGGCTTGCACATCAGCGAACTTCACTCCCTTGGAGTTCTCCGCAAAATCGGGGATAGATCCGAAATAGGGGCCGTACCCCTGGCCAGCCTCCTCGTCTGCCGCGGGAGCGCTGGCGCGACGAGAATCGCGTACCGGAACCCACTGCGGGCGCTCTTCAGCGGCGTCCAATCGTCCCACAACCCGGGCCACCAGTTCCAAGACCCTCGCCGTTTCCTCGGGTCTGACCTTTTCCCAAGTGTCCGAAGGTTTGTGATAATCCGCGTGGAGTCCGGAGAAGAAAAACATCACCGGAATTTGTTTGCGATTGAAGGACATATGGTCGCTGGCGCCGTAGCCGGAGTCGGAAAAATCGAGTTGAAAGCCAGTGCCGCTGTTTTCTTCTTGCAGCAGGGCGCGAAAGCCTGGAGAAGTTCCCACGCCTCCAACAAAGAGTTTGTTCTTGCTCACCCGCCCGATCATGTCCATGTTCAGCATCGCGATGGTGCGGTCCAGAGGCAGCAGCGGATCCTCCGCGTAGTGGGCGGAGCCGAGCAAACCCAGTTCCTCTCCTGCAAAGGCAATGAAAAGGAGAGAACGACGGAACGGTTGTTGTTCTCCGAAGGCGCGGGCCAGTTCCATCAGCCCGGCAGTCCCTGAGGCATTATCATCAGCGCCGTGGTGGATTTGACCGACCTGTCCGGGCGCCAGACTATCGCGTTCGCCGAGTCCAAGGTGATCGTAATGTGCTCCGAGAACAATCACCTGACCGCGTAAAGCCGGATCACTGCCGGGCAAATAGCCGACTACGTTTTTGAGTTTGGCCTGCCGATGCCGGACATCGGTCTCCATTCTCACTTGAAGGGTTGGGGAGAGGAGAAAAGAATGATTGCCGAGATCGCGGTCAATGGCTCTTTGCAGATCGCGAAGCGAGCGGTTTTCCTGACTCATCCACTTTTCAACCACGTCCCGCTTCACGTGAAGCACTTGCAAGCCGAGGTCGGTGGGGCCTTGAATTTCTCCAAAAGAAACAAGCCGGTCAGCAGAGTGGTTCAAAGGGTCGTTGACCAGCAGCATGGCTACGGCTCCATGGTTGCGCGCATTGATGGCTTTGCTGACCAGGGCTGCGTGGCGGGTTAACTCTTTACCGCGGAAGGGGCTGTTGGCGTCGTCTTCCTGGGGCTCGTGGCGGAGGACAATCACGGCCTTGCCCCGCACATCAATTCCCGCGTAGTCATCGTATTGATATTCCGGAGCGGTAATCCCATAGCCGGCAAAAGCCAATGGCCCAGTTTGATTGCCGCTGTCCGAGAAGGTCAAGGGAACGAAGTCCTGGTTCAGGCGGTAGGAACGGTCGGGCGTGCCCAGCAAGACCAGGCTGTTCTCGGTTCCCAAATCGGCGCCCACCACCGCTTCGAATGGCTGGAAATAGCCGCTAGCCAAAGGTTCCAGACCTGCCTTGCGAAATTGCTCGGCGATATAGTCGGCTGCCAGGTCCAATTCCGGCGAGCCGTCGCCGCGTCCTTTCATCTGATCGCTAGCCAAATATTTGACGTCCGCCAGCCATCGTACACTGCTGACACTGGCCCCTGTGGCAACAGTAGCAAACGCCAACACGGACAAGAGGAGAAGTTTCGGCTTGATACGGAGTGTTTTCCAGGGACGAGAAGGCCGGGTACTTGGTAGGTCGGTGATGCGGTACTTGCTCATGGCGCTGTAAAAAGATCAATGCGGTTTAATGGCGGACAAAGAAACCATCGCCGTTGCGAACCGGACAGCTTTGCCCAGCCATTTTTCCTGGTAATTCCCTTGGATCTCCTGTCGCTGCTCCACAGTAGCAGGATCCTGGTACCGAAACGCGTACCATAAAATGCCGCCCAGAATTATAGCGGTGGGGATGATCAGGACGATAATACCCATCTGAAGCGCCCGAATTCCTTTGTCTCCGGCTCCGGTCGCGCCCAAGTAGCAGGTGGTGCAATAAGCAACCGCATTAGGAAGAACCGCACCTGCCGCCACCGCTGTCAACGCTAGGCTCGAAAAAAACCGTTTCTGCCGCCGAGATATCCGCATTAATGCACTTCCCAATCTTATCGCGGAAACCGGAACTCCTGCAACCGGAAGCTATCGGGGAAAAACATGAACAAGAGGCATGTAACCAGAATCCACATGGGGACCAGCACCAGGAAGAGATTGAACCGCTCAAACCGAAGGTGCATGAAATAGGCGATGATCAGAGCCGCTTTGATTACTGAAAGCCCCATCAGAAGGACAAGCATCGTATTGACCGGAAGATGCACATAGGCCAAGAAAACCTCAACCAGGGTTAGTCCCAGCAGTCCCCCCCACACGATTAAATAGAGGCGGCTCCCCCCCTCGGCATGTTCGTGCGCTTGATTCGCGCCCATTCTCTTTCTCCTCTCTAGTGTTCCAAAGGAACCGACATCAGATAAATCAACGGGAAGATGAACATCCACACCAAATCCACAAAGTGCCAGTACAGCCCGCTGATCTCGACATAGTCCGCCGGGTAACGACCTTTTTTAAATCCGATGGCCATCACACCAAGCACGATTACACCAATCGTGACGTGAAGCATATGCAGGCCGGTGCAGGTGAAAAAGGTCGCTCCAAATAGCGGCGACCCCCAGGGATTATCAAAGGGCCGCAGACCTTCTCCAATCAGGGTTCGCCATTCATTGGCGTGCAGGATGATAAACGCCACACCGCCCAGCATGGTGGCCAACAGCCAATTCACAGTGGCGCCAACTCTTCCCTGCTTAGCAGCAGCCACCGCCATGACCATGGTGACGCTGCTGCTGAGCAGGCAGAATGTCATGACGCTGGCGACAACGATGCTTGGCCAGAAATGGAATGGCAACGGCCAATCGGCGCTGGCCACCCGTGAATAGCTGTATGCAATCAGCAGCGCCGAAAAAGTCAGCGCATCGGAGACGATAAACAGCCACATCCCCAATTTCTTCGAAGGAATCGCAAAGGGGGAAGCGCCGCCTCCCCAAACGGAAGTGGTAGTTCCACCGGTTTCTATAGTCGCCACTTCTTCACCTCCACAACGATAGCAACAACAAGATATAAATCCAAAGTCCGTCCATGAAATGCCAATAGATGGCGGTTACCTCCACGAGCGTTCGCTTGGCAGGACCCAATTGATAATGCCAGGCCTGCCAAACGATATAAAGGAGCGCCATGACTCCACCCAAAAGGTGCAGGCCGTGGGTTGCGGTCAGCAAATAGAAGAAAGAACTACTGGGATTCGTCGTCACATACACGCCATGAGAAGCCAACTGCCGCCAGACTAGGAGTTGACCCACCAAGAAAGCGACTCCGAGCGCGGTGGTAACCGCCAGCCAGTGATTGCATTCGGCCCGGCGTCCTCCGTTCAGCGCTTTTCGAGTGCGTTCTATCGTCAGGCTGCTCAAAAAGAGCAGTAGTGCGTTCCCCCAGAGGAGGCGCGGCAGTTCAATAGGAAGCCAATCATCGGACAGGCCGCTCCGCACAATGTAAGCGCTGGTGAACGCAAGAAAAACCATGGAAATGGCCAGCAGTCCCAGCCACATCCCGGTACGGTAGATTCGGCGGGAAGTCCCTGGCGGAGGACCGCTTCCGTAGCCGCCGAAGTCACCCTCGTGGAAGCCGCCGCCGCCCCCGCCAACTCCGTCCTGCTGCTTTCCCGGTGCTAGGATTTCCGCCATTTTGCTTGCTACCCCTGCTGTTCTCCCCAAGGGAAAAATTAGTGAGTCACTTTTTCCGGCGAGGTTTGCATAATGTAATCCTGGGACGCTCCTGGAACGTTGTATTCATAAGCGCCGTGGTACACAACGGGAGAATGTCCGCCGAAATTGTCATGGGGTGGAGGAGAAGGAACCGTCCACTCCAGTGTGGTGCATTCCCAAGGGTTCACCGATGCCTTTTCCCCGTGATACAAGCTCCAGAAAAAATTGAAAAGAAAGATGAACTGAGCTGCTATGGTCACTATCGCAACGATACTGATGAAATCATGGACCGGTTGGAGTGAGCCGAGATATTCCACTCCGCTCGTTTCCGCGTAGCGGCGTGGGTGGCCGGCGATCCCGATATAATGCATCGGCATGAAGATCGCGTAAACACCGATAAAAGTAATCCAGAAGTGCAGCTTGCCCAACGGTTCATTCATCATCCGGCCAAACATCTTGGGAAACCAAAAATAAGTGCCAGCGAAAATGCCGAAGATCGCGGCGACTCCCATGACCATGTGGAAATGGGCCAGGACAAAGTATGTGTCATGCAAATACAGATCGAGCGAGGGTTGCCCCAAAAAAAGACCGCTCAACCCCCCCGTAACAAACAGGGAGACGAAACCAAGAGCATAGAGCATGGGGGTCGTAAAGCGGATGCGGCCGCCGATTAAGGTCCCTAGCCAGTTGAAGGTCTTAATGGCCGAAGGCACGCCAATCGACAAGGTGAGAACCGAAAAAGCGATGGCGGAATACGGACTCATCCCGCTGATGAACATGTGATGTCCCCACACCAGAAACCCCAAACCCCCGATTCCCATGATGGCGTAGACCATCGCCCGATAGCCAAAAATAGGCTTGCGGGCGAAGGTAGACAAAATCTGGGAGACCACGCCCATGCCGGGCAGAATCGCAATGTACACTTCCGGATGGCCGAAGAACCAGAACAGATGCTGCCAAAGCAGCGGAGAACCACCCTTGTGCGAGATGATCTGCTCGCTGATGACCAAGCCGCCGGGGATAAAAAAACTGGTTCCTGCCACTCGATCCATTAAGAGGAGCACGCCGGCCGCCAACAGCACCCCGAAGGCTAGCAAGCCGAGGATGGCGGTGATAAACCAGGCCCAGACCGTGAGCGGCATTCGCATCAGGTACATTCCTTTTGCTCGCAGGTCCAAGGTGGTGGCAATAAAATTCAGCGCTCCCAGCAGTGCCCCGCCGCAGAAGATGGCGAGGCTGACGACCCACAGAGTTTGCCCCAATCCAAGCCCAGGCCCGGCGACTTCGCCTACTGCACTGAGGGGCGGATAACCGGTCCAACCGGAGATGGGCGCTCCTCCGCTGACGAAGAAGGCTGCCAACATGACTGCAAAAGACAGGAACGTGACCCAGAAAGAAAGCGCGTTTAAGAATGGGAAGGCCATATCCGCAGCGCCGATTTGAATTGGCAGAATGTAATTTCCAAACCCGCTCTGCGGCGCTGTGGTCAGCACGAAGAAGACCATGATGGTCCCGTGCATCGTGACCAACGACAGGTAAGCCTCCGGAGTCATCACGCCTCCCACCAGGGGGAATTCCTCCGTCGGCCACGCTAGCCGCAGCCGCATGTACAGTGACAAGATCATACCCACCCAGACGGCGACCAGGGCGAGCAAATAATACTGGATTCCGATGACCTTATGGTCCAGGCTGAAAATATATTTGCGAATAAAACCGGTGGGTGCTTCGTGTACTGCATGAGCACCTGCTGCGTGTGCCATCGTTTCTCTCCTGTTATTTTTCCTTCCCGAAAAAAATCGAACTACTGCGTCTCAGGTGCATTCTCCCGGAGCCAGTTCTCAAAATCGGCTTCGGACATAACCTCCAAAAAGGTGCGCATCTGGTAATGTCCCAACCCGCACAGCTCCATGCAAGGGACCTCGTAGCGGCCGATCTGCGAGGCAGTGAAATGAATGCGGTTCTCCAGGCCCGGCACCAGATCCTGCTTGAGTCTTAGCTCCCGCACAGCGAAGTTGTGGATGACATCCTTAGAGCGCAAAATCACTTCGACAGGCCGGTTCACGGGAATCGCGATGACCGGCATCACCACATCGTCTCGGGAGGCGGGATCGTCCGGGTCCAGCCCCAGAGGATTGCCAATGGATTCCTTCATCAACTCTGGCTTGGTATTTCCCAGTCGGCCATCCGGGCCGGGATAACGAAAATACCAAGTGAACTGCTGGCCCCACGCCTCCACTTGGACGGCTCCAGCAGGCGCTTCTTGCAGATGGGCGCGGGCCCAGATATGACTCCCCCAAAGCACCAGCCCAATAAACAGGACCGCTGTCGCTGAAGTCCAGATTGCTTCCAGTGTGTTATTCCCGTGGGAGTAGTGCACCTTTTGACCACGGTCCCGATAACGAAAAATGGCATAGGCCAGGCCCAATTGAGCCAGAAAAAAAATGATGCCGCAAATCACCAGGGTCAACATGAAATGTTGATCGTAGGCTTGCCCGTATTCCGAGATGTAGGGAGGCATCCACCATGTTTTTACAGTGAAGAGATACATGGAAACTAAGGTGATTACAGTGATCGCTAGAGCTAAAACAACCGCCATGCTTTTAACTCCCTTGCTGAATCTTGAGATTCTTAACCCACCCTGCCTCTGGGGAGGAGGCTACCGCCAAACTAAGTAGCTTAGCAACAAAAGTAAGTTCTGCAAAGGAAAAATTGAATTGGGATGCCTCCCAAAAAAAGGAGCGCGGAGTCCGATTTCTCTCCTAGTGTTGGATGATTCCAGCAATTGTTAAAGAGAATCCAAGGGAGAATCGGGACGCCCGCCAATCCAACGCAACTTAGCCCAGGTTCAAGCTCTTAAGGTATTGGCGGAAGGTGGACGCGAGGTCGGGGCGTTTGAGGGCGAACTCCACTGTGGCCATCAGGAACCCCAACTTATCGCCAGCGTCGTAGCGCTTGCCTTCGAAGCGGTAGCCGTAGATGGAATGATTGTCGCGCAGCAGGGCGCGGAGGCCATCAGTAAGCTGGATTTCGCCTCCCGCGCCAGGCGGCGTGGAGGCCAGCAGGTCAAAAATTTGCGGCTCCAGAATGTAGCGCCCGATGATCGCGAGGTTCGAAGGGGCGGCTTCGAGCGGCGGCTTTTCCACCAGATCGGTCAGTTGATAGAGGCGGTTCGATTCCCCGTTGTGAGCAATAGGGCTGCCGGAGATGATGCCGTAACTGGAAATGGCTTCCTGCGGGACCTCCTGGATGGCGATGATCGAAGCCGGGTGGGCTTCATACACATCCAACATCTGGCGCAGGCAAGGGGTGGGAGAGTCAATGATGTCGTCGCCGAGCAGCACGGCGAAGGGTTCCTCGCCCACCAGTTCCCGGGCCATGAGAATGGCGTGGCCCAAGCCGAGCGCCTCTTTCTGCCGCACATAAGAAATGTGGATCAGGTCGGAGACCTCGCGCACCACTTCCAGCAGGTCCTGCCGGCCACGCTCTCCCAGAATCTTTTCGAGTTCATAGGAGACATCGAAGTGGTCCTCAATGGCGTTCTTCCCGCGCCCGGTGATGAGAATGATATTCTCGATCCCGGATTGCACTGCTTCCTCGACCACATATTGAATGATGGGCTTGTCCACCAGGGGAAGCATCTCCTTGGGCTGAGCCTTGGTGGCGGGCAGGAAACGGGTTCCCAGACCCGCTGCGGGAAAGACGGCTTTGCGCACTTTTTTCATGTTCCTCCCCAATCAGAGCCTAATCGAAAAATGATCTCCTAATCAGAGAAAGAAGACAACACAAACCCAATACTTCGGAACAGCCATTTATTCCTGAATTTGGAATCTTTTGAATCAGAGCCGTGCGTCTGCCGGTGCTGACCGCAGGAGCCTTGCGGGGTAAAGAGTTATTCGAGGAATCCTACTTCTTGGAAGAAGGAATCGTAATGCGGTCGCCGATGCGTAAGATTCTGCCCAGATGGGTATTAATCCGTCGCAACGCCTCCACTGTGGTGTTGTAATTCGCGGCAATTTGCCACAGGGACTCGCCTTTTCGGACACTGTGAATCAGCGCTGCGGCTTCCTTCACCGGGCTGGCTTTCGGGGGGGCGGGAGCCGAGATTTGCCGGTTCTGAGCGGGAACCGAAAAAGAGGCAGGGATAATCTCTCTTTCAGAGGCGAAAGAGGAATTCCCCACGATCAGCGTATTCCCCACATGGATGGTGGCACTGTCCAGGTTGTTCCAGGCTATCAGTTGAGCCACGGAGACGCGATAACGCTGGGCGATCTTTCCAAGGGTGTCCCCTCGGCGCACTTGATAACGACCGTCTTCGGGGAGGGGAATCTCTCTTTCTGCAATATCGCCCACGGCCAGCGTGCTGCCGGCCCGAATCTGAGTGCTATCCAGGTTGTTCCATGCCATCAATTGGGAAACCGAAACGCCATATTGGCGGGCAATGGTGGAAAGCGTTTCGCCAGCCCGAATTTTATGAACTCCATCCCCCTCGGCTAGCGGACTTCCGCCGTTTCCTGGAGCGGTTACCGGAATCACCAATTCAGCGGCTTCCTGCAAAGATTGTTGAGGATCCAAGTTGTTGACCTGAGCAATCGCCTCCATCGAGGTCTTAAATTCTCGTGCAATTCCCCACAAGGTTTCTCCGTGCCGAACCGTATGCCACCGCCAATAAACCCGCTTCTCCGGGGGAACTATGGCGATCCTTTTCACAAACGCATCCTTGGTGGCGAGCGGGATTCGCAGTGTGTAATCCGGCACATTAGGAGTCGTCATCCGTAACAAGCTCGGATTCAGATCCCGGATCGTTTCCACGCTGGCGCCGACCATCTCAGCGACCAGTCGGAGGTCTACCGGATGATCCACAACGACAGTGTCGTAAGCCCAGGCCGGTTCCTGCATGAGATCCTCTAAACCATATTTGTCAGGGTTTTTGGCCACCATGGTGAGAGCGAGGATGATCGGAACATAGTTCCTGGTTTCTTTTGGGAGAGCGCGACGGGCCGAGAGCTTCCAGAAGTCGTTCGAACCCACCCTCTTGATAGCCCGCTGTACGCAAATAGGCCCGCAGTTATATGCCGCCATTGCGAGATACCAGTCCCCAAACATGGCATAAAGATCCTTCAAATGGCGGGCTGCTGCCTGAGTGGCCCTTTCGGGATTCAGGCGCTCATCTAGCCACCAGTTCCGTGCCAGCCCATATTCTTTCCCGCGAAAAGGCATAAACTGCCAAAGTCCCAAAGCTCCGGCGCGGGAGCGGGCTCGAAGTTGAAAACCGGATTCCGCCTGTGCCAGGAACACCAGGTCGCGCGGCACTCCTTCCTCTTCCAGAATCCGCAAAATCATATCCCGGAAGCGCCCGGATCGCTGCGTAGCCGCTTCGATCGTTGATCGTCCTTTCTTAGTGGAAGAAAAGAATTTGATGAAACTTGCAACCTGAGAGTTGACGACAAGAGGAAGATCGGAAATCGTACTGGCAGCCTCCATCTGTAGCTGCTGGCTCAGTTGGGAATCTTCTGAGAAGGTGAGAGATTGCAGCTCATCCAACGGGGCCGGTTCATAAGCGGGTTCGGCAAACCCATCTCCTTGTTGCAAAGCTCCCAGTTCGTATTCATGAATTCGACCAACCAGGGCGTCGAATGTTTTCTGAAGCTTTTTGTTTTCTTGCGGGGAGATGGGGGATTGCAGAATTGCAGTCAGAGCGGCATCGAATTCCTTCTTGGCCTGTTCCAAGTGGCCGGTTTGGTATTCTTTTTCGCCCCGGATAAAACTCGCTTCGGCCTGCTCTACTACCGCTTCGATGGGATCAAATCGCGGTTCTGGAACCACGATCAAGTTGGAAGGAAGGGCTAGTCGGAGCGGTAAGTTCGCGGTCGGGGCGGGAGGAGGTGGCGCCGCCGCAGGAGCTACGGCGACCAGCCGCTTTCGGGAAGAACAGCCCAAACTCATTAGGAAAATACAGCCGATACAGAGAGATAAGAAAATATAATTTTTGCTCTTCATCATAACCCTGAAGATTCCGCCTCTGTATAAAATTTGACTTCCCAAAAACGGCCACTTCTTACAAATCCGTAACTGACGGCCCCTCAGAAGGGCATTGATAAATCGCTCGCAGAGTACCCTAAAAATTATTCGGAGGTCAAGTAGTTACCAAGAAAAAAGTATGGATTTTTATATAACATACAATTATTCATATAGTTACATCTTGATCGAGAATGAAAAATTCACCAATTTTTTTAAAAAAAACCAGAGAATTTTCTCGGAGTCAGCGGACCTTAACAAAAGAAACTAAACTTCTTCGATGGCTCCTTCTCCCTTTCGTTCTGCTTTTGCCGCGGCAATAACTTTTTCGCCTACCTGCTGAGGAACAACGTCATAATGGGAAAATTCCATAGAAAAGCTGCCCCTGCCTTGGGTCATAGATGTCAAATCAGAAGCATAAGTAAGCATCTCGGCCATAGGCGCCTGGGCTTTAATGACTTGGGTGTGTCCGCGGGTTTCCATCCCCTGAATGCGGCCGCGGCGGCCGTTCATGTCCCCGATAATGTCCCCTGCGTAGGCGTCCGACACATAGACCTCCACATTCATAATCGGCTCCAGCAATACGGGATTGGCTTGTTCCATACCTTTTTTGAAGGCTAAAGAGCCGGCGACCTTGAAGGCTAGTTCGGAGGAATCCACATCGTGATAGGACCCGTCATAAAGGACAACTCGGAAGTCCACAACCGGGTAACCCGCCAGGAAGCCTTTCTGGGCCGCATCCACGATTCCTTTTTCGACAGCCGGTATGAAATTCTTAGGAATCGCGCCGCCAAAAATCTCATTCAGGAACTCGAAGTTGGCTCCGCGCGGCAGCGGTTCCATCCGAATCTTGCAGTCGCCATATTGGCCATGCCCGCCGGTTTGTTTCTTATACCGGCCCTGGACGTCAGCAGTGCTCCGAATCGTTTCGCGATAGGGAACTTTGGGAGCTTTCAGAGTGACGTTTACGTTGTACCGCCTTTTGAGGCGGGAAACCACCACCTCCACCTGCTGCTGACCCGCTCCAGCCAGAAGAAACTCGTTGGTCTGGGGATCCCGGTAAAAACGCAGTGAGAGGTCCTCTTCCAGAATCTTGTGCAAGGCGGAACTGAGACGATCCTCATCCGCCCGGGAACTGGGGGCAATGGCGAAGCTGATAGCCGGTTCAGGCAACTTCACCGGCGGGTAAAGGATAGGGGCCGCTTTATCGCCCAGAGTATCTCCGGTGAGAGTGTCTTTCAGTTTGGCGACGGAGCCAATATCGCCTGCATGGATTTCAGCGATGGCTGCGGCTTCCTTCCCTTGCAGCAGGGAGATGTGCGCCAGCCGTTCTTGGGTTCCCTTATTGAAATTAGTCAGATTAGCATCGTTCACAACAGTCCCGGAATAAACTTTAAAGTAAGAAAGCCTGCCTGCGAAGGGGTCGGCGATAGTCTTAAAAATAAAAAGAGAGATTGGAGCTTCGTCAGAGACTGCTCGTTCCACGGTCTCGCCCGACGGGGTTCTTCCCGACACTTTGCCTCGGGCTACTGGGGAGGGAAGAAACTCGGCGGCAAAATTCAGCAGCAGGTCTATTCCAATCAGATTGATAGACGAGGAGCAAAGAATGGGGTACAGCCGCTGTGCAGCGATGGCCTCTTTCAAGCCAGCCAGAATGTGCTCAGGGGAAAGGGTTCCCTTGTCAAAGAACTCCTCCATGTAGGCGTCATTGCCTTCGGCAATGATTTCAACCAGTTTTTCGCGGGCAGCTTCCGCAGTTGCCGCCACTTCCGCTGGAATCTCCACGGTTTGCCCTTTGCCCTTTCCTTCCGGAGAATAAGTGGAGGCCTTCATGGTGACCAGGTCCACAACGCCACGAAATCCTTTTTCCTGTCCAATCGGCCATTGGATCGGAACGGCGGTGCGGCCAAATACCTCCTGGATGGACTGGACCGCGCGCTCGAAGTTCGCGTTATCCCGGTCCATCTTGCTGACCACAAAAGCACGCGGCAGGTTGTAACGGTTGGAAAACTCCCAGACTTTTTCGGTAACCACTTCAACTCCCGCCACTGCGTCCACCAGGACCAAAGCCGAATCCGCCGCCACCAGGCTCATGAGGGTATCATTAACAAAAATGTTAAAGCCCGGCGTATCGAGCAGGTTCACCTTGGTCTTGTTCCATTCCAGATAGGCAAGAGCTGTGGAGATGGTGACCTTGCGTTCAATTTCCTCCTCGTCGAAATCGGTGGTCGTGGTGCCTTCGGCCACGCTGCCAAGACGGGAGGTCACGCCCGCGCTATACAGGAAAGCAGCCACCAAAGAGGTCTTGCCGGAGTCTCCATGACCGATCACGCCGATATTGCGAATATCTTTTCCGGGATACGCCTTCAAGCCGTTGCTCCTTTCTCCCCCCAACAATAAAATGGCGGAACCAAAATAGTCCAGAAAAGGATTCGATGGTAGCACACGGCTTTGCGAGGATTCAACGAAGGAAAGAGTACGGGTAGTGCGCTAATTGTGCGTTGCTGGCTGTTAGTGGTGATGCTAATCGGCTGGACAGCTGTCCTTTCTCTGAATCCAGCTTACTCCTTTGCCAGGAGTGAGTTCCAAAGCATCAATCGGCCCTCCGACTCCCTGGTTCTTTTCGTAAGCAAGCGTCAGGTCTACCAAGCGAATCGCCAGAAGCGCATCCCTGTCACCAAGAGAGAATCTTTTGGAGTCTTCTCTCCATTGGGCAGATTCCTGCATGGCACGAGGGCTGATGGTTTCGAGGTATTCAGTGGCGACTGCGCCCTTTCCGAGGATGCACCAAGGAGCACAGAGTGGTGGTCCGGCTGGCCTCGGAGCGTCAAAAGAGATTGCGGGAAGCTTGGTTGGATCAATGGTGATTCTCGTATAGAGGATAATCAGGCGGTCATTGCCTGCCAGTCCACCGAACAGCGCCGAGGTCAGAACTCCAGCTTCACTAGCACTGATGAGCGTTTGTGGCTGGGCTCTATAGATCAGGTTAAGGTATCCAACAATTCGCCTAGCCCATTCACTGGCAAGCATGTAAATGAAAAGGGGCTCGCCAGACCCAGCTCTAAGCTGGCCGTAAACGCTGTGGGCCTCTCCGCTGTTGCTCCAAGTTGGAACCAAATCGCGAGTACCCACATTCTGGTAACCGGAGAATCCGGCGCTGATGAAAACGATCTGTTTGCCAAGTGCAGTCACTTTGCACTGTTTGTCGTCAAGAGTTTCATCGCTCCGCCCGCTACCGCGACTGTCAGCCGCCATCACAATCTTATCATCAGTAAAATAAATAACCCCGACAGTTCCTCTCTTGATTTGGGAATATGCCGAAGAATGGCTACAGAAAAAGAGGATAAACAAGATTTTACTGAAAACATTCATGTGCGTTTGGCAAGCGGCGAGACTTCCTTTGCTTCTTTGGCATGTCCTTCCGAGACCGTTGGAAGAAACCTTGTAACTATCCAATCCTTGGGCTATAGTCCGCTAAGAGCAGAGGAGCAGAGAAGGATGGTTTATGTCTGCACGGCCTGCGGGTTGACGGAAAACAAATGCCAGTGCGAGAAGTTCTGCATCCTTTGCCGCTCTGAATCCGATGTGCGGCTTTGCCAGGACGGCTGTTATTACTGCCGCGAGTGCCGGGAAATTTGCGACTTTTCTCCGGGAGACGCTCCCGAAGGCTGATTTCTGTAAACCCTCCTAGACAACTCATCTCGTGTGAATACAGGGTCGTTCTGCAACGACTGCGAACACTCAGCGCAAAACGCCTTCGAGCGGGCTGGAGGCAGTGGCGTAGAGCTTTTTGGGGATGCGGCCTGCGAGGTAGGCGAGCCGTCCGGCTTGGACGCCGTGATTCATGGCGCGGGCCATGACTTCCGCGTCTTGCGCCTGGGCGATGGCGGTGTTCATCAGGACGCCGTCGGCTCCCAGTTCCATGGCAATGACCGCGTCGGAAGCGGTACCGACCCCAGCATCAATGATGAGCGGGACGGTGGTGATCTTTTCCCGCAGGATGCGGATGTTAGAGAGATTCTGGATTCCCATGCCCGAGCCGATAGGCGCACCCAGCGGCATCACGGCAGCGGCCCCCGCGTCAATCAGGCGAAGGTTGGCAATCAGATCATCGTTGGTGTAGGGCATTACCACGAAGCCTTCTTTCACCAAAACCTTGGTCGCTTCTAGCAACTGGGCGTTGTCAGGAAACAGCGTAGCCTGGTCGCCGATCACTTCCAGCTTGATCCAGTGAGAGAGGCCCACCTCGCGGGCAAGCCGCGCGGTGCGAATGGCTTCGTCGGCAGTATAGCATCCCGCCGTGTTGGGCAGGATGAAGAATTTCTTCGTGTCAATGTAATCGAGTAAAGATTCTTTGCTGCGGTCGATGTTCACCCGCCGCACCGCGACCGTAACCATTTCCGCGCCGGAGGCTTCGAGACACCGGGCCATTTCCTGAAACGAACGGTATTTCCCTGTGCCGATGATGAGGCGTGAAGCGAACTCGCGGTCAGCAATGCGCAATTTATCGTTTGTCATATAAGTCATTGTAGGCGGTCAATCGGATGATTTCAAATCTTCGGAAGTCTGGATAAACATCTACGGCTGAATGAATTGCTGGCGTCCGTCCTTGTTGGTCAATTTTAAGGAACCGGACTGTAGGTCTGCCTTCAGCACAATGTAGGTCACGTCATCGCCGCCCACCAGCGCCAGCCCTGCCTCTTGTTCTGAAGTTGCGAGCTTCACGGAAGGCTGCCCGTTGCGATCAATCAACCGCAAGATCACTGTTTCTGGGTAGGTCTTGCCATTTGGCATCTTGACGTTTTTATCTTGGGGCTGTATCTGGATGCTGGCCCGAACTTTTCCCTGATCGTCAACGATTTCCAGCGCGCGACCGCGAAGCACCGGCGTGGGGCTCTGTGCTTGTGCCGGCCGGGCCCGCACCACCAGGAACAAAAGCAGCGCAAGATTGACAAACGTGAGAACGATCAGAAATCGTTGAGTCATAGCCCTTCCTCCAAGCGGAGTTTTGTATGCGGCTTCAGTATCCCACTTCCCGGCAACGCCGGTCACCTTTTTCTGGTTACAGGCAGAATCTTGACACGCGCAAAAAGCTTTCGTATCGTTAATACAAGCTGGCGGCAATTCACAGCGCCGAGGATATAAAAAATGGAGGTGGCCTATGGCTCTGGCGTGCCCTGTGGTTCTTGACACCGAGCAGTTGCGGGGCGAAGTTTCTAATATTTACGCGCGGGTGGCCTCTAACCCCGACGACAATTTCCACTTCCATCGCGGACCGGCGTATGCAGCCGAGTTCCTTGGCTATGATGTTCAAGAATTGGCTGCGCTGCCTCGCGAAGCGACTGCGTCATTTGCGGGCGTGGGGAATCCTCATGCTATTGCGGCTGTGCGCCCAGGCGAAACAGTGGTCGACATCGGCTGTGGCGCGGGAATGGACTTGCTGCTGGCAGCTCGCCGAACCGGCCCCCAGGGTAAAGCTATAGGCGTTGACATGTCTGACGCCATGATCGAGCGCGCCAGCCGGGCGGCACGACTAGCCGCGCTTAACAATGTGGAACTGCGAAAGGGAGATGCCACGGACCTCCCGCTGGCCGACGCCAGCGTAGACGTAATTATTTCCAACGGCGTGCTGAACTTGGTTCCCGAAAAGGAAAATGCCTTTCGGGAAATCGTGCGGATACTGCGTCCCGGAGGTCGGCTCCAGATCGCGGATATTGTCGTGGAGAAGGAACTCTCTGAAGACATTCGCAGCAATGTCGAGCTATGGACTGGCTGAATTGCCGGCGCTCTGCCGGAGGCAGAGTGGATGGAAGTTCTGAGCCAGTTGGGTTTCTCGGATGTGCGGGTAACCCATCGTTTCGATTGTTTTCGGGCCACCACGAAAGAGCAAACCGCAAGGAAATTCGGAGTGCGCGGCGCGAACGTTTTCGGGCGCAAGCTCTAAAAGGCCGCTCTCCAATTAGACCTCATACGATTACCGCTTCTACGTATTCCCCGAAAACATTGCGGAGGGCCGACGACATTTCTCCCACCGTGGCGTAGGCTTCGACCGCGGCGAGGATGGGGGGTAGAAGGTTATCTGTGCTGCGAGCGGCTTCCTCCACGCGGCGCAGGGCCTGCAGGACTTTGGTATTGTCGCGCTCGGCGCGCAGTTGCCGCAAACGCTCGACCTGTTCGGTTTCCAGCGCCGGGTCCACGCGCAGGACGGGGTACGGCGGTTCCTCGGGCGATTGGAAGCGATTGACGCCAACGACAATTTGTTCCTCCTGCTCCACCGCTTTCTGATACCGGAAAGCGGCTTCCTGGATTTCTTTCTGGACAAATCCTGTTTCAATAGCCCGAAGCATTCCTCCCATCGCAGCAATTCGGTCCAGGTACTGCTCAGCGCGGTTTTCAATCTCGGCAGTGAGCGCTTCAATGAAATACGAGCCGCCGGTCGGGTCCACAGTATTTGGGACGCCGCTTTCGTGGGCGATGACCTGCTGGGTGCGCAGGGCGAGCAGGGCCGCTTCTTCCGTGGGCAGACCGAGCGCTTCGTCCTTCGCGTTGGTGTGTAGCGATTGCGTTCCGCCCAGGACAGCGGCCAGGGCTTGTAAGGTGGTGCGCACAATGTTCCCGTCGGGCTGCTGAGCGGTTAGCGTGGAGCCGGCCGTTTGGGTGTGGAACCGGAGCATCCAGGAGCGCGGGTTCTGCGCGCCGAACTTTTCTTTCATAATTTGCGCCCAAAGGCGGCGGGCAGCCCGGAATTTGGCAATCTCTTCAAAAAAATTGCTGTGCGAGTTGAAGAAGAACGAAAGGCGAGGAGCGAAGGAATCAATCTCGAGACCCGCATCCAAGGCTGCTTGCACATAGGTGATGGCATTGGCCAGCGTGAAAGCCACCTCCTGGACGGCGGTGGAGCCGGCTTCGCGGATGTGGTAGCCGCTGATGGAGATGGTGTTCCATTCGGGCAACTCGTCCTGGCACCAGCGGAAGAGATCCGTAACAATGCGCAAGGCGGGGCGCAGCGGGTAGATATAAGTACCGCGAGCAATGTATTCCTTGAGAATATCGTTCTGGACGGTGCCGGAAATTTTTTTCAAGTCTGCGCCCTGCTTCTTGGCCACCGCCACGTAAAGCGCCAGAAGAACGGCGGCGGTGGCATTGATCGTCATGGAAGTCGAGACTTGTTCTAAGGGGATGCCGTCAAACAAAGTATCCATGTCGCGGAGGCTGTCAATGGCGACGCCGACCTTGCCGACTTCGCCCGCGGCCAGCGGGTGGTCCGAGTCCAAGCCAATCTGTGTGGGCAGGTCGAAAGCCACGGAAAGGGCGCGCTGCCCCTGGCTCATTAAGTATTTGTATCTTTTATTGGACTCGGCGGCGGTTCCGAAGCCAGCGTACTGGCGCATGGTCCACAGTCGGCCGCGATACAAGGTCGGGTGGATACCGCGCGTAAAGGGGTATTCGCCCGGACGCCCCAGATCGCGTTCCAAAGAGAAATTCTTCAAATCGTTTTGGTTATAGACGGGTTGAATCTCGATGCCAGACCAAGTCCGAACCTTTTCCTGGGA
Source organism: Acidobacteriota bacterium (assembly GCA_016199675.1). GTDB lineage: Bacteria > Acidobacteriota > Terriglobia > 2-12-FULL-54-10 > 2-12-FULL-54-10 > JACQGE01. The sequence continues at coordinate 2,024 of JACQGE010000124.1, read as the reverse complement.
GTCTTTCGAAGCGGTCTTCGCCGGATTGTTCCTTTTGGCTGGCATTCCTACTTCTTCTTGTTCGGGCTTTCCCGGCTTCACTCGAATAGCAGCGGCTCAGCGAATTTGCCGGGCCTTCCAAAAAGAATATACCCCGAAGCTCACCATCATGCCGATAAAAAGGATAGTGCTGAGCAGGCGGAACCAGGAACCGCCGCCCTGTTGAAACATGCGCCATTCGCGCACTGCTGCCGGTAAAGCGAAAACCGCCAGGCCCAAGAACAGGGTTCCGGTCACCTCCAGCCACAGACGGCGCAAAATCCGGAAGGCCTGCCGCAGCCATTGGAATGCATGGTGAAGGAACAAGAAAAGGAGCGAGGGTCGGGAAGTTACCATGAAAGAATCATTCTAATTCAACGGCGCTCGTTTCCAAAAAAGAGACCGGAGGAAAAAGGAATATCCCGTTCCTCCTCTGGCACCCTAACTGTTACAATACCACCCAATGTTTGACTTTTTGTGGCGCAAGAAAAAAGAAAAGGCGCCGGCTCCTGCTGGCAAGGTCCAGCCGAAACCTGCGGAGCGAACCGCCGCACTTCCCAATCCTGCTGAAAGCCCCCCCAAACCTTCTCCGCCCAAACCAGGGGAGGCAGAGGAGTCCGGGTTCAAAGTCGGCCAAACCATGCGGGTGTCTGGATTAGGCGAATTCTATATCCATGACATAAAAGGCGGCAAGGGCAAGAGCGGCATGGGCATCGTTTACATTGTGACGGATGCTCACACGATGCAGCCCTTCGCTGTAAAAACGTTCCAACGGTGGTGCTTGGAGACTCCGGAACTAGTGCAGCGGTTCTTGCGGGAGGCCGAGACGTGGATTCGGTTGGAGCAGCACCAGAACATTGTGCGCGCCTATTATGTGGCCACCCTGAGTGGCCAACCTTATGTGTTCCTGGAATACGTAGCCGGTTCAGACCTGCGCAAAAAGCTGACGGGAGGGCCCTTGCCCGTGCAGGATGCACATCGGTACGCCATTCAGTTCTGCCGGGGAATGGCGCATGCCTGTAAGAAAGTGCCCGGGTTGGTGCACCGCGACGTCAAACCGGAAAACTGCATGTTCACGCCGGACGATGTGCTCAAAGTAACCGATTTTGGTCTGGTGAAGGTGCTGGCGCGCTCCGAGGCAATGCCGAGCCAAGCGCCGCTCGCTGGCGCCGGAAACGAGGGGATGGAAGCCGCCTCGCAGTTCTTCCAGACGCGCGAAGGGGAAATGGGAGTGGGAACACTCCCTTATATGGCCCCCGAGCAATTCACGGATTTCGCCAATGTCACCGTGCGCGCGGATATTTATTCTTTTGGCATCATGTTCTATGAAATGCTCACGGGCAAGAGGCCGTTCCGGGCGCGGAGACCCGAAGAATGGTTTAACCAGCACTCCAACGTGGTTCCTTCGGACCCGAACTTGAAGAGGCCGGAGATCGGTCTACCGCTGTCCCAAATCGTTATGCGCTGCATGGCCAAGAATCCCGAGGATCGCTTCCCGGACTTTTCCATACTGGAGCGTGACCTTTCGCTCTTATACCACAAGAACTACCTCGAAGAAGTGCCGGCGGCGCAAGCGCAGGAATTGGAGGCTTTGGAAATCCTGAACATGGGAGCGGCATTGAGCAATCTGGGGAGGAACAAGGAAGCGCTGGCCCGCTTTGACAAGGTGCTGGAAATACTGCCTCGCCTGGATGTCGGCTGGCTCAACAAGGGAGTCGTGCTGCGGAAACTGGGGCGGGAAAAGGAGGCTCTGTCGTGCTATGACAAAGCGATTGAGATCAATCCCAACTCCGCCCAGTCTTGGTATAACCGGGGACTGGCGTATCAGAACCAGGACTCTCTGGAGGATGCCCTGGCCAGCTACGAACGGGCGCTCTCTCTGAACCCCATGCACGACGCGGCCTGGCTCAACAAAGGCGTGATCCTGCGCAAGCAGCTTCGGAGCCGCGAGGCGGTGGAGTGCTACGATAAGGTCCTGGCCATCACCCCGCAGTCGGCTGTGGCCT
>JACQGE010000121.1 GCA_016199675.1 Acidobacteriota bacterium | reverse complement strand
CACAAACACTTCGGCGGCCTGATAAAACACCCGCAAGATTTCCACCGGGACAAAACCGAGGAAGCGCACCTCATTTTGCGTCCGCGTGCGGATCACGGTGCGCCGCAAGTCCGAGTGCTCGCTCAGCTCATCCCCGATGATCAACAACTTCAGGTGACGGTAAACCGGATGGTTTCTCAACTCGCCTTTCACCACGGCGAAGGCCTCGATCAGGCGGGGAATGTTCTTCTGCGGCCGGGCGCTGCCCACATACAGCAGGAAGGGATAATTCACCTGGTAGCGTTCGAGCACTAAACGGCGTTCCTCTCGCCGGCTACTCTGAAGAAAACGCTCATCAATGGCGTTCTCGACCACGGCAATCTTGGAGGAGGGGATTTCAAATAAATTTTCAATATCCCGCTTGGTGGCATGCGAGACGGCCAAAACCCGCCGGGCAGCCGCTAGGCTGCGCCGCAACAGTTTCCATCGCAGGCTCCGCTTCATGCTTCCCTGCGAGCTGTACAAAAAATCGGCGACATCATGAACTGTCATCAGGTACGGGCAAGGAGACAAAAGAACCGCCCGCAGATAAGGAACATGCAACAATTCCACTCGATGCATCTGGAGAAAATGATGAAATCGCATATGCGTCCACCAGGATTCTTTTTGCGTTCCCCATTCCAGCGCCTGGAAATCGCCGGACCCGGAGGTCACCGCAACGGCTTTTTGGGGATCGCCGAGCAGCAGGTACTGGTTTTTCCGATCCTTAGCTGCCAACGTCAGGACGAGGTTGCGGATGTAGGTGCCGACACCAAAATCCTCGATCCGGCGAATGTCAATCGCGATTCTCATATCCTTTGACTCAGACCATCCAAGATGGGAGAGAGTTCTTCCTTATCGGGTTGGGACTTCCTTTAGTTCTGCCGCCGGACTCTGCCGCAAGCGCCAGCGATAGAGCGGAAACTCGGCCACCAGTTCGATCACCTGTTTGCGAACTCCCGCAATGCGGGCTTCGTCTTTCAGGTTTTCCAACACATTCGCAATCCAATGGCCGATTTTTCTCATCTCCGCCTCCTTCATCCCGCGCGTGGTGACGGCGGGCGTTCCAAGCCGGATACCGCTGGGATTCATCGGCGGGTTAGTGTCGAAAGGTATGGTGTTCTTGTTCACCGTAATATGAGCGCTCCCCAATGTGCTCTCGGCTTCTTTTCCACGGATGCCTTTGGAAAACACATCCACCAACATCAGGTGAGTGTCGGTACCGTTGGAAACTACATGATAGCCATCTTCCATCAGGGTCTCTGCCAGTGTTCGCGCATTGACGGTGATCTGGCGCTGGTACTCCCGGAATTCCGGCTGCATGGCCTCCCGGAAGCAAACCGCTTTGGCGGCAATAATATGCACCAGCGGCCCTCCTTGCAGGCCCGGAAAAACCACTTTGTCCACCTGCTGGGCATATTGAGCTTTGCATAGGATCAGACCCGCCCGCGGCCCCCGCAGGGTCTTATGCGTGGTCGTGGTGACAATATCGGCGTACGGAACAGGGCTGGGATGGAGACCGGCGGCCACCATCCCGGCGAAGTGGGCCATGTCCACCATCAGATAAGCGCTGACCCGGTCACAGATTTGCCGCAGCCGGGGAAAATCAATGATGCGGGCATAGGCACTGCCGCCGGCAACAATCATCTTCGGCTTCTTCTCCACAGCCATCGCTTCCAGAGCATCGTAGTCAATAGTCTCGGTCTCTTGATTCACGCCATAGGGCACAACCGTATAGGTCTTGCCGGAAAAGTTCAAAGGATGCCCATGGGTAAGGTGTCCTCCGTGGGAAAGATTCATGCCAAAGATCATGTCTCCTGGTTGCAGCACGGCAGCATAGGCGGCCATATTGGCCTGGCTGCCGGCGTGCGGCTGTACATTGGCGTGCTCGGCTCCAAACAATTGTTTCGCCCGCTCGATGGCTAGGCTTTCGACCCGGTCGGCCCACTCACAGCCGCCGTAATAGCGTTTCCCCGGATAACCTTCGGCATATTTGTTGGTAAAGACCGATCCCATGGCCTCCAACACAGCCTGGGAGACAAAATTCTCGCTGGCTATCAGCTCCAGATGAGCGTGTTGCCGCTCTGTTTCACCCTGAATGGCCTCCGCGATTTCCGGGTCCACTTCCGTCAACGAACGGGACATCCTCTCCACTTCTTGGGTCGCCCTCACAAGCCCTCCCTTAACCATTGCAAAATATCAGACCTGAACTCTCAGTATACACCGAGTGCTGCTTCCCGCCGCCGACCGTTGTTGGGAATAGCCGTTCGCGGCGGCAAGCCGTAGTATAATAGTATGACCGAGATATTAAACGCGAGACGGATAGATCCGTTCGACGCAGCGAAGATTTAGAGCCGAGTGGACCGGGCCGTCTCTGTCGGAGGCACGCGATGGATGCATTGGTTGAAAGGTTGGACGCCAAACTGCGAGAATGGAAGCCGGAGACGGCTGCCCAGGTACGCGAGCGCCTAGCCGAGATCATTGCGCTCGCTGACCAGGAGGTTCTGGACCTGTTGCGGTCGCGCGCT
>JACQGE010000123.1 GCA_016199675.1 Acidobacteriota bacterium | reverse complement strand
TTCTCCAACAGTTCCTTGACGACCGAGGCGGGGCGTTCAACGACTTCCCCTGCCGCGATCTTGTTGGCGACAATTTCGGGGAGAATGCGGATGCGGCCCATCTAGGTCAAATCTTTCTTGAGTTCCAGGCCAAGTTCCTGCAACTGGGCCGGAGAGACCGGAGCCGGGGCCTCGCACATCAGGTCCACCGCCCGTGCGGTCTTGGGAAAGGCAATCACCTCCCGGATGGAGGCTTCCATGGCCAGTATTGCGACGATGCGGTCCAGGCCCAACGCGATGCCGCCATGTGGAGGTGTGCCATATTCGAGCGCGTCAAGAAAGAAACCAAACCGTGCTCGCGCCTGCTCCTCGCTGAAGCCGAGCGCCCGAAAGACGCGGCGCTGGATATCCTGGCGATGAATACGAATGGAGCCGCCGCCGATCTCCACGCCGTTCAGCACCAAGTCATATGCCTTCGCTTTGACCGCTGCCGGATTGGTTTCGAGCAATTCAAGGGTCTCCTCTGTCGGCGACGTGAAGGGGTGGTGCATGGCGACGAAGCGCTGTTCCTGCTCGTCATACTCAAACATGGGGAATTGTGTGATCCACAGAAATCGCTTGCGCTGTGGACTATAGCCTAGTGAGAACTGTGCCAGTTCATTACGGAGGATGTCGAAGCACCGGTGCGGCAAATAGGGATCGCGGAGTTCTGCGGTTCCCCGGATGGCGCCTAGAAAAAGCACATCCCCTTGTTTTGCGTCGAGTGTAATCTGCAAAGTTCGAGCCAGTTGAGTGTCTCTCAATATTTGTGCTCCCTCTTCCACCAAACACCAATCCACGAATAAAGCAGGGCGTCCTATCTCGTCCTGCCTGGATTTCAATTCAGGGAGGGAGTTCTGGCCACGGTCTATGACACTCTGAATTCTGGTTTTAATTGCAGTTCGAGACTGCGGACCATATTTTGGTTCCGAAGAAAACTTGAACCCAATGATTGGAGGCATAATCCCGAAGTCATGCGCGAGCTTCGCAGAGACCAACGAATCGAGTGAAACAATCTTAGCTTCGTAACGCAAGTCAGGCTTGTCCGTTCCATACTGCGACATGACCTCATCGTATGTTAGGCGGGGAAAAGGCAATGTACACTTAATTGGTTTCCGCGCTTTTACTCGCTTCTTTCGCTCCTCCGGTGAGAGATTTTGCAGCCTTCTGGGCCACTCCTGTTGCCAATGATCTTCCGCAACCTTACAAATATTCTCGATAAGAGGCTCTATCAATCCAAAGATCATTTCTGGTTGCGTGAAGGACATCTCCATGTCCACCTGCGTGAACTCCGGCTGGCGGTCGGCCCGCAGGTCTTCGTCCCGAAAGCAGCGGACGATTTGAAAATATTTGTCCAGGCCCGCAATCATCAAGATTTGTTTGAACAGTTGCGGCGACTGCGGCAAAGCATAAAAGTAGCCAGGCTGGACGCGGCTCGGCACCAAATAGTCGCGCGCGCCTTCCGGCGTGGAGCGCGTCAGGACAGGAGTTTCAATTTCTAGGAATCCTTGCTCGTTCAAGAAACGGCGAATTTCCAGGCATAGACGGTGCCGGAGAATGAGATTTGCCTGCATCCGTGGCCGTCGGAGGTCTATAAAGCGGTAGCTCAGTCGGGTGTCCTCGGCGGTGGCGTTGTCGTCCTCGACCGGGAAGGGCGGCGTGCGGGCATCATTGAGGATATAAAGCCGCTCGGCAATCAGTTCCACCTCGCCTGTCGGAAGAGCGGGGTTAACTGTATTCGAGTCCCGTTGGACTAATTTCCCTTCTACGGCTACGACATATTCTGACCGCAACTCCTCGGCTCGCGCGTGGGCTTCCGGTGAAGTCTCCCGCTTGAAGACCACCTGTAAAATGCCGCTCCGATCCCTCAAGTCAATAAAGATCAGGCTGCCGAGATCGCGGCGGCGGTTCACCCACCCCATAACCACGGCGCGAGACCCGTCGTGCGCAGGCCGCAACTCGCCGCAACCATGCGTGCGGCGCAAATCAGGTGGTAAAGGATCGAGTATCATCGGGAATTACTCGCTTTTCCAGCGGGTGCAGGGGTAGCTTCTTGTGTTAAACTTGCGCCAGCGAATTGTTGAAATAATTCTTCCTTGGTTACAGAACGCTGCTCGCCACGGGCCATGTCCCGCAATGGGTAACGGCCCTCGGCCAATTCCTGCTCTCCAACAATCAACACATTGCGCGCTCCCATTCGAGAGGCGATTTCCAGGGATTTCTTGAGCTTCACAGGATCGGCAGCTACCTCCACTACCACGTTACGGGCGCGCAGTTCGCGTGCCAATTCTGCGGCATGGCAAAAGGCGCTTTCCCCCATCCAGGCAATATACAATGGCAACTCGTTCGTTTGCTCCGCCGATTCTTTGACGGCCTCTAGCGCCAGCACAAGGCGGTCCTCACCAATCGAGAAACCGATGCCTGGAGCCGAAGGCCCGCCTAAAATCTCCGACAGCCCATCATAGCGCCCGCCGCCGAGGATGGCGTTTTGTGCGCCGAGTGAGCCGTGCACGAACTCGAATGTAGTCCGCGTGTAGTAATCCAGGCCCCGTACCAGACGCGGCTGCAATGTGAAGGGGATGCGCCGGTCGTGCAGGTAGCCTTGCAGTTGTTCAAAATGTTTCTGGCAATCCGCGCAAAGTGAACCGGCCATTGTGGGCAAGGTCTCAATGATGGGCTGATCCTCCGGCACTTTGCAATCGAGAACCCGCAAAGGGTTCGTCTCACTTCGTCTTTGGCAATCAGCACAGAGTTGGCCGCGAACTTTAGCAAGCGCCTCCCGCAGGCGCGCCACATAAATAGGGCGGCATTGTGCGCAGCCGACTGAGTTCAGCCAAAGCGTAAAGCCAGTCAGTCCCAAGCGGTTCAGCAACCCAATTAGCATCTCGATCACTTCGGCATCCACCGCCGCACTTTCCGAGCCAATCGCTTCCGCCCCGATCTGATAAAACTGCCGGTAACGCCCTTTCTGCGGACGGTCGCGGCGGAACATCGGCCCCAAATAAAAGAGCTTTTTCAGCCCCGGTTGTTCGTACATTCGATGCTCGATGTAGGCGCGCACCACCGATGCGGTGGCTTCGGGGCGTAGCGTCAATGATTGTCCGGCTCCCTCTCTGGAAAGTATTTCACCTGCTTTCTCAAAACCTTTGTAGGGGCGAGACCAATCTTCCCACGTATACATTTCCTTGGTAACGATGTCGGTGTCCTCGCCAACTCCGCGCGCGAACAGTTCTGTGGGTTCCACGAGAGGCGTCCGGATTTCCTGATAGGCATAGGCGCGAAGAATCTCCCGCGCCGCCTGTTCAATCTGCCCCCACAGTGCGGACTCCGGCGGCAGGATATCGCGCATCCCTTTCACTGCACGTAATGGTTGCTTTCGTTCCATGTCGCGTTGTTTTATGCCTTGCCGCCTCGCTCTGCCAGATACTGGTCTTTCAGACGGATGTAGGCATTCACGGTTCGTTCCATTCGTTCTATCTCTTCGTTTGTAACCGGGCGGCGAACCTTGCCTGGCACGCCCAGAACCAAGCTGCCCGGCGGAATCACGGCGCGTTCTGAGACCACGCTGCCAGCTCCCACAATGGAACCTTCTCCGATCTGAACGCCGTTCAGAACCACCGCCCCGATGCCGATCAAGCATCGGGATTCGATTCGACAACCATGCAAGACGACACTATGCCCCACGGTTACCCGGTCTCCTACCACCAACGGATAACGATCGGTCTCGACATGCAGGACCGAATTGTCCTGGATATTGGTGTGAGAGCCGATCCGAATATAGTTGACGTCGCCCCGGATCACCACATTGGGCCAGATACTGGCGTGCTCTCCGATGACTACATCCCCGATGATCTGCGCGCACTCATCCACATAAACCGTCGGCGCAATCTGCGGCGCAATCCCGCCAAAGCTTCGGATCATATGGTTTCACGGAAACTCATTCGGTTTTCCTGAGGGTGCAATGCCGGGATTGTATCCAAATTTTCATCGTCCCGGAACAATCACTCGCGGTTCTTCTTTTCGAGCTCCCTGCGGATAAGTCTCCCGCAGGAAATCAATAAAGGCCCTACCTAGCGGCCTGTGATTGGAGCGCACCGTAGCCAGTCGGTGTAGAAAAACCAGCGCCCGGATCAAGTCATTCTCCCGAAGGGGGGCTACGCTGCCTTTTTTCCTTTCCTGTTCCTGGTGCTCATCCAGAAACTTCTTCATTTCACGAAAGATACTGATTTGCCCTCCTTCTTCTGGCAAGGACTCGTAGTAAATACCGCTTGCAAGTGTCTGGTAAGTGCGCACGAGCTTTTCGAGAACTCCAAGAATATCATTATCTGTAGTGCGGGGGTTTTCGAGCGCCAAGCGCAGTAGTTGATAACCAATCTGGCCGATTAGTTGTTCGTGCTCAACAAGAAAAGCATCGCTTATCTCGATATCGGGGAAGGCCAGTTCGGGAGACGGCCCAGGCTTTCGCTCATCGTAGCGGCGGCTTTCCCGCAAATAAATGCATTCAAAAGGGCAGTCGACGGTCACTTCGCGTTCCGTGCCGCAGCAGGTGGGGCAAATGGAGGCGCGAATGCCTGGACAATACCGTTTAGCCTTTTTTTTGTGGCAGATAGCACAAAATTCCGGGGCAGTCATAGAAAGAAAAAGTATATCACGCCTATCGGCAAGCTTTGGCGTACCAACCAGACCTTAGAATTTCGTGACCTCGGTGAAATGGAAAGAAGAGACTTTCAGCGCAGGGACGACCATTGGAAAAGATTCTTCACCAGAAGCTCGTTCCGAGACGCCCAGCATCTCGGTGGAATTGAGCAGGTCAATCAGGCTCTCGTTAAAGCGGAAATTGCGGATGCCATGCTGAATTTTGCCATCCTCGACGTAGAAAGTGCCGTCGCGAGTCATGCCGGTCAAGATTTTGCGGTAGGGGTCCACTTCCCGGATGTACCAGAAGCGCGTAACCAGAACGCCCCGTTCCGTGCTGGCGATCATCTCTTCCACGGTATGCCGATCTCCAGCGACTACAATATTGGTGGGTGCTTCGCCCCATTCGTTCGGCAACGGAAAGCCGTGTCCAGTTGGCTCTACTCCCATGGTTTTGGCAGTCCGGCGCGAGTAAGTGAGACTGTTCACAACCCCCTTTTCCACCAAAGCTACCGCCTGGCGGTTTTGCCCCTCGCCATCAAAAGGCGGCCCGAACTGAAGAGGATGGTAAACATCATCGGAAATATGAATATTGCTGCCAAAGATTTTTTGGCCCAGGCGATCTGTCAAAAAGCTGCGTTTATCTCGCACACCCTGCCCGGAAAAATCAAAGAACATAAAACCGATCAGGTCCAGGACAGCGGCAGGCTCCAGGATTGCTACGTAATCACCTGGCGGAAGTTCCCTGGGATTACGGCTGCGGGAGGCGATCTCTGAGGCCCGCAGCGCGAGAGACTCCGCATGGATCTCCCGGATATCCGGCGAGGTTTTTTTTGCCCAACCGGAACTGTCAGGAGACATCATCGTCACGGAGAACTCAGCGTGGGTGTCCTGGTAATAGGCAACCAGCCCTCGGGAATTCAGAATGGCCTGAACCCCTACCCCCGTGGAAAACGTGCCTGCGGCGGTTTGCCCGTTCTTTTCCGCGATCTGGACTGCTCTCACCACAGCCTCAGCGCGTTGTTGTGGAGTAACAGCGGTTGTTTCCTCAAAGTGCCGCTCGACAGCCCGAAAATTCTGCGGGCCGGGCATCGGAAGCAATTCGGGATCGGCAGGCTGTTGCCGGGCGAGGCTGGCCGACTCTGCCACTACGCGCCGGAGGCTTTCCGGATCGTGCCGGTTCGTTGTGGAGCGGGCCGTGCGCCCTCCGTATACGGTGCGTACTGAGAGCACATAACCTTCCTCGGCTACATTTTGATGGATCGTGTTGTTGGCAAAACGAGTGAGTTGGTGGGTTCCCCCACTGAGCAGCAGTTCGGTCTCGTCGGCGTCGCTATACCTCAGGATTTCCGAGAAGATTTCCTGGCATCGTTCTTTAGGAAGCATAAGCAATGCCCACGGTGACGTTGCGGAAGCGCGCAGGTGCGGCGCCGTGTCCTGTGCCCATCGTCTGCGAAGGCTGGCCTTTGCCGCAATTGGGAGTGCCCCATAAAACCCAATGGTTCTTGTCGCAGATGGCATCACAGGAGTTCCAGAACTCGGTGGTAATCCCGCTATAGCTGGGATTTTTGAGCATCCGAGCTTTCTTGCCGTTGCGAATTTCCCAAGCGATCTCGCAACCAAATTGGAAGTGGTAGCGTCGGTCATCAATAGACCAACTGCGGTTGGTCTCCATGTAAATGCCGTCGTCCGTATCTGCGATCAGTTCATCAAACTTCCGGGTTCCCGGCAACAGGCTGATGTTCGTCATGCGGATGAGGGGAATGTGATTCCAGCCTTCGGCCCGCATCGTTCCATTGGAGCGTTTAGCACTCAGTGCAGGAGCAGTCTCCCGCGATGTCAAGTAGCCCACAAACAAGCCGTCCTTGATGATGTCGGTCCGTTGAGCAGGAACCCCTTCATCGTCATAGCCAAAAGTTCCTAGCCCACGGCCGTGCTCCAGGCGGGCGTCGGCGACTACATTCACGATCGCCGAGCCATATTTCAGGTTTCGCAGTTTGTCCAGCGTGAGGAAGCTCATTCCAGCATAGTTGGCTTCCATGCCCAGCACCCGGTCCAATTCGATTGGATGGCCAATGGATTCGTGGATCTGCAAAGCCAACTGGGAACTGCCCAGAATGATCGTGCGTTTTCCTTGAGGGCATTGATCTGCCTGGTGCAGGGCAACGGCTTCTTCCGCCACTCGTCGCGCGTTCTCCACCAGCTTGAGTTCTTCCATCAACTCATAACCCTTCAGTTGGTACTGCCCCCCAAAAGAATTGGGATAAGAACGCTTTTGAATCTCATTGTTCAAAAAGCTATAGGCAACCAGGCCCGCCCCACTGACCACGCGTGTCTGCTCAATGGCCGAGCCTTCCGTGCTCATAAAGAACTGGCGGGTGCGCTGGAAGTGCAGGCTCGCCTCGGCCAACGTTACTCCAGGTACCGCGCGCATCTCCGCATCAGCTTGGAGCAGCAGGTTTAGATTATCTTCGACGGTGGTGGAGAAAGGATCAATCTGAAAGGGTGCATTCCACACAGCCACAATCTTCTCTTCCGGCACAAGAATTGTGTCTGCCTTCTTTGCCATGGCGCTGGCTCGCGCAATCTCGACAGCGCGCTTCGCCACCGCAGCCAGGGAATCCGCAGAGAGATCATCTGTAGCGGCAAATCCCCAACAGCCTTGGAGGAGCACTCGAACGCCGAGCCCCAGGGATTCCTCCGAGGAGGTGTGCCCCATCTTGCCGTTTTTCGTGGAGATGTTCCGCTCGCGCTCCTCGATGACGCGAACGTCGGCGTACTGGACCTCACGCCGGTCCAGATGGTCGAGAACGGTTTCCGCGTATTCACGCATGGATCGGTTTCTGGTAGCCACGGCATGCATTGTTATGCCGTGGGTTAGTTCCGGCCAAACGCCCACGGCACAAAGGACGTGCCGTGGCTACTCACTACTCCGGAGCTTCATCATAGTAAGAGTTAATCCCGCCATAGATCCGCTTCGGCCGTTCTCCTTTTACAATTCTGGGTTCCATGAAGCGCACTACAGGTGATTCAGATGGCCCTTCTATGCTCTTCACCTTTACGGAACACGCGATTATTGGTTTAATGTCTTTCCACCCGCATCGGTGCACGCAAACTACGCTTTCTTCTCGGCATTGTTTGGCAACCGTCGGAGTGGTTGTGATGCTCTGGATGCGATCATCATCTAACCAGACGTTCTTATACTTCTGGTTAGGATTTCTCGGGTGGCGGACAACGATATACAGAGCCTTAGACATTGAAACCCAAGCTAAGTCCCTTCGCTCCACGAGGCCAAGTATTTTTCCTGTTCCGGCGTCAGGTGGTCAATGCGAATTCCCATCGCCCCCAGCTTAATCTGGGCAACAGTCTGGTCAATCTCTTCGGGAACGGAATAGACTTTTTTCTCCAGCCGCGCGGCGTTCTTCGTCAGATGCTCGATGCAAAGCGCCTGATTGGCAAAGCTCATGTCCATCACGACGGCAGGGTGGCCTTCCGCGCTGGACAAATTCACCAACCGGCCTTCCGCCAAAAGATAAATTCTTCGTCCGTCCGGTAGGCGAAACTCTTCGACAAACTCCCGAATCTTGCGCCGGTTGGAAGCGATGTGCTCCAGCGCCGGAATCTCAATCTCCACGTTGAAGTGACCGGAGTTGGCCACGAGCGCCCCATCTTTCATCTTCTCAAAATGTTCACGCCGGATGACGTTCTTGTTGCCGGTGGCAGTAATAAAGACATCGCCCAGAGGAGCAGCATCCTCCAGGGACATGACGCGGTAGCCGTCCATCACCGCTTCCAGAGCGCGTGTGGGATTGATCTCTGTGACAATCACATGGGCGCCCAAACCGTGGGCGCGCATCGCAATGCCTCGCCCGCACCAGCCATAACCGGCAACGACGAGGGTTGATCCTGCTACCAGGATATTGGTCGCCCGCAGGATTCCGTCCATTGTAGATTGGCCTGTCCCATAGCGGTTGTCAAAAAGATGCTTGGTGTTTGCGTCGTTCACAGCGATGATCGGATACTGCAGCACTCCTTGGTCGGCCATGCTGCGCAGACGAATGACGCCGGTCGTGGTCTCTTCCGTTCCGCCGATGATCCCTTTTGCCAATTCTTTTTGTTGGGTGTGGGCGAGTGTGACGAGGTCTGCCCCGTCGTCCATTGTGAATTGGGGCCGGTGCTGCAAAGCAGCTTCCAGATGAGAATAGTAGGTGTCGTGATTTTCCCCCTTGATGGCAAAAACCGGAATCCCGAAGTCCTGAACTAGCGAGGCGGCCGCGTCGTTCTGTGTGCTTAAGGGATTGGAAGCGCATAGGGCCACTTGCGCGCCGCCTTGTTGGAGGGTGATCGCCAAGTTCGCTGTCTCGGTGGTCACGTGCAAGCAGGCCGAAATTCGCACGCCAGCCAGCGGGCGTTCTTTGCTAAATCGCTTTCGGATAATTCCCAGCGTGGGCATAAATTGATCCGCCCACTCGATTCGCAGCTTGCCTGTGTCGGCTAAGCCAAGGTCTTTTACATCGCAATCAATTTTTGAAGCCGTGGTCATAATAAAATTGTCTCCGTTTCTCCCTTTTCCAAGAGTGGAATGGGAATGTTGTAGAGGTTGGACAGCGGGAACGATGCTGGCGGGCAGAAAACACAAATAGGCGGAATGTTTAGTCCCGCAAAGAAGTTTTCAAAGCAACTTCAGGGGCTAGTCCCGCTGCCTGGCGGATCTCTTCCGCCTTATTAGTCAGTTCCCAGGTAAATCCCGGCTCCGTGCGCCCAAAGTGGCCGTAGGCCGCGGTCTGCTCATAGATCGGTCGCCGCAGTTGCAGATAGTCTATGATCCCCTTCGGGGTCAGTGGGAAAAACTCACGGACCAACAGGATGAGTTTCTCTTCTTCGATCAGCCCAGTTCCGAAAGTGTCCACCATGATCGAAACCGGGTCCGCCACTCCAATGACATAGGCAAGCTGGATTTCGCATCGCTCCGCTACGCCGGCTGCCACCAGGTTCTTGGCAACGTGCCGCGCCATGTAGCAGGCGGAACGGTCCACTTTAGTGGGATCCTTGCCGGAGAAGCATCCTCCCCCGTGGTGGCCTCTGCCGCCATAAGTATCCACGATGATCTTTCGGCCGGTCAATCCGCTGTCCCCCATAGGTCCGCCGGTGACGAAACGCCCTGTCGGGTTGATGTGAATCTGCGTTCCCAAGTGGAGCATTTCAGGAGGGATGATGGGGCGAATCACTTCTTCGATGATTGCTTCTTTTAACGTACTGTATTCCACCGCCTCACTGTGCTGCGTAGAAACCACTACGGTCTCCACCTGAATCGGCCTGTCGCCATCATAAAGAACAGAGACCTGGGATTTCCCATCGGGCCTCAGGAAATCCAGTTTTCTGTTTTGGCGCATTTGCGTCAACCGCCGAACCAGTTTGTGAGCGAGCATGATGGGCAAGGGCATCAACTCATCGGTTTCGTTGCAGGCAAAGCCGAACATCATGCCCTGGTCTCCGGCGCCGCCCGGATCAACGCCCATGGCGATGTCAGGAGATTGTTCGTGGATGGCCGTCAATACCCCACAAGTCTGGTAATCGAAGCCGTACTTGGCCCGCGTGTAGCCGATCCGCTCAATTGTTTTTCTGGCGATGGTCGGATAGTCCACTATGGCTCTGGATGTAATCTCCCCGGCGATGAAGACCAATCCAGTAGTAACAACGGTTTCGCAAGCAATCCTTCCCATCGGGTCTTGGGCCAGGACCGCGTCCAGAACGGCATCCGAGATTTGATCGGCGATTTTATCCGGATGTCCTTCGGTCACGGATTCGGAAGTAAACAAATAACTATGCGCACGTCGAGCCACTGTAAATTCATCCTCCTGAAATAAAGTTTTCCGGCGGGGGCGTAACCGGTTGGCCCAAATTGGAACCTGAATTGTAACGGTACCAAAGTTCGTCAGGCGGTGTCAAAGCATTTCTGCTATGCGGCTGCAGCCAGCACCAGCCTTATCCCTTACTGTTGTTCCAAGAGAGATCGCAGTTCCCGCTGAAACCGCAAAAAATTCTCCAGGATAGTTCCCTCTGCCAGAACTTGTTTCTTTTTGTAAACAAACCTCGGTTTTCCTTCCCGCTCTACCAACAGAGCGATCTGGCCATCCAATAGATAACCTGGAGAACTGAATTGTTTCCATTGTCCTTCTGCGTTCAGCTCCAGAAGAGCGATGCAGTTGTTCTTTTCCACCCCGAGATGGCGTGGGTAAGTGGGAAAATTCCGAAACGTAAAACCAGCTTGCATCAATTGCTCAAGAAGATCCATTCGTTCTTGGTTCGCCTCTAGTCCGCAATGCCGCCACCCCTGTACAACAAAAAGCGGGCTCAAACCAAGCCCGCTGATCCGCCCGGGGATAAGGGTTCTCCCCTTACATCTTGTACCGTCCCATGTCCTCGTCGTTGAGATTTTCCAACCATTTTCGCAATTCTTCATTCGCCACTTTATCCGAGGCCGTAGTGGCGATTTTGGAAGACTTGAGTACTTCTTCTTCGACGTAAATGGGGCAGTCCAGCCGCAGAGCCAGAGCCAGGGCATCGCTGGGCCGCGAATCCACGCTAATGCTCTGCCCATCCTGTTCCAGCCAGATCAGAGCGTAGAACGTGTCCTCTCTCAGGTCATTGACCACCACTTTTTGCACAGTCGTATTCAAACCCAGAAGAAGATTCTTAATCAGGTCATGGGTCATCGGTCGCGGAGTGGCGACTTTTTCAATTTCCAAGGCAATTGCATTGGCTTCGTATACCCCCACCCAAATCGGCAAGACGGCGTTGCCGCCGATATCTTTCAAAATCACGATGGGCATATTGGTGACCGGGTCCATCATCAATCCACGAATTTTAACTTCGATTTCCATAATATTACCCCCCCTACGGCGGCTGCCAGAAATCGAATCCATCTTTAATTTCATCATCCCATGTTCTAGGGCGAGATGCCACAAAAAATAGGAGGAAGCGAATTACAAAATTCGAAACGGGCTGGAAACGGCGCCTGGCTGGGGAGCGACGGAAAAAACGGGGCCGCCCGCGACCTCTCCGACCAGGCTGTTGGGGCCTGCCTTCGTGACTCGCACATTCCAGTAATCTCCAGGCCGAATGGGAACTGCCGGAGGAAACGGGACGGTGAAATTGAGCACAATGTTTTGGGTGGTTCTCCCCTTCCATTGGCCTTCTCGCCCTCCCTGTCCTTCAACTAAAACTTCCTGCACAGCTCCAACCTGGGTTTCGTAACGCTCCAACTGGATTTGCTTCTGCCGCTCCTGGAGGACCCGCAGGCGGCGGCCTTTCTCTTCTTCAGGAATGGCATCGTCGAACTGGAGCGCGGCGGTATTGGGGCGCGGAGAATACTGGAAGGAGAAAATCAGGTCGTAGCCCACTTCTTGGAGCAAGCTCAGTGTTTGCTCAAAATCAGCCTCGGTCTCTCCTGGAAACCCGACGATGATGTCGGTCGTGATGCTGATCGGACGCCGGGCTTCTCGAATCCAGCGAATTCGTTCCAAATATTGCTCCCGCGTGTACTCCCGCTGCATCCGCCGCAGCACAGCGTTGGAGCCGGACTGGACGGGGAGATGAACGTGGTTGCAAAGACCTGGGTGGCTGTCAATCGCCTCTGCAATCTCGCGGTGGAAGTCTCGCGGGTGTGAAGTAGTAAATCGAACCCGCCGGATGCCGGGGATTTCGGCAACTTTCACGAGCAATTCTGCAAAGGAAACCCGAGCGGAAGGGTCTTTATAAGAGTTTACATTCTGGCCGAGAAGCTGAATTTCCGTGTAGCCGGACTCCGCCAGTTGCCGTGTCTCTTCGAGAATGCTCTGGCTCGTGCGGCTGCGCTCTGGCCCTCGCGTGAAAGGGACTACGCAATAGGCACAGCGCTTATCGCAACCCTCGATGATCGTCAGGTAGGCCCGAAACGGATTGTCCCGCTTGGTGAATTCCGTTTCAAAAGTTTCGTCGGTGTCCAGGCTTAATCCTGTTACCCGGCGCTCCCCGCTCTCCAGCCTCTTCAACAACTCTGGAAAATGGGAGTAGCTGGCAGAACCAACCACCAGGCTCACGTGCGGCGCAGCTTCGAAGATTTTTTCACCCTCCTGCTGTGCCACGCAGCCCAGCACTCCAAAAAGCTTTTCTTCAGAGCGCGCCTTGCGGAACTGGCCCAATCGGGAGAAGACTTTCTGGGCTGCTTTTTCTCGGATGCTACAAGTGTTATAGAGGATTAGGTCTGCTTCTTCGGGGGTCTCCACCTGCTGGTAACCGGATTTCACCAACGTGCCCGCGACCTTTTCCGAGTCGTGCACGTTCATCTGGCAGCCAAACGTCTCGATGTAAAAAGTCTTGGACATAAAAGTTCCGCCGGTAGTAAGCCTTGAAGGCTGAGAAAATTATAACATTGATCTCCACCTTCTAAATTAAGGGGTAATGATCTAGTTTGAAAACATCCCCAACAATTCTTCAATAGACCAGATGTGGGCAATGGTCTAGTTTGATTTTTCTTTGTCCTTCGCTTGCAGTTCTTTCAATTTTTCGACATTCCATTGACTAATAATCGTGAGTAGCTTACCTGGGTCATTGAACATCTGCCGCTTACCGTCAGAACGGGTGACTATTCCTTTGATATAGCAGCGCGCCTCACTTGCGCTGGTATTGGCGTTCCATCTCGGCGGCCAGAGATTTACCTTAACGACGAGTCCATCGTTATCATCCCGCATTGAAATGCCTTTACGTGACATGCGCACACGCTCCTTTTTTAAGTTGAATAAACGGGATTATCCCTTTGATAAGCCTACGCGATCTACGAACAATTGCACGCAATATGCCACGCCCCTCTGACCTTGAATGGTGGCAGTGGCTTCTGTGCGCAGGTAGTGCTGGAATCGCCGCAACAGTGTGTGGTGGTCTGGATGATGATCGGGAAAAATTAAGGCATCTGCGCGTGCGGTTTGGCCGGTTGTCCTTGCCGAATAAAATTCAGGAAATTCTGCGTTGTGTACTGCCCTACTTCCTCGGCTGGCAGTCCCTGAATCGCGCCCAGTTGCTGGGCTACGAAACGGACGAAGGAAGGTTCGTTGCGCTTGCCGCGATGGGGCAAAGGAGCCAGAAAAGGGGAATCCGTTTCCACTAGGAGCCGGTCGAGCGGGATTTTCGCTGCCACCTCCCGCAAATTCGTTGCCTTCGGAAAAGTCAGGTTTCCCGCAAACGAAATATAAAAACCAGCGTCCATTCCCCGGTGAGCGTCTTCGTAGGAACCAGTGAAGCAATGAAGAATTCCCCTCAGTCCTGTCCGTTTCCAGCGCTCTTCCAAAATCCGCAGGCAGTCTTCCCAGGCTTCCCGGCAGTGGATGACAAGGGGTAGTCGGCTTCGTTCGGCCAAATCTAACTGCCGCAAGAACACTTCCCGCTGCACGTCGCGGGGAGAGTGATCGTAGTGATAGTCGAGTCCAATTTCTCCCACCGCCACCACGCGCTGGTCGGCGGCTAGTTGACCTAATTCTTGGAAGTGGGTTTCCGTGGCAAGCCGGGCCTCATGCGGATGAATCCCAATCGTGGCATAGACCCCATCCCGGCCCTCGGCCATTTCCAACCCGGCTCGCAAACGGTGGGGGCCTGTTCCGCTGCCAATCGCCAGGATGTACTGGACGCCGCTCGACTGCGCCCGTTCAAACACCTGTTCCCGGTCCTCGTCAAAATCGGGAAACTCAATGTGGGCATGGGAATCGGTAAAAATCATTGTAGGCGCGCTCCGTTGGGGACATCTTCCGTAAAAGTCACCAAAACGGGCCGGTCTTCTT
>JACQGE010000120.1 GCA_016199675.1 Acidobacteriota bacterium | reverse complement strand
ACGGACAATTGGTCTACACTAAAAGTAAAACCGCTCTAAAAGCCGTGCCCTGACGGCTGCACAAAAGTGAAACCGCCCTAGTTCCTAAAGTCCCTAATTCGCTGACGAATTTACCGCCCTTTCCGGTTTCCTTCGGCAAGCTCAGGACAGCGCGGCTCGGATCGTCTACACTGATTCCAAAGCGATACCGAGAGTGTCAGAATTGATGTGACGGTTGGGTGAGAGCGAGGGAGCGGAGTTGTTCAAAGACTTCGCGAACCTGGCGTTCGGTGTCTTCCAGGCTCCGGGAGGTATCAATGACGAAATCGGCCAATTGCTTTTTCTCTTCGCCCGTCATCTGCGCGGCCATGCGGCGCTGGATATCCTCCGGGGAGAGATGCGATTGGGACGCATAGCGCTCGATCTGCTGTTCGGGGCGGCACCACACGACGATCATCTTGTCAAAACGGCGGTTTTGCTTTGTTTCAAACAAGACAGCCGATTCGACGAGCACGATGGTATGGGGGTTCTTTTGCCGGTGAAGTTGCATCCGCCGGTCAATTTCGCGCAGGACGGGCGCATGAACGATGGCGTTCAGGTGTTTCAATTTTTCCAAATCATGGAAGACAATATCCGCCAGTTTGGCGCGATCCAATCGTCCGCTGGGGTCCACGATCTCCGGCCCAAAGCCGCTCACGATACGGTCATAGACCACGTTGCCGGGCTGCATCAAGTTTCGGCCAATTTCGTCGGAGTCAATCGTGACCGCGCCTAGGGAGGCGAACATCGCCGCCACCGTGGATTTTCCGCTTCCAATGCCGCCGGTAAGACCCGCAGAGATCATAAGTCAGCCTCGCTTTTTCAAACTCAGAACGGAACTCTCTCCAAACACCTTCTGGAAAACAGAGCATTGTACCACGCACTCGCTGGCTGAAATCCGTGGTTGTAGAATTTGTGTCTGGAATTGTACGTTGCGTCTGTCTTGATGGGTTGGCGAGAAGAAAAACAAAGGAATGAGTTTAGAGGACGGGGCGGCGGGAAAAAACTGCCACGGCGGCCAAGTCCGCATTTTCAGGGAGAGCCACCCTGTTTTACTTCCTGGCAGCCGTGGCAAAGTCAGACCAATCGTCTGTCTGTTTGAACCCGGTACAGCCTATGCAAACAACTAACCAAAGTTAGGAAGCGGCAGCTATTGAAAATCCAATGAATTAGCAGCGCACGAAGGATCAGAAATCATAGGCCGATGAGGCAGTTTGTCCCGGCGCGTGTCAAGATGACACGGCTCGCGCCATAGTGGGCTAAAAAGAGCCCATTATACGGGGGGCATTTTCTGGAGCTTCCGATAGAGGGTTTTTCTTTCGATCCCCAAAAGTTCGGCGGCTCGCGTTTTGTTGCCGTGAGTGGCAGCCAGAACTTTGCGGATGTGATCTTCTTCCAATCCTGCCAGACTTTCTTCCCCCCCGGGCTTGTTTTCCGCCTTGTTTTCCGCAGGGTCCAACGCGGTCAGGGCTTCGCGAAAATCCTGTTCTTCCACGACCGCCCCCCGGTGGAGAATTGCCAAGCGTTCCAGGACGTTCTGCAATTGGCGGACATTGCCGGGCCAGGAATAGCGGAGAGCCAGCTTCATGGCCTCGTCGCTCATTTGAAGCGATTTTCCAAACCGTTGATAAAGGGCTTGCAGAAAATGGCGAATCAAAGCGATCAGGTCCTGGCTCCGCTCCCGCAAGGGCGCCAGATGCAGCGAAGTGACATGCAGCCGGTACCAGAGGTCTTCCCGGAACTTTTTTTCCGCCACCAGCTTTCGCAGGTCGCGGTTACTGGCGGCAATGATTCGGACATCCACCTTGCGAGCTTCTGCCGAGCCGACAGGCCGGACCTCGCGTTCTTGCAGAAAGCGCAACAGGCGCAACTGAAACGCCAGGTCAATCTCCCCGATCTCATCAAAGAAAATAGTGCCTCGGTCGGCAGCCTCGAGCAGGCCGGCGCGGTCTCGATCCGCGCCGGTATAAGCCCCGCGCACAGCGCCAAATAGTTCGGTCTCCAACAGGGAGGCCGGCAACGCCCCGCAGTCCACTGCGACAAAGCGGCTGTCGCGGCGGGGACCGCTTTCATGGATCAACCGAGCCACCAATTCCTTTCCGGTGCCGGTCTCTCCTTGGAGCAGCACTGTGGCGCTGGTTTCCGCCACGCGTGAAATGAATTTGTAAACCTCGACCATGGCAGGGGAATTTCCAATCAGGGCCGGTGTTTGGGACGGTCCCTCACTCGCCGGGAGGGGAGCGGATTGCTGCAAGGCATTCACTGCATTTTTAACAACCTGCAAGAGTTGGTCCACTGAAAAAGGTTTTGCGATGTAATCAAAAGCGCCCTCGCGGGTGGCTTCCAGGACGGTTTCAAGCGATCCTTTCCCGGTCATCAGAATAACGGCGCAGAGGGGATTCAACGCGCGGGCTCGCCGCAGTATATCGAGGCCGGTGCGCTCGTCGAGGAAAATATCAGAGACAATGATCGAAAACTGGTTCTCCGCGAGACGTTCCAGGGCTTCGGCGCTGGAGCGCGCTTCTGATACCGGGTATCCTTCCGCTTCCAACAGTGTCGTAACCATTTGGGCTACAGCAGGGTCATCTTCGATGATCAGAACCGGCGGTCGGTGAGGAATCTTGGGGAAAGAGGCCATAAGAGAAGTCATCAGGATGAATTCACGACGGTTGCAATGGGGAGACAAATCGTGAAGCGGGAACCTACGCCGGGTGTGGATTCCACCTGAAGTTCCCCGCCGTGGTGGAGCGCGATCTCGCGGGCGATGCTCAAACCCAGGCCGAAGCCGGGCACATCGGACCGCTCGGCGGCTTCGGTGCGGTAGAAGCGATCAAAAATGCGGCGGCGCTCTTCGGGGGTTAAGCCGGGACCGTTGTCGATAACGTGCACCTGCATCTGTTTGCCATGCCGTTCCAGGACTAATTTAACAGAACTGCCGGAAGGGCAATACTTCACGGCGTTGGTCAGAAGGTTGGAGACCGCAAACTCCAGCAACTCGCGGTCGGCCAGAACCTTCGCCACCGTGCCATTGTTTTCGCAGGCCAGGCGGATAGCCCTGCGTTCCGCAGCGGGCCGGAGCCGCTCCACCACGCCGGACAACAGCGGTGGCAAATCTACCGGAACGCGCTGCAATTCCATCTCCCCGGCCGAAAGCCGCTCCACGCGGAGAAAGCGCTCCACGAGATTTCCCAAGCGCTGAGACTCTTCGTGAATCAGGCGGATCATCTGCTCGCGTTTGGAATCGTCCAGGTTATAGCGGCGGAGCACCTCGCTGGAGCCTTGGATGGCCGTCAGCGGCGTGCGGATTTCATGGGCCGCCATCTCAAACTGCCGGCGGGACCGCTCCCTTTTCCCTTCGGATTCGGTCCACTTCCGGCGGACGAGCAACAACTGATAGGCGCCGCAAAAGAGCACCGTCGTCCCGAACGGCAGCAAGAGCGAAAAAGCGGGCAAGGCTATTCCCGCCCGGAATAGCCCATAAGGCACTCCCAGCACGGCAATCCCTAGACCCGCCAGCAGGAGGATTAGCCAACGACCCTGAAACCAAGCCAGCGCAAGAGCCGTCAAGATAGAAATCAGCAGGACGGACAGCGATGCTGCGGCGTAGCTCGCCGGCCGAAGATATGCTCCCGTGAGCAGGGTATGAAGGATGTTGGCGTGAATTTCCACTCCGGCCATACCAATCCCCGCAGAGTAAGGGGTGAAGAGGCGATCTCCAGCCCCCTGAGCCGTCACCCCCAAAAAAACGATCTTTCCTTGAAGTTGCGACCCCGCGGAATTATTCAATATGGTGGCGAGGCTGATTTGCGGAAATGTTTCGTTTCCACCGGCATAATTAATCAACAGGGCGCGCTGGCTTCGCCGTGGCGCGGGGATTTGATTCCCTGCCGGAGAATCCGCCGGAACCACCAGCGCATCGTCGGTTTCCAGAAAAGGCTGGGAGGAATCGGCCCGGAAGATTCGGAAGCATTCCAGGGCCAAGGCCCAGTAGCGCTGCTGACCGCCCTGCTTGGCCAGAAGCACGCTGCGGTTGACGCCGTCCGCGTCTGGGTCGGCATGAGCATGCCCGAGGGCAGCGGCATGGCGGGCAAATTCTGGGAGCGGATTCAGCCAGCGGGCTTCCCCTGTGGCCTCCAAAGCTGTGGCCAGCACGATGGGCCTGGGGCCTGCCAAGGCCTCTGCTAATTCTTGGTCCGCGACGGCTGTAGAGGGTTCTGCCAGCAGCAGGTCCACCGCCAACAGGCGAGGTTGCGCCTGCTGAATTTTCCGAATGGCTTGAGCCAGCAAGGAACGATTCAAGGGCAAAGCCCCGTAACGGGCCAGCGCGGCGTCATCAATGGCGACGATGACAATGCCGTGCCCGGAGGGGCGTGGACCTCGCTGGCGGAAATACAGATCGTAGAAGTTGTTGTTGATCCGCTCCGCGTAAGCCGTCCAGCCGAGAAACAGAGAAAGCAGCGCGGAGAAAAAGGCCAGCAGAAGATAAGGAAATTGCTCCTGCCAGTGCTTTGTTCTCATTCGTACTCACCGCTGTATGCTTTCATCTTATCAAAATCTTCCCGAAGGCAGACAGAATGGGCCGGCGATCCTGACGTGCAAGGATACGGGCACAACGGTCTCACAATTTCTCCAATAAACGTTTTGCCTGAAGGAAGTGCGGATACCGCCTCTCTTCTTGCTGGAATTGAGGGGGGTGGAAACAACGGCGGGCTTGGCGGTGAATGATGGGGTGCTTCAGATGAAGCATCTCGTGGTACAAGATGTATTCCAGCAAAAGCCTGGGCATCTCCGGGCGATCAAAGATATTGCTGATGATAATAGTCTGATGGACTGGGTCGAAGTGGCCTAAGGCGGTGCGAGCTGCGGTACGACTCCAGCTCAAGCGGGGGCGCTCCAATTGTCCCTCGAAGTATTGCTGGTTCAGTTCATCAAACATCGCTTCCAGATTGAAATGGCTGCCCTGCGCCGGTCCGACCCACTTACGGCCCCGGCGCTGCCGGATGGCATGGACTTGGTGACGCACCGACCGCCGGTTCAGGAACTGTCGGTAGCGTAACTGATACCGCCTGGGAATGGGTTTCCGATAGAGTTTAGCGATCAAGATGAACGCGATGGCCTCGATCACCGCACGGGGAGCGCCTTCTAATAAATCCGAGAGCCCCACAACCAATCTCCCCTCTCTGCGGCGGATGACATTGTAAGCGTCGGCGTACGGCCGGAACTTCACTTCAAACTCCGGACGCGGCGTCCTGGGCTTCAACAAGCCGAAGACTTGTTCGAAAATTTCTTTTGCAGTATCCGTCATTTTGTGGCGGGCCTACATCGCAAGACAGCGATTTCACCTCCGCGGCGGGGAGGCCGGAAGCTGGGGAGCCTCTCTCTCCTTCACTTCTGGAAAAGAACCCTTTTTGGCTTCCGCAATTTCATCCTGCGTCATGTCAACGGCTTCCTCCAGAGTGAACCGGTAATCGTCCCAGCCGGGAGAAGATTTGGCCTGCAAAGATTGCAAATATTTCAGAAATTCCCCCCCCCGTTTTTCTATTTCGCCCAACGCCTTGTCCACGGGAATCGTTTTGTCGCGGGCATTCTCGATCGTGCTGTTCAACGCCTCCAGCACGCGATAATATTCTCGGAGATTTTTTTGGATGGCTTGCCCCCGATTCGGTTTTTGGGAAGCCAGATTCGCTTTAACCGCATCCAGCCGCCGCTGGGCAAAATCCAGATAAAGAACTATCCGCTTGCCCGGCTCTTGCGTATCCCGAACGGCATCCAATTCCTGGGAGGTGAGAAACTCTTCCTGCGCTCCCCAAGTCTTCATGCCATAGAAACCACTCCAAAGCAAAAGCAGGAAGAAGAGATATTGTCTCATCTTTTGGCCTCCTCCTGACGGGGCTGCATAATGCTATAAAGAATCTTTTCCAGGACTGCCGCGACCTGCTCTTCGACCTTCGCCACCACAGGGCGTTCCTGATAAGACACAGCCATCTTTAGGTCCTCCAGTTCTCGGAGTTGCCGGCGCAGACGCTGCTCCGCTCTTTTAGAGTACCCAACGTCCGAAGCGTCGTTGACCGCTTTCCCCAGACGCTCGATGGCGCCGAGGTAGTTTTCCACGGTCTCATTTTGAGAGGTCGGGATGATTTCTTTTTTGTAAGCGGCTTGCAACTCCTTCAGTCGCACCTCTGCGAGCTTGGTGGCAATGAGGACGCGCTGCTTGGGATCCGACTCTCTGCGGTATTGTTCTTCCAGTTGGAAAGGAGCATTCTCTTTCGGCAAACCGCGGCCTGCCGGCGCCACAGGAATCAGCAGACCCGTAAAAAACAGAATGATCAAAACTACCGAGTATGTTCGGACCCTGTTTTTTTCTGTAGAGGTCCCCATCATGTTCTATTTGAATCCTTTTTGAATTTCTTTGGAGATTATTCGAACCCGCTGCCGAGCCTGGAACTCCTGGTCTGGATTCTTCCCGTCATCGGTTTCCAGAAACCGCTGATAATTCTCCAAAGCGGGCTGTCGTTGGCGCAACTGATCCAGGCTGATGGCCCGCAAGAAATAAGTGCCCGGGGTATCCTGACGTAGCTGAGCGACTTTGGCAAGAGCTGCAATGGTGCCCGCATAGTCTTTAAGCAAGTGAAGCGCCGTGGCTAAATTCGTGTAGCCTGGGGACCACTCCGGTCTCAATTCTGTCACCTTCTGAAACTGGCGCGCCGCCTCCCGGTATTGCTTCTTCTCGATCCACAAGCGGCCCGCCAGCAACCATAATTCCGCATTGGAGGAATCCTGCGCTAGGATTTCCTGGATCAAGGGCAAGGCTTTCTCTTTCCCGCCGGTACTTTGGAGATAGACCTGCAATAGGGCTTGCGCCAGTTCGGGGCTGGAATCTCCTCCGGCTCGGACCATTTCCCACTGTTTGGCGGCATCGGAAAAGCGATTCTGCCGGGCATAAACCTGGCCCAGCCGCATCCGGAGGTCTTCGCGTTGGGGATGGGCGTCCAGAATCTGGCGGTAGATTGTGGCGGCTTCTTCCAGCGTATCCGCGCCTTGCGCGGCCCGCGTTTCCAACACCGCCGCCAGGGACAATCGCGCTGTCTCCAAGGAGGAATCCAGCTCGAGGGCTCGGCGCAGATGCTTTTCCGCCGCCGCCGGGTCTGTTTCGGCCAGCAGCTTTCCCAGGTCAAAGTGAGCGGATGCGTTGTCCGGCTCGAGGGTCAAAAGCTGCTCATAGAAGGCGCGCGATTCCTCGATCCGGTTCAGAGCCGACAAAACCTGCGCGAGGCGGAGAAGGGCCTTGGCGTTATCGGGTTGTTGCTCGACGACCGCTCGCAGGTGCGGCTCTGCCTCCGCTGGATTGCCTTCCTCCAATAACAAAATGCCGAGGTTCAGGTGGGCGGGGATCAGATCCTTCTCACGGGAGAGCACATTCTGGTAGCGGCGAATCGCCTCGGCGCGTCGCCCGAGGAAACTATAGGCATAAGCCAGATTAAACTCTGCCCGATAATCTTCGGGTTTCTGGAGGAGATAGGTTTCCAGCGCCTGGGCCGCTCCAGCGTAGTCCTCTTTCTGTAAGGCCGTGTCGGCTTGTTGGAGAAGCTCTTCGGCCTGCTGGGCATAAGCTTCCCCTGTCAGGAAAGCCAAGGCCACCAAGCCGACTTTCAAAACCTGTCGCCGCCCATTCCTGGCAAATCCGTTTTTCACCCGCATTCCTTCACTGATCTTATTCCTGTGGGGGCGCGCAGAGCAACCCTCTTCAGTGGACGAAGCGCGAGCGTCCCAGACGGACAAGCACTGCAGGGCCCCCGCAGCCGTCGGAGCCACCTCTTAAGAGGAGCGTACCTGGAGTCGTCTACTGGAAGAAGATGCTGCTTCTCCCCACTGACGGTGCTTCTCCAGAATCTTGCGAAGGTACGTTCCCGTATAGGAAGCAGGACATCGGGCCACCGTCTCCGGCGTTCCGCAGCAGATTACTTCCCCTCCTCGGTTGCCGCCTTCCGGACCCAAGTCAACTACCCAATCCGCTGTTTTGATGACATCCAGGTTGTGCTCGATGATCGCAATGCTTCCTCCGTTGTCCATTAGCTTGCGAAAGGCGGCTAACAGTTTGCTGATGTCGTCGAAATGCAGACCCGTGGTTGGCTCATCGAAAATGTAGAGGGTCCCCTCACTGGCCCCCAAGGTCAGATGGCCTGCCAGTTTGATTCGCTGGGCTTCCCCGCCGGAAAGGGTGGTTGCAGATTGCCCCAATCGCAAATAACCCAATCCCACTTCGCTCAGCACCTGGAGACGGCGCGTGATCTGGTGATGACCATAAAAAAAACTGAGCGCTTCTTTGACGGTGAGTTGCAGGACTTCCTGGATATTTTTGCCGTGATAGCGAATGTCCAGAACGCTGCTTTTATAGCGCGTGCCCTTGCACTCTTCACAGACGAGTTCGACATCGGCCAGAAACTGCATCTCAATTGTGACCGTCCCGCTGCCTTGACAGGTTTCGCAGCGCCCTCCGGGGATGTTGAAGGAAAAATAGCCTGGCGAATAGCCGCGCTTTCTGGACTCGGGCTGTTCCGCGAAGGCCGCACGGATCGGGTCAAAGGCTTTGATGTAGGTCACGGGATTGGAGCGGGGGGTGCGGCCAATGGGAGACTGGTCCACCAAGACAATATGCTGAATGTGCTGCGTTCCTTCAATTCGTTGGCAGCCCATTTGCTGGCTGTGCGCCGCTTCTTCCCATTGCTCGGCAGCGGTCTCGGCGCTGCGGCTCCGCAATGCTTCGTACAATACATCGTGCACGAGCGTGGACTTGCCGGACCCGGAAACTCCCGTAATGGCCACCATCACTCCCAGCGGAATTGCCACATCAATGTTTTTGAGGTTGTGGGCAAAAGCGCCGCAAATCCTCAGTTGCTTTTGGGACACCGGCCTTCGGCGAGCGGGCAAACTGATCCGCAGATCGCCCCGGAGATAGCGCGCGGTCAATGTTCCATTCTGTGAGAGCAATTGGGGGTAACTTCCGGCAAATTGCAGATTTCCCCCGTTCTCTCCTGCGCCAGGACCTAAGTCCAGGATGTGGTCCGCCGTTTCCATCATGGCCACATCATGTTCGACAACAAGGATGGTATTGCCCTGATCGCGCAGTTCTTTCAAGATCTGGATCAGCCGGGCGGTATCGCGGTTGTGGAGGCCAATGGAAGGCTCGTCCAGCACATACAAGGTTCCCACCAAGTGCGCGCCCAAGGCGGAGGCCAATTGAATCCGCTGCGCTTCGCCCCCGGAGAGCGTATTCGCCAGCCGGTCCAACGTCAGATATTCCAGACCCACGTTTTCCAGGAAGCGTAGCCTCTGGTGAATCTCGTGGAGGATTTTATCGGCAATGGCTCCCTGGGCCGGTGTGAGACGCAGCGAATCAAAGAACTTCCGGGCTTCCTCAATGCTCATCCGAGACAAGGAGCGAATATCTTGCCCTCCCACCTTCACTTGATAGGCCTCCGGGCGCAGCCTCCCTCCTTTGCAATCCGGACACATGGAGTAACCGCGATACCGGGCCAGGAAAACGCGCACGTGGAGTTTGTATTTCTTGCGCTCCAGATAATCAAAGAAAGCCTTGACTCCAACCCCGCGCTTAGCTCCCCTGGCGCTTTGCACCATCCCCTCCCATATGAACTCTTTCTCCTCCGGGGACAACTGGAAAAAAGGGACGTCCAGAGGGATACCCTGTGCGCGGGCTGCTTTGCGAAATTCGTTGTAGAAGCGCCGGTAGCGGGGCTTGGTCCACGGCTCCACGGCGCCGTTGTCCAACGTGACCGCAGGGTCCGGGACCACGCGCTGGGGGTCAAAGTCAATCGTATTACCAAAGCCTTGGCAGCGCGCACAGGCTCCGTAGGGGCTGTTAAACGAGAAAAGCCGCGGCTCCGGCTCCTCGTAGGAGAGGTGGCACTTCTTACATTCGAAGCGCTCGTTGAAGGCCAGGCGGGCGGGAGTTTCTTTCGGAAAATCCGGCAAAGGTTGGGGCGGCACCTCGAGGACTGAGCGCCCAGGAAAATCGGGGAATTCCACGACCACTTCTCCACTATGGCGGTAAGCCAGTTCAATGCTGTCAATCAGACGTTGCCGGGATTCCGGAGTGAGCGCCAGGCGGTCGGCCAGTACCCAAACCGGGCTAGCAAAATTGATCTCCAGCAGCGACTCCGGCGAGGAAAACTCGAAGATCTGCCCTTCCTGATACAAACGATTGAAACCCAGCTTGCGAAGCTCGAAGAGGCGGTCTCGTAGGGCTTCAGGGGTGGAGGGAGGACGAATGGGGGAGCCTGCCGGAGGACGGGTGGCCGCTGCGATTGAATTGCGCATCAAGGGAAAAAGGATGTAGGCTCGCAAACCTTCGGGCGGGCCGATTTGCTTGGCCAGAGTGAGCAGGCGCGCGGCGACTTCATCCACCGAATCTTTTTTCACTTCCTCGCCGCATTGGGGGCAATAGGTTTGTCCGACACGGGCAAAGAGCAGGCGCAGATAATCATGAATCTCAGTGGCGGTGGCGACGGTGGAACGCGGATTGCGAGTGGTGTTCTTCTGCCGAATGGCGACCGCCGGAGCGATCCCAATGATCTCGACTGCATCGGGTTTTTCCATGCGCTCAAGGAACTGCCGTGCATAGGCGGACATGGACTCCACATAGCGCCGCTGGCCCTCGGCATAAAGCGTATCAAAAGCCAGGCTGGACTTGCCGGATCCGCTCACGCCGGTCACCACGGTCAAGGCGTTGTGGGGAATGTCCACGTCAATATTCTTGAGGTTGTGGACCCGGCAACCCCGGACGCGGATGTAATCCGTGGTCTGCTGGTCCGCTGTTACCCTTTCAGCTCGTTTTGTTGCCATAAGGACAAAATGCTTCTTGAGCTAAACTGTTTATTATAGCGCGCTCCTTCCGGGAGCGGCAGTGCGGGCACCAAAGCCGGGCAAATGAGGCGGAATAAAACTCCCCGGGAGGTTCAGGAAGGGTTGGCTGATGAAAGGAGAAACCCATGTCCCATTACCAATACTTGATTATCGGCGGCGGGATGACCGCCGACGCTGCGGTTGGTGGTATCCGCGAGATAGACCCAAAAGGTTCCATTGGTTTGATCAGCCAGGAACCCTATCGTCTTTATAACCGGCCGCCTCTCTCGAAAGCACTTTGGAAAGGCGAGCCGCTTGATAGCATCTGGCGACAAACCGAAACGCGCAATGTGGAGATGCTCTTGGGAAGAAAGGCGGTGCGCTTCGATCCAAAGCAACGGAGCGTCGAGGACGACCTGGGTGTCGCACACACTTACGAGAGACTCCTTCTCGCTACGGGCGGAAAACCACGCCGGTTTCCTTTCGGCGGGGATCACATCATTTATTTTCGGACGCTGGACGACTACCAGCGGCTTCGTAAGATGATCCAGGAGGGAGCTCGACGGTTCGCTGTGATCGGGGGAGGCTTCATCGGATCAGAAATCGCCGCTGCGCTCGCGATGAATAAGATGGAAGTCGTGATGATCTTCCCCGAGGCAGGAATCGGCGCTCGACTATTCCCGCCGGACCTCGCCGAATTTCTGAACAAGGTTTATAGGGACAAGGGCGTGGAATTGCTGGTGGGCGAAACGATCACTGGCTTGCAGGCTGGCGACAGCCAACTTGTCCTGAAAGCGCAGAATCTCAAGACGCAGCAAGAACGGGAGATCGTCGTGAACGGCATTGTGGCCGGCCTCGGAATTGAACCCAATGTTGACTTAGCCGTGGCAGCAGGGTTGCGCGTGGACAACGGAATCGTTGTGAACGAATTTCTGTGCACCAGCGACTCCAATATCTATGCTGCTGGGGATGTGGCTAACTTCCATAGTCCGGCGCTAGGAAAACGTCTGCGCGTAGAGCATGAGGACAACGCCAACACGATGGGCCGGGCGGCTGGCCGAGCCATGGCCGGGGACTCCACTCCCTACCACCATCTATCCCTTTTCTATTCGGACTTGTTCGAGTTGGGCTATGAAGCCGTGGGCGAATTGGACTCGCGACTCCAGCCCGTCTCTGATTGGAAGGAGCCATACCGAGAGGGCGTTGTTTACTACCTGGAAGCAGGAAGCGTGCGGGGAGTGCTCTTGTGGAATGTCTGGGGGAAAGTTGACGCTGCACGGGACCTGATCGCCAAATCGGGACCGTTTCACCCTGATGACCTGAAGGGACGCATCGCGGCTTGAAAATTCCAGTCATCACGTTAGAAGCTATTGCAAAACCTTCTTGGGAACACCGTCAGGGCACGCCTTCAGGCGTGCCGAAAGCAACTCAGAAGGGATGGGGCTTTAGCCCCTGAGGTGCGTCGTTGGCCCTCAGCGGCTGAAGCCGCTGTTTCGT
>JACQGE010000012.1 GCA_016199675.1 Acidobacteriota bacterium | reverse complement strand
GCCCACGGCGCAAGCCGTGGGTTCCAGAGGGGAAATCAAGACAAGCCCCGGAGGGGCGAAAGATATTTGATCGGGAATTTCCGATATTGGAGCTTCCCCTTCGCCGAAAACATGCATCCGCCGCCCCCCAGCTGTCAAGGAAAATCGCAAGAGCCTGTTTTGGGGTGGCATCGCAGCCCGTCATGGTCCCTTCCGACAACTTCTGGAGTTTATTTCCCGCCTCTCAATGTGCCTCGCCGCTGACACTGATCCGTCCGGACCACCTCCGAACAGTCCCATTCCCCTTCTCTCCGAGTTCCCTACCCATCCGGCAGAGGCAGAGGATACATGGGATTCAAGCGATAAAAAATGTGCTCCAACTCAGGCCCACGGGTGCATCATTACCACAGCTGGGAGGCCATACTGGAAATCCCGGCTTGAAACGTGGAAATGAACAACCTAGTCCTGATCGCTATGGGGATAGGCCTTGCTATCACTGGTATGGCAATGGCAGCTGCTACCTCCAGAAGGAAGCGTTGGGGCAGCGTATTCGGCTGGGTGATTTCATCGCAGACCCACAGTGAGTACCAGCCTGTGGAAGAAATTGAGCTATTTCTGGTAACGGTGCACTTGGCATACGAGTACACCATCAATGGCGTTGTATACACCTGGAACACGGAGAAACGTTTCAGCCAACCGACCGCGGGCTATTTGGAGTTCACGGACCGTGAACGTTCTCAAGTTTTCGACCGTTTATTCTACATGCCGGGCGACCGCTTGGTTGTACGCTTTGACCCCGCGAATCCCGCTGATTCTATGCTCGAGGCGGAGATGGATACCTGGGGGATGCTCTCTGACTGGTGGAAGGGGATCTCATCAAGAATTCGGCTTTAGGACGCTTCGGGATATGCAATGCCTTCCGTGCACAACCTGCGTCGGCGGGGCCGCTAGGGCCGCAAGAAGAAATCGGAATCGAAAGAAAAGCTCTGCCCGCCCATCCGGTCGCGAGCGGCTCCAACACCTGGCTAGGCCGCCGAGTGGAGAAATGGGCCTACCCGCTTTTGATGTTCACACCATCGCAGTAGTGTATTCCCGGACATCCACCAGCACGCCGGAACGAGCGGCTTGCTCCGCAGCTTCGAGGAGTTTCTTACTCGTTTCTTCATCCACGTAAGGCTCGCCGCAGTTGCCGCAGACCTGAGCCAGAACATTCTTGAAAACAACAGTAATCCCTTCGCGTTCCAGCGTGACTGTAGTGGTCCCTGACTGCGTCTTGCCCTGTTTACAGATCACGCAATTCATGACTTTCTCCTTTTCTCGAAACCCGGCTCCCAGCGGTCTGTGTCTAGCTCGTACACGGTAATGATGATCGTCTCCTGCTCTGCGGGGTTGTCGGCGGCTACTACATGGACGGGCCTTGTTCTTGCCAGCCCAAGACCAGCCTGCTGGGATAGGGATGGTCTTCTGGATAAATTTCAATTGTCTTACCTGCTGCCAGCACGTGCTGTACGTCCGCTTTGCTGATGCTTCGCCGAAACATGGCTTGCAAAGCGTGAACTCGGAAAACCAACCGCTGGGCGATCAAAAAACTAGCTCCCTCAAACTAACCTGATCCGCTAAACGAAATTGCTCACATGGATGGTCTATGTTTCCGGCTATATCTTCTTGAGAATTATACATCGCAAGGCAGCAGAATGGGTTCATTCGTGATGCCTGTTCATGGCTTGGTCGGCGCTGGAGCGGCCACTCGAAAATCCCAGACGAAAAGATTCATTCGCCCCTTCTCCACAAATTCGATCACGGCGTATTCCCCCGTACGAAGCGGTTCTTGTGGGGTGAGGCGGAGCACAGGCAGTTCCCCGGCAACAGAGCCGTCCCGCACCGACTCCGATGTGGAAGGCACGAATTGCTGAGATTCGGACATTTTTCCGGTGACGGGAGCGATCAGAATCTCTCCCACAACGCGGCGGTCATCCTTCGGTTCTAACCGCACCAAGGTATATCCAGCCGCTGATGGCTGGTCTAGTTGCAGATAGAAGACGGGATTGGGATTTGCAATTGCGAATTTGGCGGAAGGGCCTGCCAGTTCTGCCCAGGCCCGCCCTTTTAACCCAGGGATAACCGATCCCAAAATGCTTCTGGTGCGGTCGTTTCTGACTGTGGTCTGCGACTGTTCCAGGATCGCCAGATTCTTTCCGTCATAAGCGTAAACGCCCTCTTTGTCCGGCAACGGAATCCCAGGAGCCACTTCGAATGGCGGCGGAGGCGTTTCCAGTTCGACCTCGGGGACCTCTTCCGCTTCCTGCTTGGCTTTCTCCGTAGCCTCCCAATCCACGAACGAGGCAGGTATCTCTTCCCAATCCAGACGTTCGGCGCTGAAATAGCGAACCCGGTCCCCCTTGATCTCGTAAGAGCGGACAAGTTGATCGGTGCCATCTTTGAGGATGAGCTTCTGGTCCGCAGCGTTGGCGAGCATTGCAAATAAGAGAGCAATGCCGATTGAGGCGGCGACTTCCCAGACGCGGATTGGGGCTGGCCGTATTCGGAGATTTTGTTTCAAGATATACTTCCTACAACCATTATATGCCGGAGGAGCGTCTCCATGAGCACACAGGTCAGCGCTTATATTGACAGCAACAAGGATCGTTTTCTGGAAGAGTTGAAGACCTTCTTAAAGATTCCCAGCGTGAGCACTTTGCCCGAACACAAACCGGACATCGAACAAGCCAGCGAGTTTGTAGCCGCAAAGCTACGGGCGGCGGGAATGGAGAAGGTCGAACGAATTCCAACCGCCGGCCACCCCTTGATTTATGGAGAATGGGTGGCCGCTCCCGGCAAGCCGACCGTGCTTTGCTATGGCCACTATGACGTCCAGCCGCCTGATCCCCTGGAGGAATGGGTTACACCGCCTTTTGAGCCTTCCATCCGCAATGACAATCTCTACGCGCGGGGTTCTTCCGACGATAAAGGACAGATGTATATCCATGTCAAAGCCGCCGAGGCTCTCCTGCGTGCGCACGGTGCGCTGCCGGTGAATGTCAAATTCCTCATCGAAGGCGAAGAAGAAGTAGGCGGGCTGGCAGTGGACAAATATGTGAAGCAGAACGCGGAGAAGTTGCGCTGTGATGTCGCGCTGATTTCCGACACGGAGATGTTCGCTCCGGACCTTCCCACGTTGTGCATCGGTCTTCGCGGGCTGGTTTACACCGAGTTGATCGCCACGGGGGCAGCCCAGGACCTGCACTCCGGCATGTATGGAGGAGCTGCCCCTAATCCCTTAATGGGGCTTATCCGAATCATCTCTCGGCTCCAGACACCGGACTATCGCATTCAGATACCGGGTTTCTATGACAATGTAGAGCCGCCGACGCCGGAAGAGAAAGCTTCCTGGGCGCGACTACCTTTCGACGAGAAGGAATTTCTTCAGAAAGAAGTTGGCTCGCCCTGTCTGGTGGGCGAGGAAGGTTTTGAAGTGCTGGAACGGCTTTGGGCGCGGCCCACCCTGGAAGTGCACGGGCTCGTGGGCGGATTTCAGGGCGAGGGAGCGAAAACCGTGATCCCAGCCAAAGCCTCCGCCAAGGTAAGCATGCGGCTCGTGCCGCGACAAGACCCGCAAAAAATATTAGCCGCCTTTGAAAAACAGGTCGAGCAGCTCACTCCGCCCGGCCTGCGTGTGCAAGTGAAAATGCTCAGTACCGCTGAAGCCGTCCTGATGTCGCCCACGCATCCTTATCTCCAGGCCGCTGTGGAGTCGCTTACCGGAACCTTCCGCAAGCCGACCGTCTTTATCCGCGCGGGTGGTTCTATCCCGATCGTGGCCCGCTTCCAGGATTCCTTGGGAGTGCCCGTGGTGCTGATGGGTTTTGGCTTGCCGGATGACCGTTTGCACTCGCCGAATGAGAAGTTTTATCTCCCGAATTTCTTTGATGGCATCCGGGCTGTCACGCAGTTCTGGGAAAACCTTGCGGAAGCAGAACCCTGAAAAATATTATTGCGGCTAGATTCTGTAGGTGAGGTTGCCTGAAGGCAGCAAAGCAATCTGAAGTCATATGGCTTGCCGAGCCGCAATCGGTTTATTTGACTCCCTCAAAGTTGATGTGCGCATCTGGAGCCAGCGCCGCCACCAACCGGCGCGCAGCGTCAGAGAGGTAGCCGTGTTTCCGCCAGGCGATTCCTTCCACCTGCTTGCCGAATAGTCGGGTGACGTCCATAATTTTCACCTGCTTCTTCGTGTCTTTACTGATCTGCTGTTCCTGAAGGATACTGATGCCCATTCCTTCCCTCACAAAACTGAGCAGCAAACGGGAATCACCTGTTTCGACCAGTGGGCGGTATTCCAGGCCGTGTTCCTGGAACGTATGGTGAATCCGTTGTCCGGAGGAAGCCTGATGATCGGGCAAGATCAAGGGCACGCGGCTGATGTCCTGCAAAGAAATTTTTCGCTTGAGGGCCAGCGGGTGGCTTTTGGGAACCGCCAAGAGCATTTTCAGTTCCACGCAACGGTGCCAATGCAACGTAGCGGGACAGTGGTCGAGCGGCAAGTACCCAAAGTCGGCCTCGCCTTGTTCAATCAGCGCTCCGATCTCCAGACCCCGGCGGCGCAGGATCAAGATTTCCACTTGGGGATGTTGGTGCATGAAAGTTTTGAGGCGGGGCAGAAATTTGTTCAGAATAGCCTGCCCAGCAGCCATGACAACCCGACCCCGAGGCGGCCCTTTTTTTCGAATGCGGTCCAACACTTCGGTCCGGCTTTCGATAGCGGTGCGCGCCCAGCAGACAAATTCTTCCCCTTCCTGGGTTAGGCGCACTTTCCGCCCATCTCGCTGCAAGAGCGGAACACCTATGTCGTCTTCCAGCAAAGCGACGCCGCGCTTAACCGCGCTTGGAACGCGATAAAGATGCCGCGCCGCCTGGTTGTAACCGCCGCGCTCGGCCACGGCGCAGAGATACTCTAATTGATAGAACTCCATCGTTTGTCACCCTTCCTTTTCAGAGAATGATTTTGGTCACTTTTACAGCATATATCTATTATTAATCATTTACTATTTTAGAATGATTCTACTCAGCATTATGTTGATTTACAGGAAGTTTTGTCAAGCGTTATGGTGGCTTTGGCGGAAGGAAGTTAAAAGATGATAAACCAACGTCCCAAAATCCTTTTATTGAGCGGCGGCAGCATGGAAACGGATCGATTACACGGGATTCTCGCTAAATATGCGGCGGTGGAACTTGCGGAAAATGTCCCGGAAATGCTCCGCCTATTAGCGGGCAGTTCTTATAGCGTTGTTCTGTGCGACCGGTTTTTTGCAACAGGAACCTGGAAAGACGCGTTGAGCGCAGTGCAGACAAGATACCCGGCATTGCCGACGGTCGTGGTGAGCCAAACAAGAGAATTTGAGGAAGGCTCCCAAGAATGGGTCGAAGTATTAGCAGCAGGCGCGTTTGACCTGTTGCTGGTTCCATCCAGTGAGTCCGCAGTGATTTCCCTGCTGGCACACGCGATCGTTTCCGGCGAAGCACGAACTTCTAAAACCCGCGAATGGAAACTTATGGAAAAACCGATCGCAGGAATGTAACTACTCATAACGATTGCAATAAGGAGGCGAACTAAAAATGTTTTCTCGGTTCAGTTTGAAGAATTTGTTGGCCCTTCTCACCATGATTCTGTTTATCGGTGTGCCCGCCCAGGCGCAGACGACGGTAGATGCGTCGAGGGGTGGCGTGACCATTTCGTCGGGCAACAACAGCCTGACCCTCGGCGCGCGCGCGCAGTTCCGTTGGACGGTCGATGACCGGGAGCAGTTCGACGCCGACACAACCGGCTCCGGTTTAGGCATGGAGGACGGCGCC
Organism: Acidobacteriota bacterium; assembly: GCA_016199675.1. GTDB lineage: Bacteria > Acidobacteriota > Terriglobia > 2-12-FULL-54-10 > 2-12-FULL-54-10 > JACQGE01. The sequence goes on along the minus strand of JACQGE010000012.1, from coordinate 4,078 downwards.
GCGAGTTCCTTCGACATTCCCCGCTTGCGCATAACGCTGAGCGGGGGGTACGAATCCTGGCTGAAATATTCTTTTCAGTTTGAGATGAGCCGGACTAGCGGCGATGGCGGCAGCCGGATCAAGGACGCCATCATCGAAATCCGGCCCGCCAACCCTCATTACCGCATCGTGATGGGACAATTCAAAGCGCCCTTTGGGTTGCAGCAGTTTACTTCTTCCGGAAGGCAGCAGTTCGTGGACCGGGCCATCACTGACGGCAAGTTCACTCCCGGACGCGACATGGGAGTGATGCTCAGTGGCACGGCCGCCAGCCAGAAACTCGGTTATGCGATCGGCATCTTCAATGGGGCGGGCGAGTCCCGGCTGCAAAACAACCAGAACCACCTCGTGACGGGCCGGGTCTTTGTCAACCCGTTGGGGGCCTACAGCCTGTCAGAAGGATCCGGCGATGTCAATGGTTCGGTGCTGCACTTAGGTTTTGGCGCTCTGACCGGAACCCAAATTCGCGGACGCACGGCGGCTGGCGTTTTCCAGAACCCGGATAACCAAACCGCCTACGATGTCGAGTTCGCTTTCAAAGCCCCCTGGATATTCTCCACGGCGGAATATTTCTGGATGACCGACGAACAGCAGAACCCGGTCGCAGGCCCGGACATAGAATCGCAGGGCTATCACGCCCAGATCGGCTTCATGGTCGTCCCGAGGATCGTCGAGTTGGGAGTCCGCTATGCCCAGGTTGACGGCGACCGCGATGTGGACGATTCAACACTCAGCGAAATTCGCGGCGTGTTGGGCTACTACTGGCACGGTCATAATGCAAAAATTCAGGCCGATGTCGGAAAACTTCTGTACGATTCCGCCTTCGCCACGCTTTCCTCAAGAGCCCGTTCGGGACTTCCCAGACTCGGTACGCGGCTCGTAAGTGGCCAGAGCCTTTCCGACACCCAGTTCCGCCTGCAATTTCAGGTGGCTTTCTAAAATGACTCACATCAGTTCCGAAGATCGACCGAAATCCAGAGGTCTTCAAACACAACTGTAGGCATTGCGAACAAAATTTTTAGGAGGAATTACGATGAAAACGATTCTGAAACTGGCCTTAATCTCCCTCGTGCTGGGACTGAACTCAACAGCATGGTCACAGAGATCCGCCCCGATCCTGCTCAATGGAGCGGGGGCGACATTTCCATATCCGATGTATTCGAAGTGGTTCGACGAGTATCACAAGCTGCACCCGGAGATTCAAATCAACTATCAGTCCATCGGCTCGGGAGGCGGAATACGACAGCTAACCGAGCGCACTGTGGATTTCGGTGCCTCCGACGGGCCAATGACCGACGATCAGATCAAAGAATTCAAAAACAAATGGAAGGGCGTCTCGGTGTTGCATTTTCCTACAGTCCTGGGAGCCGTCGTGCCGACTTACAACATCCCGGGCCTAAACCAAGAGCTGAAGTTTACGCCGGAAGCATTAGCCGGAATTTTTCTCGGAAAGATTACGAAATGGAACGATCCAGAGATTACGAAAACTAATCCCGGAGTGAATCTCCCCGGCAATGGCATTGTGGTAGTGCACCGGGCGGATGGGAGCGGTACGACTTACATCTGGGTGGATTATCTATCGAAAGTAAGCCCGGAATGGAAGAATAAGGTAGGCGTAGGTACTTCAGTAAACTGGCCCGTGGGGCTAGGCGGCAAGGGGAACGAGGGAGTAGCGGGCCTCGTTAAACAAACCCCTAATTCGATTGGTTATGTCGAACTGATCTATGCCGTTCAGAATCGTCTGGCCTACGGTTCGGTCAGAAATTCATCTGGGAACTTCGTCAAGGCGAGCCTGCCAAGCGTCACGGCAGCGGCGGCCGGAGTCGCGGAACAAATGCCAGAAGATTTCCGAGTTTCTATTACCAATGCCCCTGGAAAGGACGCCTACCCAATTTCCAGCTTCACTTGGCTCCTCGTTCCGGCCAAAATTGACAACCCTCAGAAGAAAAAGGGTATGACAGACTTCTTGCGCTGGATGTTGACCGATGGTCAAAAGCTTACGGAGGTGCTGACGTATGCCCAACTTCCCCCGGCTGTGATATCAAGAGAAGTGAAAGCTATTTCCTTGATTCAATAAGAAGAATGGGCAATTCGTAACCGATGAACGAGATGGAACCAACCCGGATTTTATTCCTCTGCACGGCCAATTCCTGCCGCTCCCAGATGGCTGAAGGCCTGCTGCGCCATCTGAGCGGTGGAACGATTGAGGTGGCCAGCGCCGGCACTCATCCGAAGACAATCCATCCCGATGCCATTCGATGTATGGCTGAAATCGGCATTGATATTTCTGCTCAACGCGCTAAATCTCTCGATTTGTTCCTGGGAGAACACATCGACTATGTCATCACGGTGTGCGACCAAGCCAAGGAATCCTGCCCGTTGTTCCCTGGTGCTGCAGAGTCTTTACACTGGAGCGTGCTGGACCCGGCCTTGGCCCAGGGTACAGAAGAAGAACGAATGCGGATCTTTCGCCAAGTGCGGGAGGAACTGAAGGAACGAATTGAGGAGTTGCTTAAAAGGATTGCCTTGAAAAAACAGCGAGTATAGGATTGCGCTTCAGTTCTGAATCAGAGACACTAGACCTTTCTTACTTTTCGTGCAGACTTAATGCTTCGTCAGGGCATGGCTTCAGCCATGCCAGAACCGCCACAGAATCAATGTGGCTTTAGCCGCTGAGGTTCATCTCTATTCATTGTTCGAGTTCTTGATGAGTTCCAGAAAAGCCCTGGCCGCATGGGAGAGATGCCGGTGAGCGGGATGCACCAAGTGAATTTTCCGTGCTACCTGCAACTCGCGCACGGGAACCTCGACTAGCTCGCCCGCCGCCAGTTCCGATTGCACGCACATCCGGGGAACAAAAGCCACGCCCATCTTGCTCTGGACCATTTTCTTGATGGTCTCCACTGTAGGCATTTCGATGTCCATGTTCAGATGGACCTGATATTTTTGAAACGCTTCCAGAACGATTTGCCGGTAGGGGGAAGCTATGTTGTGGGCAATCACAGTTTCCGCACCCAAGTCCCGAATGGAGATCTGCTTGCGCTTGGCGAAAGAATGCTCTGGATAGACAATAAAAGCCACCGCGTCGTTATAAATGACAATCGTCTGTAAGTTGCGGTCGCCGGGCTTGTAGCTGACCACCCCCAGATCAATGGAATTGTCCAGCACTTCGTTGGGGATATTGCGCGACAGCGATCGCCGGACTTCCACCTTGACGCCTGGATAAAGCTGGCGAAAGTTGTGGATGTGCGTCAGCAAATAGAGCGCCCCGCTTTCGTTGGCCCCGATAATAAGCTTTCCGGTATATTTATTACGAAGTTCCGTCAGAGAATTCGCCATTTCCCGCCGCAGGTTTTCGAATTTGAGGGCGTATTCGTAAACAATCTTTCCCGCGTCCGTGAGGGTTCCGTCCTTCAGAGAGCGATCCACCAGTTTTTCACCCAGTTCGGCTTCCAGGCGCTGCACGGCCAAACTGATGGCAGGCTGAGTGCGCATCAGTTTCTGTGCCGCGCGAGAAAAACTTTTTTCGGAAGCGACCGTCAGGAAAATAGTCAGTTGCGATAGTTCCATAAATTTTTTTTCAGAGGAAGGAGTAAATTGCGCAGCCTTCAATATCAATATTAACAATATTTATATTAAATTTAGAACTATAAATTTGCCTTCTAAAGATTCTCTTTGCTATACTTCACCTAAGATTGTCTATATTAGGAAGGCGGGATCTAGAATGCCTTCTTGCGCCAGGGAGGTAGGAGTGGCCGAGGAGAGAGTCAAAATATTTGATACGACCCTCCGGGATGGAGAGCAGTCCCCTGGCTGCAGCATGAACACAGCGGAAAAGAAGAGGATGGCCCGGCAACTGGAAGAGCTGGGGGTGGACATCCTGGAAGCCGGATTCCCCATCGCGTCGGAAGGAGATTTTGAGGCCGTGCGCGAGGTTGCCTCGCAGTCTGGCTCTTCTGTTACCATCGCTGCCCTGGCGCGAGCCGCGCGAGCCGACATTGAGCGGGCAGCCCAGGCGCTGGAACGGGCTCCCCGCGCG
>JACQGE010000118.1 GCA_016199675.1 Acidobacteriota bacterium | reverse complement strand
CGGATGTGGGGGTTCGAATCCCTCCACCCCTGCCAGTTTTTTCTCGCAGAGAATGTTTTCGGAGACCAGTCAAAAACAGTCCGGAAATTTATGAAAGAAACTAAAGTGGGAAGTACGACGATTGGCCGGGAAGGAAAACCAAGCGCCCCCAGCGGGGGGTTTTGGTCTAACCTTCGAACTTGGCCAAAAGAGACGAAGACATTTTTAGCGGACGTTCGTGCTGAAAGTAAGCGTGTAACTTGGCCCAGCACCCAGCAGATCCGCGCCACTACAGTCGTGGTTGTCTTGACTGTTTTTTTCTTTGGAATTTATTTTGGAATTTTGGATTGGGTGTTCAGCCATGCGGTAGGATGGCTGCTCCGGCTGGGAAGCTAGCGGCATTGATTTGGAACGGGATGGCAAAGCATTGGTACATTATCCATACGTATTCCGGCTTTGAACGGAAGGTGAAAGAAAGCCTGGAAAGCCGGGTGAAGGCGTTTGGGTTGGAGGACAAGATCGGCCAGGTTATGGTCCCCATCGAAACCGTCGTCGAGATGCGAGGGGGGAAGAAAATCACCACGCCTCGGCTCTTTTATCCCGGCTATGTCCTCGTGGAGATGGAGATGGACGACGATGTCTGGCACGTGGTGAGGTCCACTCCACGAGTTACCGGTTTTGTGGGAGGCGGCCAGACCCCTTCCCCCCTCAGCGAAGAGGAAGTGAACCAAATCCTTCACCACACCACGGTGGGGGGAGAAAAGGCAAAGCCGAAACTGACCTTCGAGAGAAACGAGACCGTCCGGATCGTGGACGGTCCCTTCAGCAATTTCTCGGGTGTGGTAGATGAGATCAATTCTGATCGCAATACCTTGAAAGTCATGGTCACCATCTTCGGGCGTGCTACGCCGGTAGAATTGGATTTTTTGCAGGTCGAGAAATTATGACTTTGTAGGAGTGGGGAAAAACGAAATGCGGAACTAGTTCGGTAAGGTTCCGCCGACATGATGGATAGGAGTCCTGATGGCAGCGCCGACAAAAGGCAAGAAGATCACTGGGCAGATTAAGTTGCAGATTCCGGCTGGCAAGGCCACACCAGCGCCGCCGGTCGGCCCAGCTTTGGGGCAGCACGGGGTCAACATTATGGATTTCTGCAAGGCCTTCAATGCCAAAACTTCCAGCGCTGACATGGAAGGTTTGATCATCCCCGTAGTCGTCACGGTCTATGCAGACCGCAGCTACAGTTTCATCACAAAGACTCCGCCGGCTCCAGTCCTGCTGAAACGGGCAGCCGGAATCGCCAAGGGATCTGGAACACCTCATAGCAATAAAGTGGGAACCGTAACCGGGAAACAAGTGGAGGAAATTGCTCGGACCAAGCTCCCGGACCTGAATACGGATTCTCTGGAATCCGCCGTCCAGTCCATACGCGGAACAGCCCGCAGCATGGGAATTGATGTGATCGGCTAGCCGATAGGGAGATTTTTTAGAAATGGCCAGACCGCAAGGAAAAAATATCGAAAAAGCCCGAAAAGCAGTGGAACACCGTCCCTACCCACTGAACGAAGCCGTGGAACTGCTTCAAAAGGTCAAGTATGCCAAGTTTGACGAGACCGTGGAACTGGTTCTACGGCTGGGAGTGGACCCGCGGCAGGCAGACCAGATGGTCCGCGGAACTCTCGTCCTGCCGCACGGACTTGGTAAGTCCAAGAAAGTACTGGTGATTGCCAGCGGCGAAAAAATTCGCGAAGCAGAAGAAGCCGGCGCCGACCTTGTCGGCGGGGAAGAGATGGTCAAAAAAATCCAGGAAGGTTGGACAGACTTCGATGCCGTCATCGCGACGCCGGATATGATGAAATCGGTGGGCCGATTGGGAAAGGTTTTGGGGCCTCGCGGTCTCATGCCCAACCCCAAAGCGGGAACCGTCACCTTTGATGTAAAAACTGCCGTTCAGGAAGTGAAAGCGGGCAAGGTGGAGTTTCGCGTAGATAAGACCGCCATCATACATGCCCCGGTTGGAAAGACCACCTTCCCGGCGCAACGGCTGGTCGAAAACGCACAGGCTTTTATTTCGGCGGTGGTGAAGGCCAAACCGGTTGCTGCTAAAGGAAAGTACGTAAGGACCATTACCCTATCTTCCACGATGGGTCCGGGAATTCCCATTGACTTGAGCACGGCTGAGGCGCACGTCTAAGCAATAACTACGGGAGGAAATGCTTGAATCGCGAAGAAAAACAACAGGAAGTGGAGACGTTGCAAGCGGAATTGGCAAAGGCAAACACCGTCTTCGTCATAAACTTCCAAAAAATCCCGGTGGCCGAAGACTGGCAACTGCGGCGACAGGTGCGGGCAGCAGGAGGGCAGTATCGGGTAGTTAAAAATACGCTGTGCGCACGGAGCGCACAGGGAACCCCGGCCGAACCGGTTTTGCAATCGCTGTCTGGAGCAACCGCTTTGGCCATGACCTCGACTAATCCCGTGTCTTTGGCCAAGGTTCTATCGAATTACGCAAAAGAAAATCCTAACTTCACCTTCCGCACAGGAGTAGTGGAAGGCCGAGTGGTCTCGCTGGCAGAGATGGCCGAACTGGCCTTGCTGCCGGGCAAAGAAGAATTGCTGGCAAAGGTGATGTACCTGGTCGGCTCCCCGGCTCGAGGCATCGCCACCGCGATTCAGTCTGTGATCCGGAGCATGGCTTCCGTAATCCAGCGGGCCATCGAGGAGAATAAATTTCAACCCTAATTTGCCAAATCGCGGATTAGCTCATTGGGCTGCCGCATGGGAGGAGTGAGCGTCATCATGTCGGATAAGGTTACAAGCATACTGGAAGAAATCAAGGGATTAACGCTGCTGGAAGCATCCCAACTGGTCAAGCAAATGGAGACGGCCTTTGGAGTTAGCGCCGCTGCTCCAATGATGATGGCCGGCTCCCCCGCAGCCGCCGGAGGAGTTGCCGCAGCCCCCGCCGAGGAGAAAACTGAATTTAGCGTGGTGCTGACGGGCATTGGAAGCAATAAAATTAACGTCATCAAAGTGGTGCGCGAAGTGACCAGCCTTGGGTTGAAGGAAGCCAAAGATCTAGTGGACAACGTTCCTAAACCCGTCAAGGAAGGAATTCCTAAAGAGGAAGCGGAGACTCTCAAAAAGAGGTTCACCGAGGCTGGGGCCACCGTCGAGGTTCGCTAGTATTTTTTCGATGGCCAGAGGCCTTTTTTTCGTGACCATCAAATGGGGAAGAACCGATTGATCCCCCAAAGGGGCTATTTCTATGGGGTGGAGAGAAGAAACTGACCTCCACTTTCTATCTCGATTCCTCCGTGGGCATGTTCAGTAACCATTGTGGCAAATGGATAGCCTTGGCCCCGGGCGTCAAGGGCCGAAGGAGTTACTCGCGCCGTCTTATATGCGCCAGGGAAGCCAATTGCTTTTCCGGGACCAACTAAGAATAGGATTAGGAGCAGGATATGGATCAGAAAACAAATGGCACTAGTCGAGAACGAGTTGACTTTTCAAAGATTCGCACCGACCTTCCGATCCCAAATCTTATCGAAGTCCAAAGACAGTCCTATAGCCGCTTTTTGCAAATGCACCTTCTTCCGCAGGAACGGGAAGATATGGGGCTACAAGCAGTATTCGCTTCCGTGTTCCCCATCACGGACTTCCGCGGGCTCTCGCAACTGGATTTTGTAGACTATTCCATCGGGAACTGGGAATGCAAGTGTGGAAACTTAAAAGGCTTGCATCATTTGCGCACTACATGCTGGCGCTGCGGAGCCAGCATCATCACCAACCCCTACAACATCGGAGGAGAAGTCTTGTGCGGTAAATGCGGCGCTGCCAATCGCAACCGGGTGACATTCTGCGATAAGTGCGGCGATCCCGTAGACCTGCAACTAAAATACGATGTTGCCGAATGCCAGGAACGTGGCATGACTTATGCCGCTCCTCTTAAGGTCACCATTCGTCTGACCATCTATGAGAAAGACCCGGAGACAGGGGTCAAGACGATTCGGGACATTAAAGAGCAGGAGGTTTTCTTCGGCGAGATCCCGTTGATGACGGAAAACGGCACTTTTATCATCAATGGCACGGAGCGCGTCATTGTCAGCCAATTGCACCGTTCGCCCGGCGTATTTTTTGAAACGGCCAACCAGCGCTCCTATTTTCTCGGCAAGATCATTCCCTACCGAGGTTCCTGGGTTGAATTCGAATACGACACCAAGAACATTCTCTACGTGCGGATTGATCGCAAGCGGAAATTTCTGGGGACTATTTTCCTGCGGGCCATAGGGTTGAAAACCGATGCGGAAATTCTTCAGAAATTCTATAAAGGGGAAACCATTCGAACCCAGGAAAAGCGGTTCTTCTGGGAGCTTTCCGAAGGGCTGATCGGATTCAGACTCTCCCATCATATTCTCCATCCGCGAACCAAGGAAGAATTGGTGCATGGGGGAAGAAGAATTACTGCATCGCACTACGATTCCTTAAAAAAGGCGCGCGTGGAATCTGTGGAAGTTTCGTCACAGGAGTTGGAAGGGGCCTGGGTTCTGGCCGATGTGGTGGACACTAGCACTGGCGAAGTGCTCGCTGAAGCTAACCAGGAACTCACACCGGAACGGCTCAGCGCCATCTCGGAGACCGGCATTCCCCAGATTCAAATCTTCTTTCCGGAGCGGGAAGAGGTGGGCATGATGCTGAGTCAGACCCTGAAAAAGGACAGCATTAAGAAACGGGAAGATGCCTTGGTCGAAATTTACAGGAAATTGCGCCCGGGCGATCCCCCCACCCTGGACACTGCGAATGCCTTATTCCATGGCATGTTTCTGGACCCGCGCAAATACGACTTTTCCAGGGTCGGACGGTTAAAGTTCAACATCAAGTTGAAGGATCAAGCCATCAAGGCAAAGCACGGGGGCCGCATCCAATATACTGGTTTTACAACTTCCAAAGTGGCAGAGGATGTCTGGCTGGCCAGTGGGGAAGGCACGCTGGCGATCCTCGATGAAAAGGAGCGAGAACTGGAGCGCTATCCTGTCGCCAGCAGCCAGCGAGTGCGGGTACTCGATGGAGTAGAAACTCATGCTGGAGAAATCCTGCTGGAACCTTGGATTTCTTTAGAAAAGCGGACCCTCGATTTAAACGATTTTTGCGAGGTACTCCAGTACCTGTTCAAGCTCCGGAGAAATATCGGCGCAACAGATGATATTGACCATTTAGGAAACCGTCGCGTCCGAGCAGTCGGGGAACTGTTGGAAAACCAGTTCCGGATCGGCTTGGTACGAATGGAACGGGCGATCAAAGAAAAAATGTCGGTGTACCAGGAAATCGCCTCGGCTATGCCTCATGATCTGGTCAATGCCAAGCCGGCTATCGCCTCGATCCGAGAGTTCTTTGGCTCCAGCCAGCTCTCACAATTTATGGATCAAACCAATCCTCTATCTGAGATTACTCACAAACGGCGTCTTTCAGCGCTAGGGCCTGGGGGATTGAGCCGGGAGCGCGCAGGCTTCGAGGTGCGTGACGTGCATCCCACACACTACGGGCGCATCTGCCCCATCGAGACGCCAGAAGGTCCCAACATTGGCTTGATCTCTTCCCTTTCCTGCTATGCACGGATCAATGAGTTTGGTTTCATCGAGAGCCCCTATCGAAAGGTTGTGAAAGGGCGGGTCGTGGACTATGCCCGAACTACTCACTCCGGGGACAGCCAGTTCAAGTCCGGCGAGGTCGTCGAAAGGGACCTGTGGGAGAAAACCAACCAGGAATTAAAAGACCGCCGTAAGAAGCAGTCCGAGTCTGAACCGTACTGCTTCTACCTCTCCGCTTGGGAGGAAGACAAATATGTCGTCGCGCAGGCAAACGTTCAACTGGATGAGCGGGGACGGATCGTGCCGGATCTGGTGAACGCTCGCCAGGCAGGCAACTTTGTGCTGAAGCACCGGGAGGAGGTGGACTACATTGACGTCTCGCCAAAACAATTAGTCAGCGTGGCGGCTTCTCTGGTTCCCTTCCTGGAAAATGACGATGCGAACCGCGCCCTGATGGGTTCCAACATGCAGCGCCAGTCCGTTCCGCTCTTGAGGGCTGAGGCGCCGCTGGTGGGAACGGGGATGGAAGCCGTTACGGCGCGCGAT
>JACQGE010000122.1 GCA_016199675.1 Acidobacteriota bacterium | reverse complement strand
TTGGCTGGGAGGCAGGGATTCGAACCCCGATAGGCGGATCCAGAGTCCGCAGTCTTACCGTTAGACGACCTCCCAGTTTTGATAAGCGCGCAATCCTATTTCTTGATTCTCCGCAAGGCGCTCTTGTATGTCAAGATTGGGGAGTCCGGGGTGCACTACGACCCAGGAATCCTTTTTGTGGCTTTCTGTCAAAAAACGTTTGACTGGCGATCTTGATTTTTGTTACGTTTCTTCGCTGAACCTCCTGGGCTGAGATTGTCAAGCCGGACAATTAAGCGCGCTTGGAGTAAGCTTTCGCGAGGGGAAGTGTTCAATTCCGGAAAGGGTGTGTTGAGAAGAAGATGTTTCTGCCAAAACAGATTTTTTTGACAAAGGGAGTTGGGAGGCATAAGGAACAGCTTTCCAGTTTTGAGTTGGCTCTGAGGTCGGCTGGGATTGCAGCGTGCAACTTGGTCAGGGTTTCCAGCATTTTCCCTGGCGGCTGCAAACTCATAAGTCGTCAGGAGGGGTTGCGCAAGTTTGACCCAGGCGAAGTGATCTTCGCGGTAATGAGCGAAAATACGACGCGGGAACCGCACCGACTGATCGCGGCCAGCGTGGGCCTGGCGCTGCCCGCGGACAAGAAAGCCTACGGCTACCTTTCCGAGCACCACTCCTTCGGCCAGACCGATGAAGAAGCCGGGGACTACGCCGAAGAGTTGGCGGCAGAAATGCTGGCCACGACACTGAACGTGGAATTTGACCCGGACAGAAGTTGGGATGAAAAAAAGGAGATTTACCGAATCTCCAACAAAATCGTTCGCACTATGAATGTCACCCAGTCAGCGGTGGGAGATAAATACGCCAAGTGGACGACGGTCATTGCTGCTGCCATCTTATTGCCATAGCTGCCACCGAAGCTTCGTTTTTACGCTCGCAGAATCTTGACCCATTATGCTTCCCGCCTATCCTTCCCGTCCTCCCCTGAATTTTGGCGGCTTAGAGGAACCCTATGCCAGCTATGACCAAGCTAGGATGGTTGTCTGGCCGATCCCCCTGGAGCGGACGACCACCTATAAGCCGGGGACCCGCTACGGCCCGGCGGCTATCCTGGACGCCTCGCGCAATATGGAGCTTTATGACGAGGAGTTGCGGAGCGAACCTTTTCGCTGCGGCTTTCACACCCTGCCGGAGATGGAAACTCACTCGGGAACTATTGAGGAGGTCATGGCTAATTTGCATACAGTGGCAAGCGGACTGCTGGCCGACGGCAAATTTGTGCTGGCCCTAGGGGGAGAGCATTCGCTCACCCCGCCGATTGTGGCAGCCTGCGCGAAGAAGTTTTCTAATCTCTCCGTGCTGCAAATAGACGCCCACGCTGATCTACGCGACACTTATGAAGGAACAAGACATAGCCATGCGTGCGCCTTGCGGCGAGTTTTGGAAATCTGTCCAGCGGTCCAGGTGGGGATTCGCAGTCTCTCCAAAGAAGAAGCGGACGCGCTGCCGCATCTTTCCAATACCCGCGTCTTTTTCGCCCAGCAGATCGCTGGCCAACCTCCGGAAAAATGGGTGCCGGAAGTGGTCGAATCTCTTTCTGAGGCGATTTATGTTACTCTCGACGTAGATGGTCTGGACCCTTCGCTAATGCCCGCTACTGGCACGCCGGAACCGGGAGGCCTTGGTTGGCATGAGGTGTTGCGGTTGCTGAAGGAAGTGGCGGCTCGGAAAACAATCATCGCCGCCGATATTGTGGAGTTATCGCCCCAACCAGGTTTTCATGCCTGCGAATTCCTTTGCGCCCGCCTGGCGTACAAGATAGCAGGTTATGTTACAGCAACCCATACATAGTGGATCGACAATCGCCTTAAGGGCAGCACTGTCCAGGCACATCTTCAGATTCGCCTGCCCCTACCCATCCAATCTTTGTTGGCGTAAACTATCGGTATGTTTCGCAAGCTAGGCTCGGCTATCCATCGGGGATTCTTTTGGACTTATGAGCGCGGAACTTGGCAATATGACATCATGGTCGCCCTGATTTTGGCATTCGTCTTTTTGACGCCACGCCACTGGTTCCATGACCAGCCCACTGTTTCAACCGCCACTTCCGATGTAGTCCTCTTGCGGAATGATTCTGCCGGGAAAGTTTACCGGCTGCGCGCTTCGCTCCTCGACAGGAAGGATAATGGCACGGTAATCCGAAGCGCCCGGCGGATCTTGCGCACTTTTACAGGCAAACCTGTGGAAATAACTCGCATCGAACCCGTAGAGAAGGATTCGGAAGGAGAGGTAATCAGCTATGCGGTTTGGATTCGGGAGTAGACCCTGGCGATGGCTCCGAGTAGTACTGCTTGGGTTGGCGCAAGCCAGCGTTCCTTCCGAAGCGACTGCCTTTCAGGCCGCTGGTTCTAGGGGCCAGTCCGCCACCGATCGTCAGAAGTTACAAACCATTTTAGACGGAATGGATCAGGCAGCATCCCGCTTCAAGAGCGTTGTTGGAAACCTGGAATACACGAAAGTTACAGTGATCGTGAATGATGCCTCCACCGAAAAAGGCAAGATTTATTTTGAGAAAGCCAAGGGAAAGCCCCGCGTTATGCTGGCGTTTACGAATCCGGCCGAACGATATGTATTGTTTGCCGATACTAAGGTCTCGATCTACCGGCCGAAGATCGCGGAGGTGGAGGAATACTCCCTTGCCGAGCGCCGGGAGTTAATCGAACAATTCCTGCTGCTCGGTTTTGGCACTGCCGGAAAAGAACTTCAGAAAGCTTATGACGTGACTCTCCGTGGCGAAGAGCAACTGGATGGCGAGCGGGTCTTTCACCTGGAACTGATTTCTAAGTCTCCAAAGGTTGCCGCCCAGCTAAAACGGATCGAACTCTGGCTCGCGACGGAAACCTGGCAACCGCTACAACAGAAATTCCTGGAACCCAGCGGGGATTATTTGATCGCCCGCTATAGCGACTTGCAACAAAATGTCAAAATAGCCGACAAAAATTTGCGCCTCCCCCTCCGGGGAAAGGTGCATACCGTACAACATTAACAGTGGTAACCACGACACCCTGCCCCGAGCTTGCCGAAAGGAGCGCCCTTTTGTCATCCCGAGCGCAGCGTGGGAAGCTGACCTCAGACTATGGCGGCGGAGGTTCACTTGTGCATTCCCACACCCTGAGCCCCTCAGCACGAGCAACCTTCGCAAGTTCTCGATCCGCTGTTATCAAAACGGACTTGGAATCCCCACAAAATATTTTATATTTCCCATGTAAGATGGTCACGATCTGAACACAATCAACAAAATCGAGATCGTATTTCTTGATTCGAGTCACAGCCTCACTCAACAATTTGTCGGAGAGAATCGGTATCTCTTCTATTTCGAGCTTCCATCCTACGGTTCGGTTTATAAACGTCATCACATCATTGACGTACTCATCTTTGGAAATCCGTCCACGGAGGAATTTGTTCTTGAAGACTGACAGTGCTTCTAAAAAACAGTGGGACGTTGTCATCATGCTGGTGTGGGTTTCATAATACTTTCGTACTGCGGTTCTTCCGGGTTCTTCATCTGAGTCATCTGCTACCAGCTTAACGAGCGCAGAAGCATCGAGGTAGTGTACTTTGACTGCATATCTTTCTATCTCGTTTTTCTCACCCATCCACGTCCTCCATGTCCCTCCAGTTCGGCCCCGCCGCCACTTCCGCCACCAGCGGTACTTGGAAGGGATAGGCCTGCTCCATTGCAGTGCGCACAAGCGCAGCGGTTTCTTGAAGCTGCGCTTTCGGAACTTCCAAAATCAATTCGTCGTGCACCTGAAGAATCAGCCGGGCGTCGAGCTTTCTCTTCTGCAGTTCCTGCTGGACGCGGATCATCGCCAGTTTCATGAGGTCAGCGGCCGTGCCTTGCAAGGGCGTATTGATGGCAGTGCGTTCGGCGAAGCCGCGCGCGTTGTAATCCTTACTTTTAATCTCTGGGATTCTCCGCAGACGGCCGAAAAGCGTTCGCACTTGGAGGTTCCGCCGCACTTCCTCCAGCGTGCTTTCCACATATTTGCGCACACCCTCGTAACGCTGGGAATATTGATTGATGTATTCCGCCGCTTCCGCCTGTGAAGTCTCCAATTGCTGGGCAAGACCGAATGCGCTAATCCCATACACGATTCCATAATTGATCGCCTTGGCCCGGCGGCGGTGTTCTGACGTCTGTTCCCGGGCTGGCACGCCGAAGACCGCCGCAGCGGTCAGCGCATGAATGTCATCGCCGCGCCGGAAGGCTTCCAGCAGCAAGGGGTCTTC